>NZ_JAJQKY010000008.1:0-267180 GCF_021213715.1 Pseudomonas sp. CP-1
GGCGCCGCCGGCGAACTGGGTGATGCGGCCCGCATCACTCTGCCAAGGATCGACCTCGGCGCCGACGGCGAACTGGGTGATGCGGCCCGCATCACTCTGCCAGGTCCTGGCCGCGGCGCCGCCGGCGAACTGGGTGATGCGGCCCGCATCACTCTGCCCGGTCCTGGCCTCGGCGCCGCCGGCGAACTGGGTGATGCGGCCCGCATCACTCTGCCCGGTCCTGGCCTCGGCGCCGCCGGCGAACTGGGTGATGCGGCCCGCATCACTCTGCCCGGTCCTGGCCTCGGCGCCGCCGGCGAACTGGGTGATGCGGCCCGCATCACTCTGCCCGGTCCTGGCCTCGGCGCCGCCGGCGAACTGGGTGATGCGGCCCGCATCACTCTGCCCGGTCCTGGCCTCGGCGCCGCCGGCGAACTGGGTGATGCGGCCCGCATCACTCTGCCAGGTCCTGGCCTCGGCGCCGGCGGCGAGCTGGGTGGTGCGGCCCGCACCACTCTGCCAGGTCCTGGCCTCGGCGCCGCCGGCGAACTGGGTGATGCGGCCCGCATCACTATGAATGGCCTATCGACTTTACGGAGCTGCAGGAACTGAGCGAGCAGCTCGGCAAGCTCAAAAGTTGCGTCGACGTAGCGATAGACAACGCCCCTGAGGGGGCCAAGAGCTGAAGGAAGCCAACCTCCATGAGCCGCAAGCGGGATGATGATGAACCCGCACTGCCAGCGGAAATACCCCAGCAGCGAACCATGTATTTCCTACTGCGCGCTCCTACCCCGATCAGCACGATGTGGCCGAACCCCTTCCCTATAAAGGAACACTGCACCATGGCTGAAACCCATCGGCTTCAGATCGGCTCTCTCCGCAGCGATGTCGCCCTGACGCTTCACACCTATCACGCAGCCCGCATCTGGACAGGCCGGCAGAAGTCGGATGCCAAGCACAGCATCCTCGGCCTCTCCGGCTTCTGCGCCTACGTGAATCGCATGCACCGCGGGGCAGCACTGGACGATCCGTACTCCGATTGGTGGCTGGTTCAGATCGAAGAGAAAGTCGAGAGCTGCCAAGCCGCACTCAAGGCCATCGACCAGCGCCTGGATGACGTCATGGCCAAGCTGCCCGCGACCCTCGATATCTCCGAGAACTTGTCCGTCACACCGGTCAAGGTCCCGTTGTTCATCTCCAACCCTCTCGGCTTCAAGGCGGTCTATCTCTTGACCAACTATGACGAGCTCGCCCGCCGAATCCTGCTGGCCCAGCACGTCGGACTGGTTGGTCGCCGCGACATGGAGGTCTGGCTCGACGAAGGCGCGTCGGTGCTGCGCAGCCTCTTTGGTCTGGCCCAGAGCTACCAGTTCTCGGGCGCCACTCGCGACGACTTCGCCGCGAACAACGCTCGTGCCGAAGCCGCGCGGAAGATGTACGAGAAGTTCGGCGAGATCCCGCAGGACATCCTGGAAGGCTCCCGACGCTCGAACTTCGCTCCGCCGATCACCCGAGGCCGCTCTGACGGTGATGCCGATGATGACGCTGACCGTGTCGAGCTCGAGGACTGATCGGAATGCGGCAGCTCGATAAGGACCAGCAAGGCGCTCTGCAACAAAGTGCCTTCCGCCCACTGCAACAAACTGCCTTCCAGGCGCTGCAACACAGTGCCTCACTAAAAGGCCTTTTAAAGCCTTTTAAAGGTAAGGGGGAGCTGGCCCAGTTGGCGGAGCAGTGCGAAGTCCTGGAGCAGGGATTGCTTGAACTTGCCCAGCGATTGCTGGCCCAGGTTCGTCGCACGCCCTTCACTCTTCTGCCCGCCCGACTCATCGAGCAGCGCACATCCGCCCGCACCACCTTTCTTCGCTGGCAGCACATTGCAACCCGGCGGATGGGCGTCGGGGTGTGGGCGGAAATGCTGCGCCAGGACAAGACCCCGGAATACCTGCTGCAAGACCTCTACGAGATGGAGCTGCAGCGCATCACCCTCAACATGCAGATCAGCCTGATCCACTCCATCGGCAAGCAGGCCGCAGAGTGCGCGGAAAAGATGGGCCAGGCCGAGGCCGAGTTCATAGGCCGACTGCAGCAGAGTCAGACCCGCCCTGGTTCCGTGGGCATGTAGCTGTACCGCTCTACCTTCGACGAAACGATCACCAACGGAGAAACAGCATGAGCAACATCAGCAGCAAGACCGTTTCCAACACCAAAGGCCAGCCCTCCACCGAGGTCAGCGTCGAGATCACCGGCGGCAAGCCCACCACGACCAGTCTCGATGTCGCCAAGCATTTTCGGAAGCAGCACAAGGATGTACTCAAGAGCATTGCGAACCTGGAATGCTCATCTGAGTTTACACAGCGCAATTTTGCGCCGTGTACCCGACCTGGCTCCAACAACAAACCAGAGCCGTACTTCCGCATGACCCGCGACGGCTTCACCTTCCTCTGCATGGGATTCACCGGCAAGGAGGCCGCCCGCTGGAAGGAGGCCTACATCAACGCCTTCAACAAGATGGAACAGGCGCTCATCGAGCAACCTGAGATCCTCAGCCACAACCACCTGCTCCAGTTCGCCATCAAGACCCTCGACCTGATGCGCGATCACACCCTCGGCGAGCCGGCCCGCCCCAGGACAGAACAAGTCGTATGCAACTACCTGGCCGTCGAGTCCTTGGACGCGGCGACTCCTGAGCAGATCAAGCAGGCCCTGAACTTCCTCCAGGGTCAGATCATCGGTGAAGGTGTGGCCGCCAAGTCCTTGCCCAGCGTGGCCGGCTCTTCCATCGCCAAGGATCTGCTCTACGGCTTGCTGCGCTCCGCTCATGACGCGGAGCTGCTGTTCAATTCCCTCTACGACAGCGGCGTCGAAAAGCTGGCCAGCGAAGTGTTCAAGGAGCACATGGCCAACACCTTGGCTGCAACGTCTCGGCAAACCCGTGAACTGCTCGGGTACGTGGCCAGCCGCGCCACTCGCTCCCCCTTCAAACCACGCTCCACCCACTAACCCCCTACTCAACCGACTGGAGATTCATCATGGCTACCCCCGTCTTCTGGGAAGGCAACATCGGCTCGGCGCCGGAGCACCGCAGCTTCCCGAACGGCAACAATCCCCCGCGGCAGTTGCTGCGTCTCAACGTGATGTTCGACAACTCGATTCCCGATGGCCAGGGTGGCTACAAGGATCGCGGAGGCTTCTGGTGCAGCGTCGAGTGGTGGCATCAGGATGCCCAGCGTTTCGCCGAACTGTTCGCGAAAGGTATGCGCGTCAAGGTCGAAGGCCGGGCGATCATGGACCGCTGGCCCGACAAAGAGTCAGGCGAAGAAGTCCAGGCGCTGAAGGTCGAAGCCTCGCGCATTTCCATCCTTCCCCATCGCCTGGCCGAGGTCACCCTGTTGCCGTCGACCAATGGCCAGGCGACCCAGCATCAGCAGTCTCGGCAAGTGCCGCCGCAACCTACTCAGCAGGATGCGCACTCGCAGCAGGACTACGACAGCGCCTTCGACGACGACATCCCCATGTAGCAGGTGGCTTAATTTTTGGCCGCCCATTCGTGAAGCTGCGGGTGGCAAGCACTACTCGTCGCCGCCCGCAGCCTCTACAAAGACTCGCCCGACAGGAAATCCGCCATGAACAGGAAAGATGACCAAGCAGGTTCACATTGCCCAGAGCCGTTGACCAGGCCTCCCCTCAGCGCCGACGAGATCTCCGTACTGAAGTGCATGGCGCTTATGGAGGAAGAAGATCGAGCGACCTTCATCCGAATGGCTCAGCGCATTGCCGAAGCGACGGTGAAACGCCGGTCTTAATCTACCGCGCCCACTCGTGAAGTTGCAGGTGGCTAGAACCATTCTTCGCCGCCCGCAACATCGACAAGCATTCCAGCGACTGGAGCAACCAACATGATCAGTTATGCCGGAAACAGCTGATGAACCAGCATCCTTAATTTTGGCCGCCCGTTCGTGAAGTTGCTGGTGGCAAGAACTTCCGATTCGGGAATCTCGCTCAACATGAGGTGCCGTGTGTCAAAGAAAGCGACCGATACCGACAAGCTGGACGGACGACACTTCAACGATCCCCACCGGACTGTACGAGCTCTTGGCGCTGAGGCCGCGCGGAAAGGGCTACGGGTCTTCGACTGCCCCTACAGTCACCCTGCAATGCGGGCGTGCTGGCTGAAAGGGTTTGCCCAGGAGCAGCAACAGCAGCTCGACTTCTGATTGTCCCTGCCTTTCAATACCTCCCGAAAACTGCAACAACGCACCGTCCATTTCGCATTGTTGGCCCGCTCTCTTATCGCGACAGTTCAACCGACTGTTCCGAGAGATTCCGCCGATGCACCTTGTTATCATTGAAGCCCCGGGCAAGCTGAAAAAGCTGCGGTCCCTTCTCCCCTCCATTCGTCCCGACGTGACCTGGCAGGTCGAGGCGACAGCCGGCCACATCAGAGACCTCCCCGTTCACGGCCAGGATCCGCAGATGCTCACCGTCGGCGTGGGCCAGGATTTCAAACCGCACTACCAGATCCTCTCGGGCAAGGAAAAAACCGTCGCACGGCTGAAGGATCTGCAGCAGAAAGCTCTGGAGATCTACGTCGCATCCGACCCGGATCGGGAAGGCGAAAGCATCGGCTGGCACATACTCCAGGCTGCCGGGATCAAGAACTACAAGCGCGTTGCCTTCAAAGAGATCACCAAGTCATGCATCAGCGCCGAACTCAGCTCGCCGCGTCGCCTGGACCTCCCGAAGGTCGCCTCGCAGGAATGCCGTCGCGTCATCGATCGCCTGGTGGGGTATCTGGTCACGCCAGAGTTGCGGCGCGTGATGGGCAGGCCAACCACCGCCGGGCGCGTGCAGTCCGTCGCTGTGTACCTGGTGGTCCTGCGAGAGCGGGAGATTCGCGCCTTCACACCAATCAAGCATTTCGGGGTGGAACTGGCCTTCGTTTCGCCCAGCGACGGCCGCACCTGGAAGGCGGAGTGGGATCCAGTGCCCACGTTTGCCAGCAAGGAATTTCCGTATGTCCAGGATCGTCAACTCGCAGAACTGGTGGGGGCTATACGCAATGTGATCGTCGAGACCTGCATTGATGGCGAAGAAACCGATACGCCTCCGGCACCGTTCATCTCCTCTTCGCTCCAGATGGCCGCCGGGAATGCACTGAAGTGGTCACCCGACAAGACGATGAAGGTCGCCCAGCGGCTGTATGAACAGGGGCTCATCACTTACCACCGAACGGACAACCCCAATATTTCGAAGGACTCGATGCCGGATATCCGTGCTGTCGCCAAAGCCTTGGGGCTGAAGTGTGTAGAGCAACAGCGGATGTTCAAAGCGGACCAAGACGCCCAGGAAGGCCACCCCGCCATCACCCCTACCGACTGGATGGCCGCTTCCGCCGGTGAAACTGCTGATGAGCAGGCGCTGTACCAGCTCATTCGAGTTCGCGCGCTTGCCAGCCAGATCGAAGCGGCCGTGTACGCAGTGCGAACCATCACCCTCCTGGGCGTCGGCCCCGACAAAAAGCCGCTGCGCTTCGGCGCCAAAGGGAAGCTGTTGAACGTGCCTGGCTGGAGAAAACTGCTGCAGGGCGATGACGCCGAGGAGCAGAAGAACGAAACGCCCTCAAACCCAATCCCGGCGCTGGAGCCAGGCCAGATCCTCAAGGTCTACAGCGGCGAGGTCCTGGAGAAGAAAACCACCCCTCCCAAGCGATTTTCCGATGCCAGCCTGGTGGGCGAGATGAAGCGCCGAGGGATTGGTCGGCCATCCTCCTACGCCTCGATCGTGAAGAACATCATCGACAAGGGCCAGGTGCAGATGAAGGGCCGAAGCCTGATCCCCGGCGAGCTGGGCGAGGCCACCATAGCGCTCCTGGAGCACAACTTCAGCTTCCTCAGCCTCGACTTTACCCGCAACCTCGAGGTCGCCCTGGACCGGATCGCCAACAGCGAGGACACCTACATGAACGTGGTCCAGCAGTTCTACCAGCTCCTGCAGTCAGAGCTGCAGACACTCCGCGCGCTCCCCAGCGCACAGGACGAACCACGCGCAAGCTCCACCGCCAATGTCTCCTCGGCGCCGACCAGCGACTTCCTCTGCGGCAAGTGCGGTCTGCCCCTGGTCCGCCGCAAGAAAGCCGGCAAGGGCGGCTTCGACTTCTGGGGTTGCAGCGGCTATCGCAGCACCGGCTGCAAAGTCAGCTACCCCACCAAGGACGGCCAACCTGACTTCGACAACCCGCGCGGGCTATAGATAAATACATGAACATGCAGACCAGTACCGACAGGAACCTCAATTTCGACTTCGTGCGCAGGCAAGTCGAGCAACCGCCAGCATGGGCATCAGAGGTCCTGCTGTCGTGGGAGGAAGCCTACCCCCAGGAAAAGCACGCCTTCCTTCAAAGCCACTACTGGACCGAGACGGGATCGATCAATGTGTTCCGCGTCGTGGGTACCGACCGCAAAGACTACCGGGGAAGGTCCTGGCTCGACTTCCTCACTGGCGGCAAGCGAATGCAGCGAAACCTGCAGGCCTTGTTGGACAACCCGAGCTACTACCTGCAGCCAACGGAGCGCAGGCCCGCGATCCACTACAACACACTCGATGGCTTGAATTTCTATGTCGGCTCCGACGGCAACCACCGCACCTGTATTGCTCGATTCTTCCTGGCCGAGCAGCAGAAGAGCCAGCTCCACGACGTGACGCTCAACCACTACCAGGTCAACGACGCCTTCTACCGCCTGTACGGGCAACTCCGGCAACAGGTCCTGCTACAAGGGCTGCTTGTACAAGTTCATCCGGAGCGCGTGCAGTTGGGTCGGGAAGATACTGCAGGCTGGAAGATGGACACCTACCAGACCACATTGAACTGGTTGAACCTCAAGACCCAGGAGGAAATATCCCTGAACGAAGCCCAAGCGAGGGAGCAACTCATCGACCTCATTCGGAGAAAACCATCTGAAGAGCAACCGCGAGGCTGGAAGGCAAGGCTGAAATGTCTCATCTCAGACTGAGCTCGCGGTCAGACCTGCAAGAAAATTCAGGCCGCGTGGCCTGAACATTTCCCATCGATCCGAAGCACACCAACCGGCCACAGTGCTGCTCGCTTTCACAGGAGCATGCGCGTGGCACCACCCGATAGGACTTCCCCCACCGAGCCACTACAGGATCCATCCCTGGCCCGTTACAGCGAGCGGCAGCTCGCCGTTGCCAATACCTGGGCAACGCATTTCTCCCTCGCAGGGACAGCTCGAACCAAGTTCATCCGTCACTACCTGCGCAGCACCTCTACGACCAGGTGCTGGTGCATCACCGTCGCTGCGGATAATGGTGTGCGTTACACCATCATGCGCGCAGGGCCTCTGCTCCAGGTGTTCGACGGTCAACTGATCGGTGCGTGGGAATGCAATCCTGCCCATCGTATCCCTGCAAGCACGCCGTCCCCAGCCGGGGCGTTGAAGCTGCTACAGCGCCTTCAGACGTTCGACGACGCAGTTGCTGTACTCAGCTCGTACACCAAGCGAGCGCACGACCTAGCCACACAGATGGCCAGGGTCGATCTCGGACTTCAACGTCGCCTCGTGTATCCGAGCCACAGCAACAAGCGCTACTACGCACCAAGGCGCCAGTTCTACTTGAAGCAGATCGGAGCGGTCTTGCGAACCTTCAGACAGGCCGTGGACCAGAACCTGCTGTTCGCCATCCGCTCGGTTCGGTGCCTCTCGCCCCAGCTCTACAACTGGCTGGCTCAAGGCGACCAGAGGCGCCGGCTGCAAATGCTGAAGGCTCAGCCGATCTTGACGCCGCTACTGGTGGATTGCGAGGAGGGAGTCTGGCCCCACACGACGACCAACGACAACGGCGAGAGCATCCGCCATTTCCTTCCTTGCCCCTTTTCCCTGCTTGACAGTGAACGACCGCAGGCCACCACCATGCCATGCGACTGGTATCTCGATATGGGCCGTATTCTTGGGCAGGTCGCGGACGAAGGGATTTCGGTCATCAACTTTTTCGCCTGGCTATTTCAGGCGCCGCGGGCCTCGATTCGATTTCTTAGTCACGTCAGTCCTGGCCGTGCGGGAGGAGCTCTCTTCCATCGCAAACGGGAAGGCCGACATTCGGGATGGCATGCTCTCCTACTGGCAGCATCGCTTGGTAACCGGCGGCCGATCACTCGCGCTCAATGGACAGCATTCTATGCAGCCTACAATGCGATCCCCTGGCAAATTCACAATGCCAAGCCCGACTACAACCGTCTCTTCAACGGCTGCCCGTCGGATTGGCAGGATCCGGCATGGCTTGCAATCACTGCACGGCTGAGCGACATCAAGGAGTTCTATTCCGCCCTCGGCCAGGGGAACTCACAGGTTGTTCGGCAGGCGCGCAGCGCCCTGAAAGCGTATCTGGGTCATTGTACCTACCGACAGGCTGGCAACCTGGTGGACGACTACCACCAAGTCCAGAGGGAGCTCCGTGCCGCAGTGCAGAGCAGCCTGCCCGATCTGGTCGACACCGACGAGTACACCACCTGGGAGGGAATGCTGCCTGTCGGCCTTATCGCTTGCCCCAATGGCCTGCAGATCGTCGAGCTCCGCTGCCCTGCCGATCTCTATGCCGAACATATCGCGCTGGCCCATTGCATCGATAGCTACGACCAGGCCGCCTACCGAGGAGACTGCCGACTGCTCTCAGTACGTGAGGCTGGCCGTCCACTGGCCTCTGCCGAATTGGAGCTCAGGCGTGAACATGGCGAGCCTCTAGGTAGGCCCTGGAATCCCCAGCACCTTTCCACGGTGCAATTGCGCGAATTCGATAATGCCCCCGTGCCGGCCGACTCCCCTGCCGGCCAAGCATACCGCTGGTTCATGGAACGGATTCGCTCTGGAGCCATAGCGACGAACCTGAACTGGCCCGACATGACCGTCCACATGACGCGCTTCGCCAATGGTCGCTGGAAGGCGGGCCTCGCCGAAGCCACGGCGAAGTGGCTGCTCACTCGGTTGGAAGACCGATGAGCCGTCCACGTCTGGTCAACCGTACCTCCGCGACTCCTTCGACGCTTCTGCAGCGGGCTATCTTCGACGGCTACGACTTCGGCTTGAAGATCCCCTACATCGCAGGCAGCAACCGCGCGCTGCTGGAACTGTCCGGCTTCTTCATCAGCGCCCGGGAGCATCCGTTGCACCGCTACTGGCGGGTCCCCAAGGGCAAGTTACTGCCCGAACTGGACTCGCTGTACAACCGACTCGCCGAGCTCGCTGGAGGCCTCCACTCACAGTCCTGGCGGGACTTCAGCGGCATGGTCGAATCTGCACAGGCCTCGCTTGACCGACAGGCCTTCACCTGGGGTTTGCTGCTGCGCATCGCGCCGCTGGCCGAGGGCGGCGTCTTGCTGTCAGGCGAGTTCCATCCCGGTGTGGTGGCGGTGGCTCGGCGGATGCGCGGGGTGTTCCTGCGCCCATCGAGCTCCTGGCGCATCGACGCCACAACTGAGCTGCTCCGCAGCAACCTGATCCTGGAGCTTGGCCTCGCCGAGGAACAATTCGAGATCCTGGATACTGTCCAGGAGCTGCTCAGCGACGGTAGCTTCGCGCCGGCGACCGAGCTGCCCAGCATGAGCATCGGCGGTCCACAGCAGGAACCGGCAGCGCCATCCCTGGAGGACGAGTCAGCTTGTGACATCTACCTCGCCGCGGTGCCAGAGATCGAGCGCACCGAGTACAGCTCGGCTGATATCGAGGCGGCGCTTCAGGGCTACTCGCTACTGGCCCACCAGCCTGCCGGCATCGCTCACCTGCTGCAGAGAACCAGCGCCCTGTTGGCCGACGACATGGGATTGGGCAAGACCCGCCAGGCGGTCATCGCCGCTTCGATCCGAGCGGCGGGCAGGCCAATTCTGGTCATCACCCTGGCCACCCTGTTGATCAATTGGCAGCGCGAAATCCAGGAGGTCTATCCCTCGGCCACCGTGGCCATCCAGCAGGACAACCCAGAGGCGCAGTGGCTCCTGGTCAACTACGAGCAGTTGAGCCCATTCGTCGCCAACGCTTCGCGCTTCGCCGTGATGGTCATCGACGAGGCGCAGCGGATGAAGGAACCGACGGCACAATGCACGCGGCATGGTTTCGACATTGCCGCCCAAGTGCCGAACCGCTACCTGCTTACCGGCACGCCGGTGCTCAACCGTGAAACCGAGCTGCACACCCTGCTGCGCCTCTCAGGCCACCCCATCGGCCAACTGCCGCTGAAAGAGTTCTGCGACCGTTTCGCCGGCAACCCGGAGTTCCGCCAGAGTCTGCGGGCGGAGCTGGGTGACTGGATGCTGCGCAGGCGCAAAGATGTGCTGCCCAGCCTCAAGGGCAAGCAGCGGCAGTTGCTGAAGGTGGCCCTCTCCACCGAGGAACGCCAGCAATACGACGTGCTGCGTCTCGAGGACCGACCGGTCTTCGCGCGACTCGGCGCGCTGCGGCGTTACCTGGAAACGGTGAAGGTTCGCGTGGCGATGGACCTGTTGAGCGAGCTCGACGCCGAGGACAAGGTGATCCTGTTCTGCGAGTTCAAGCCGACCGTGGCTGCGCTGAAAGAACTCTGCGAGCAGGCCGGGCACGGCTGCGTCACGCTGGTGGGCAATGACTCGCTCACCAAGCGGCAGAAAGCGATCGATCGCTTCCAGCAGGATCCCGACTGCCGGGTGTTCATCTGCACCACGGCGGCCGCCGGGACGGGCAACAACCTCACTGCGGCGAACTACGTGTTTTTCCTCGGTCTGCCCTGGACTCCCGGTCAGCAGGAACAAGCCGAGGACCGCGCGTACCGCAACGGCCAGCTCCGCATGGTGGTGGTGAAGATCCCACTGGTCGAGGGCACGATCGACGAGCAGCTGTGGCAACTGCTCAACGCGAAACGCCAGGTTGCCCAGGACCTCATCGAGCCCGAGCAGGTCGACGGAAACCGTGCGCTTTTGGCCGCAAGCCTTGCCGAACGCTGATTACTCGGGTTGAACCAGCCGCTGATGGACACAGTAAAAAACTACTCGCACCAACCGAGCACTTCCTGCTGCAACACGGAGGAGCAGGAAGCAAGCTCGATCACAACGACACGACTGTTCAGCAGGAGATGCCCCAAAAATGAGATTCGAGCAGCCCTCACCGACTATCGACTACAGAAGAAATATGGTGCTGCAAGCGTTGCTGAAGATCGAGGCGCTCTACGAGCTCGCACATGCCGCCTCTCCAGAGCTGCTAGCGAACATTAAGGAAACGCTGGCCGACCCAGATAGACTTTGCGAAATGGCGACAGCAATCGCCTTATATTACCTTCACCGGGAACCTACAGTTCCAGCGCTATACATGGAACTCGTCGAGGATGAAGTTGCACGCTACCCCTTCACCTATGACGAGATAGAGTCAGTGATGGATTCAAAGATTAGGGAAGTCCTATTCCCTAGGTATGAGCGATACCACGATACATGAGTGAGCCCAGCAACTCGATTCACCAGTGATAGCCAAGGATCGGGAGAGAGAACTCTAACTGGACGAGTTCTCACTGAGCATGCGGGCGGGCGGTCAGATCAACTCCCAGAGCTCGCATTACTGCCAGCATGGTTTTCAATGTAGGGTTCCCGCGCTCACTAAACGATTTGTAAAGCTGCTCCCTGGCCAAACCCGTTTCCTTGGCCAACTCCGTCATCCCCTTGGCGCGGGCCACGACTCCCATAGCCTTAGCGATATAGGCGGTGTCTCCAGTATCCAAAGCGTCTGCGATGAACAGAGCCATGGCCTCCGGGCTGTCCAGCGCTTGCGCGGGGTCATAATCATAGATTTGCTCGGTCATTGCGGCCTCCACTCATTTGCCAGGCGTTTCGCCATTTCTATATCCCTGGCCTGGCTGCTCTTGTCTCCACCACATAGCAGGATGACGATTTCCGTCCCGCGCTGCTGGAAGTACACCCGATAGCCTGGGCCATAGTGAATCCTCAACTCGCTCACACCCTGGCCGACTGGTGACACATCGCCGGGTAGTCCATTCGCCAATCGGAAGATACGGGCGGCGATCACGGCCTTTGCCCGCCGATCCTTTAGCTTGCTTTCCCATGCCATGAAAGTGGCGGTTTGTTTGACTTCAACCATGGGTCAACTGTGACTTATAAATCACAAACAGTCAATCGCACGCAGCCTTAGTACACGCTTTGTTCCAAATTCTGTTGGCTCCCCTTGAAGCACAGTCCTTCGGGTGGGCAAAAGAAATCCCCTCCCTTGGTACCGAGTATTTCCTGCTGAGGCATGGCGAATGGCCTGCCACTGTGTGCCCCATCATCAAAGGGGGCCTCAATGACCAGGCAGTTGACCACTCTCACGCTGTGCCTGCTGCTCGCCAACTGCACGACCCACAAGGCTGAGCCGGCCAGGCCCGCCTTCGACAGCAGCCGCAATCCAGACCTGCTCTCACCGGACCTGTACCCGAATGGCGTACAGCCGGAGAAGGAGCCCGTCGTGCGCTACGGGCGCTACACCCTGGTCAGCACCCAGCCGGACGCTGGCCAGCGCGACCTGATGGCACAAATTATCGACGTGACCATCCCGTCGAGCATGAACCCGAGCGTCAAGGACGCCATGCAGTACGTGATGAGCCGCTCAGGTTACTCGCTGTGCCCGGCAGACGCCGGTCATGTGAACATCCTCTACACCCGGCCGCTGCCGGCAGCTCAGTACAAGCTCGGGCCGATGACCCTGCGCAACACCCTCCAGGTCCTCTCCGGCCCAGCCTGGCAGGTGAAGGTCGACGAAGTCGCGCGGCAGGTCTGCTTCGTGCTGCGCCCGGGCTATCAGCTTCCGCCGGCACCGAGGCCGAAACCGGTCCAGCAACTGTATGCGAAGCCCGCTGCCACAACTCCAGCGGCGGTAGCGCAACCCTCCTCCATGGAAAAAGTCAGCACGCTGGAGTCGCCCGTCGTGGTCGCCTCGGTGCCAACGCCGGCGCCGATCACAACCAGCCCCGCTCCGACCAAGAAGCCTGAATCCACCACTGTGCTCCCCCCAGCCGCACCGGCCAAGGATGGCCCCCCCTCTTCTCCTCCCGCGGCTTCGGCACCGATCAAGCCCCTGGCTTCCGCCGTGAAGTCCATGCCGCCCACTCCGGCCGTGGCTTCCGCCCCTCCGGTCAAGGTGCTCACGCCAGCGGAGCCGAGCCGGCAGTTGGCACAGTCCTGGTCAGCCGAGACGGGATCAACCCTGCGCGACACCTTGGAAGCCTGGGCAAAGCGCGCACGCTGGACGGTCCGCTGGGAGCCGCTGGATCTCAACTATCCGATCGAAGCTCCTCTGACCTTCCACGGCTCCTTCGAGGACGCGGTATCCGAGCTGTTCCCGCTGTATGACGCTGCCGAACGACCCTTCCTGGTGAACGCCAGCCGGCCGCAGTCCCTGATCATCATCAAGGAGCGCAAGAACTGATGCGTGCCCCCCTGAAGAACCTCTTGCCTTGCCTCCTGATCCCCGCGCTGGCCAGTTGTTCGGTCACACGGGTGAACGAGTCGGCGGATCGTGTCGAAGCTACGGCAAATTCCGCGTCGACGATCGCAGCACAGATGCGCAACACCCGACCGGATCGCCGCGATACGGTGGTGTTCTCCGACAAACCCTGGGTCAGCACGAAACCCCTGAGCGTTTCGCACACTTTGTCCAGTGACTGCCTCGTGACGTGGCGCCCTGCAGGCGCAGCGTCGCTGCAGGAGGCCGCCCAGGAAGTCATCAACCAATGCCACCTGGCGGTCAGTATCACGCCCGACGCGCTGAACCCGGCCGCTTTCGCGCTGCAACCTCAGCAGCGCGCGAGCAACGCCCCGCCGCCCATCCAAGGCGGCCAGGACATGGCCACCATGCTGTTTCCTGCCTCCGTCGCCAACGGCATGTCCCTCGGTGCCGGCGACAGCATGGGGTCGAGCTTCGGGTCCTACGGCCCGCGGTCGCTGTACAACATCAAATGGAACGGCAAGGTCAGCGGATTCCTCGATCTCATCGCCGCCCGCGCCGGCGTGTCCTGGCGCTACAACCCAACCGAGAAACGGGTCGAGTTCTACTACCTGGACACTCGGACCTTCCGCATCTACGCCTTCGACGACGTCAACACGGTGGACTCCACCGTGCGTTCTGGTATGACGACGGCCGCCGGCATCAGCGGGGATGGCTCCGGATCCACTGGGCAGAATGGCAGCTCCGGCATCAGCGGCGACTCCGGCAGCAAGCAGACCACCAGCTCTGAGCTGAAGACCTCGATCCTCAGCGACATAGAAAACAGCATCAACTCGATGCTGACGCCGAGCATGGGACGCATGTCGCTGTCGCGTGCCACGGGCACCCTGACCGTTACCGACCGACCAGAGGTCCTCAACCGTGTCCAGCAGCTGGTCAACCGGGAGAACGAGAGCATCACCAAGCAGGTGCTGCTGAACGTCAACGTGCTCTCGGTCGCCCTGACCGACAAGGATCAACTGGGGATCGACTGGAACCTGGTCTACAAGTCGCTCAACAACAAGTGGGGCATCGGCCTGAAGAACACCATGCCGGGCATCGATCAAAGCGCGATCTCCGGCTCCGTGAGCATCCTGGATACCGCCAACAGTGCCTGGGCAGGATCCAAGGCCATGGTCCAGGCGCTGGCCCAGCAGGGTCGCGTCTCGACCGTCCGCTCCCCGTCCGTGACCACGCTCAACCTCCAGTCGGCGCCGATCCAGATCGGCCGCTACGACAGCTACCTGGCCTCCAGCCAGATCTCCAACGTCGCCCAGGTCGGCAGTACCACCTCGCTGATCCCGGGCGCCGTGACCAGCGGCTACAACATGAGCCTGCTGCCGTTCGTGATGGAAAGCGGCGAGATGCTGCTGAAGATCAACATCAACATGACCTCCCGGCCGACGTTCGAAATGCAGACCAGCGGGGACTCCAAAGCCCAGTTCCCGAGCTACGACATCCAGCTGTTCGACCAGAAGGTACGCCTGCGCAGCGGCGAGACCTTGGTGCTCTCCGGCTTCGACCAGACCACCGAGGATACCAACAAGGTCGGCACCGGCGACGCCGGATTCTTCGGCCTTGGCGGCGGGCTGACCCGCAATACCAAACGCGAGGTCATCGTGGTGCTGATCACCCCCGTCGTGCTGGGCTGAACCATGGAGAAGCCTGACATCGGTAGCCGTGGACCAGACGTCTCGATCCTGAGCTACCACGGCAACAAGTTCGTCAGCGGCCTATTCTGGCGGCCGCTGTCCAGCCAGCGTCAGTACATGAAGGAAGCGCGCAAGCTGGGCAAGGAAGAGCATCTGGACATCGTTGCCATCCGCCATTCGCCAACAGTGATCCAGGCCGGCTTCGTTTCGAAGTCGCAAGGCGCAGTCAAGGGCATGTACTCCCTGGCCTCGGCGCTTTCAGGCCAGTTCGAAGGCGACTTCCTGGCCTGCTGGAAGGTCGACGAGGACCGCTACGCACTGGTCGCCACGCTCGATGGCGCGATCGTCCCCGGCCAGGACCTGGTCACCACCTTCGACGAAGCCAGGGACCGGATCAGGAAGCTCTCTACGCGCGGCGTGCTTCGAAACGCACAGGTCTTCGTTCCCGAAGGATTCGATTTCCCCGTCAAGGACTTCGACATCGAGGAATTGCTCGCGCCGAAGCGCCTGCGGCGCGACTACCGCCTCCGGCAACTCACCTTCGGCTTGTCCGCCAGGGAGTGGACGGCAGTGGCCCTGCTCGGTTGCTTGGTAGGCGGGTCGCTAACCGCCTACTACCTATGGAATGCCCACCAGCAAGAGCTCGCCAGACAAGCCGCGCTCCTCGAGGAGCAGAGGCGCCTCGCCGAGCTGGCCGAGAAGAACGCCCAGGCCAAGCAGCCGCTGGACCTGGCGTCATTGCAGAAGCCTTGGACGCTCATGCCTGACCTCGAGGACATGCTACGCGCCTGTAGCAAGGCAACGGGGGTACTGTCGCTGTCGATCCAGGGCTGGCTCTTCGAATCCAGCAAGTGCGACGGCAGGGTCCTGGTCGCCACCTACCACCGTACCGGCAACAGCACGGCAGCCGACCTGACAGCGGCCAGCCAGCACCTGTTCGCCGACCGCCCCGCCTTCGTCATCGACAACGGCAACACCGCGGCCCTGAAAGTTGACCTGAAAGTCGCCATCGGTAGCGATGAGCCGCTGCAGCCAGCCGACGACGCGCTGCAGGCGCTCACCAGCCATCTGTACCGTCAGGGTGTCGAGCCCAAGCTGTCGATCAGCCAGGAGACAACTCCGCCCCTTCCTGGCGCGGAAGCGGCGACGGAGCAGCAAGTGGTGTTGCCCTCCTGGAAGAAATTCACCTTCAGCGCCCAGACCAGGCTCCCGGCAGACCTGACCTTCCAGGGGCTGCCCGCCGCCGGGGTCCGCATTACCAACCTCGAAACCACGCTCAAGGACAGCCAGTTGGACTGGACTGTCACAGGAGAAATCTATGCGAACTGAGCCGATCGGCATGGCCGTGGCCGTGCTCTTCCTCCTCGCGTCCGGCCAGGCCTGCGCCGGCACCGTTGGCGAACTGGCGGAGATCCAGGCCCAGGCCATCCTCACCGAGGCCAAGGTACGTCTGGCCACGGCGCAGCGGCAACTGGAGGGCAAAGGCGAAACCGGCCAGGTCGTCAGCGCCCAGGGGCAGACGTTCGCCATGCCGGTGCCGGCGGCGCCGCCGACGATCACGCAGCCGGTTCCGCCGGTGGTGCGGACCATCTACGGCGCCGGCGGCAAGATGACTGCCACATTCTTGTTCCCGGGCGGGTACGAGGTGGACGCCGCCAGCGGCGCGGAGCTGCCGGGCAACTACCGCGTCGAGTCAATCTCGCTGGACCAGGTCGTGCTCACCGACAAGGACGGCAACCGCGTGCCCGTGGGCTTCTCCAGCGTTGCCCCGACCCAAGCCGCCTCCTCGGCCCAAGGCGCCTCGGTTCCGCCGGCGCTACCCGGGGCTGTACCGCAGCCGTTCATCCAGTAGGCACCGCCATGACGAACCTTCAGATTGCCGCGCTTGCGCAGCCCTCCATGGTGACCCAACTGCTCACCGCCGACGGTGGTGAATGGGAGGTATCGAAGCACCTGCAGGAAATCATGGCCCTGGCCGCCGACGGCACGCTCTATCTATCGGAGAGCCACCAGAACGACATACACGTTCTGTCGTTCATCGACCGTCTCGATCGCCGTGGCTTCCGATACCAGCTCAACCTCACCGACCTGCAGACCATTCACCAGCTTTACCGCGCCGTCGCCATGGACGGCCTGGTCGATAGCGATGGCCAGCGCGCCACCCAGATGCAGGAGCGCGTGGTCAAGATCATTCGTAAGGCCACTGAGCTGCGCGCCAGTGACGTGCATTTCGTCGTGAGTCCCGCCGGCACCGGCAGCAAGATCCGTTTCCGCGTCGACGGCCTGCTGAAGACCGTCGAGCAGTTCCGCAGCCAGGAGCTGCACGAACTATGCGCCACCATCTACCAATCCATGTGCGACGTGGCCGAGCCACTTTTCAAGCCGCAACTGGACCAGGATGCGCGGATGAGCCAGACCTTCGTCGAGAAGCTCAACCTGTTCGGTGCCCGGATCGCTACCCGCCCGCGTGCCGGGGGGTTCTTGATGATCCTGCGGCTGCTCTACGACGACACCGGCCTCGACAGCCTGGAGCAGCTCGGCTACCTGCCCGAGCAGAACGCACTGTTCGATCGCATGATGCGTATGCCCTACGGCATCAACATCCTGTCCGGCCCCACCGGGTCAGGGAAGTCGATGACCTTGAAGGTCACAATGGAAGGCCTCGACAAGCTCCATGGCGGATCCAAGCACATCCTGACCATCGAGGATCCGCCGGAATACCGCATTCGCGGCGAAGGCATCAACCAGACCCCACTGGTCTACGACGCTACCGACCCAGACGCAGAACGCCAGGCCTGGGCCGCGGGCATCGCCAACGGCATGCGCCTGGATCCGGACTACATGATGATCGGCGAGGTACGCGACCTCTTCGCCGCTGTCGCCGCGTTCCGTGGTGCGATGACCGGGCACGGCCTGTGGTCGACCCTGCACACCAATAGCGCGATCGGCATTGTCCAGCGCCTCAAGGACCTGGGCGTCGACCCCGGCTTGCTGTTCGATCCGGCCCTGCTGACCGGCCTGATCAACCAGAGCCTGCTGCCCAAGCTCTGCCCCCACTGCAAAGTGCGCTTCCAAGACCACCAAGACCAGCTCGCGCCCGACCTGGTCGAACGGGTCCAGCGCTTGACCGATGTTTCCCAGGTGTACGTCAAGGGGCCTGGCTGCCAGGCCTGCCGTGGCTCCGGGGTCAACGGCCGCTCGATCGTCGCCGAGGTGGTGCTGCCCACCCTGGCCTTCATGCGTGTGTTCGCCAAAGGCGGCCCAGCCGAGGCACGCAACTACTGGGTCAAGACCATGCAGGGCATCACCAAGCACGCCCACGCCATCCGCCGCATCAACGAGGGCATGTTCGACCCGCAGATGGTCGAGGATTTCATTGGGCCACTCGACTTCGATGAGCATCTGCTCGACGACAGCTTCTACTCGCAGGAGGCGTGCTGATGGGGGGCTTCTGGGAGCAGTTGCAGTTCGCCTTCTACAGCAAGCAGTTCGGCCGCAAGGAACGCCTGCAGTTCTACGAAAGCATGTCCACCCTGCTCGAAAACGGGGTCCCGTTGAAGGACGCTGTGGCAGAGGTGCACAAGATCTTCGCTCATGAGGGACAGCATCCGTTTCATCCGGTGGCCATCGCCAGTCGCGAAGCGCTGATGGGGCTGTCCAACGGCAAGCGTCTGGCCACCGCCATGGCGCTCTATCTGCCCGCCCAGGAGCGAGCGCTGATCGAAGCCGGCGAGATGAGCGGCAACCTGGTTCAGGCCATGGGCGATGCCGTCTCCCTGGTCGAGGCCCAGGCCAGGATCCGCGCCACCATCTGGCAGGCGCTGCTCTACCCCTCGGCGCTGTCCGCCATGATGGTGTTCCTGCTGTGCATCGTGGCCTATCGCATGGTCCCCAGCCTGGCTAGGCTCTCCGACCCAGTCACCTGGACCGGCCCACTCGCCACGCTCAACGCCATTGCCAGCTTCGTCACAGGACCTGGTATCTACGTTCTGGTCGCCGTCATCACCCTCACGGTGGTGGTCATCGTCACCTTGCCGACCTACCGCTGGAAAGGCCGGGTCTGGCTGGACCGGACGCTGCCGCCCTGGTCCATCTACCGCATGCTCCAAGGCACCACCTTCCTGCTGAACATGGCGGTCATGCTCAACGCCGGCATACGCCCCTACGACAGCCTGGCCAGCATGATCAAGATCTCCCCGCCCTGGCTGAAGCAGCGCTTGGAAGCTGCCCGCTACGGCGTGGGCCTGGGCCAGAACCTGGGAGTCGCCCTTCGCAGCGCCGGTCACGATTTCCCCGACCGACAGGCAATCCAGTACCTGTGCATCCTCGCCAACCGGGGAGGCTTCTCCGAAGCGCTGGTCAAGTTCAGCCGCCGCTGGCAGGAGACCAGCCTCAAGCAGATCGAGCTGGCCGCCGGGCTGGTGAAGAACTTCGCCCTGATCTTCATCGGCGCGCTGATGATCCTGGTCCTGCTCGGCGCCTACCAGGCACAGCAGCTCATCCAATCCATGAACCACTGAAACCTCACCAAGGAGCGCTCCATGAGCACTACGCAACGCACTTCCTGTCCGACGCAGGGCGGTTTCGTTTCCATCGAGATGATCATCGTGCTGATCATCATCGCCATCGGAGTCGGCCTGGGGCTGGCCGCAGCGGCAGGGATGTTCAGTTCGTCCAACGCCAACGAGGAACAGCGCAACATCAGCGTCATTGCGGCCAACGCACGCGCCCTGAAGACCTCTTCGGGCTACGGCTCCAGCGGTACCAACCTGATCCCGAGCCTGATCGCAATCAACGGCGTGCCGAAGAACATGAGTGTCTCCTCCGGCGTCGTCTACAACGTCTACGGCGGATCGGTCACTGTCTCGTCCACCGGCATGGGCTTCTCGATCACCACCAGCAAGTTGCCCCAGGACGCCTGTATCACGCTGGCCACCAAGATCGCGAAGAACACCTTCGAGCAGACCAAGATCAACAGCGGATCCGCGATTACTGGTGAAGTGACCACCGCAGCCGCGACTCAGGCCTGCAGCAGCGACAGCAACAGCATTACCTGGACCTACAGTTCGTGAGTGTGAACCCGATCATCCAGGCTCAGTTCGTCGACCTTTACCTCGGTGAAGGCTTCGCCGACGTGAAGGGCCTGGCCGGCGCCGGCGCGCGCCGAGTCGAGGTGCCTCGCGAGTGGCAGTCGCACGCCCAGGAACTGCTCCAGCTCTGTAGGCAAACGCTGGAGGAGCTGCAGGATCCTGAGTTCGCCATCGTCGTCGACGGCGTTCTGCTTCGCGTCACCCTCCTCGAGGACGCGTTCAGTGGCAGCGTCTTCGTGCTGCGCCGGTTGAGCGCCCAATTGCGGGAGTTCCAAGAGATCGGCTATCCGAGCGAAGTGGTTTCCGCACTGATGGATCCGCAGTTGCAGGGTCTGGTCCTGTTCTGCGGCGAGATGGCGACAGGCAAGACCAGCTCCGCCGCCTCTCTGCTCCTGGCCCGCCTGCAGGAGTTGGGCGGGGTGGGCTGCGCCGTCGAGGACCCGCAGGAAACCAACCTCAGCGGTCAGCATGGGCTCGGCCGCTGCATCCAGGTCAGAACCTCACGGCGCTCAGGCGGATACAGCGAGGCCCTGCTGCGCACGCTGCGGGCCGGCGCCGACCTGGTGCTGATTGGCGAGATCCGCGACGAGGACACCGCCTACCAGGCCTGCAAGGCCTCTCTGACCGGCAGCCTGGTGATCGCCACCATTCACGCGAAAAGCTGTCATCAGGCGATCGAGCGCTTGGTGACGCTCGCCCAGCCACTGGCGAGAAACGCCTACGACGTGGTTGCTGAAGGCATCCAAGCTGTGATCTGCCGAGCGCTGGAGAGCGATGGTTCCTCGCGCCGCCTGACCGCCGAGCCACTGCTG
Source organism: Pseudomonas sp. CP-1 (assembly GCF_021213715.1). NCBI lineage: Bacteria > Pseudomonadati > Pseudomonadota > Gammaproteobacteria > Pseudomonadales > Pseudomonadaceae > Pseudomonas > Pseudomonas sp. CP-1. The sequence continues at coordinate 21,042 of NZ_JAJQKY010000008.1, forward strand.
TTCACTGGCGACGACGGCCCGTCCATGCGCGACAAGATCCGCCGAAAGGAGGCTCATCTCCTGCAGGACGACCAAGCTCGCCAGTCCCGGCAAAGCCTGTGGAGATAACACAATGAGGAGTAAGCGCAGCAGTGGATTCATCTCGATCGAACTGATGATCGCCCTGGTCGTGATCGCCATCACGACCGCCGGCGGCATATCGGTCCTGATGAGCTACCTGGACGGCCTGGACGAGCAGCACGCGGCCCAGCAGCAACAGCAGGTGGCCAAGGCAGCGGAGAAGTACCTGAAGGACAACTTCAGCACGGTTCTGGCCAACGCCGGCGCCACGGCCCCGGCGGTGATCACCGTCCCGATGTTGCGCAACACCCGTTACCTGCCCGCAGGCTTCCGCGACACCAACATCTACGGTCAGCAATACCAGGTACTGGCCCGCAAGCCGGCGGCCAACCAGCTCGAAACGCTGATCGTGACCACGGGTGGACAGGTAGCTTCCGAACTCTCGATCCGCCGGATCGCGCAGCTCATGGGAGCCACTGGGGGCTACATCTCGAAAACCAACACCAGTATCGCCCAGGGCGCCGCCTGGCAGGTGGCCTTGAGCAATTTCGGTAGCGCTCCCGGCGCTGGACACCTGGCGACGGCGCTGTTCTTCCAGGACGGCGCCATTGCCAACGAGTACCTCTACCGCAATGCCGTCCCGGGTCATCCCGAACTCAACCGGATGAATACCACGCTGGACCTGGGAGGCAACAATATCGCCGCGGCCGGGGCGATCACGGCCAGCGGCAACATCACCACCAGCGCGGACATCAGCGCGCGCAACGTGACAGCCACTGGCACGGTGAAAGCCGGCACTGCTGACGTCGCCGGCGAGACGTACACCGGAGGTTGGTTCAGGACCCGTGGTGACACGGGCTGGTACAACGAGAAATGGGGCGGCGGCTGGTACATGAGCGACAGCACCTGGGTGCGCTCCTGGATGAACAAGAACGTCTACACCGGCGGCGAGATGAAAGCGGGCAAACTCACCGCCGAGGGCCGAACGGAAGTCGGCGAGTACCTCCAGCTCAAAGGCGTGGCCACCGAAGGAGCCAACTGCTCGCCGAACGGGCTGGCCGGCATCACCAGCACCGGACTCTGGCTGTCCTGCCAGAACGGGAGGTGGGGACGAACCGCGGCCTCTATGCGCCTGAACACCACGGCCGGCGTGATCAAGGACTGGTGTACGTTGCATGGCCAGGATAGCGCCATGGTGAACTACGACTACGTCCGCTACGCGATCACCTGCGGCGGCCGATTCTGCGCAGTGGGCTTCAACCAGACATTTGGCACCAACTACTCGTTCGGACTGATCACCGAGATCGGCCCGGGCTTCAACTACCCGGAACCCTACAAGACCCCCGACTCGACTAACGTGACCGTTACCTGCGTGAACTAGCAGGTCGCCACGACTCAAGGACTACCGTATGCCGCTGATGTGGATCGTCCTGGTGCTCGCGCTCATCACCGGGACCTGGCTGAGTGTACAAAGCGACCACGCGACCTCGAGCGCCGAACTGGCCGAGGTCGACACCCTGGCCAGGAGCTTGCTGCTCTACCGCTCCAGGCTGGCGGAGTACGCACACGCCAACCCCGGTTTCAGCGGTTCGCCGGCGGACTCCGCTCTTGGTCTACCGGCCTGGTTCCGCAAGCCAGTGCGGCTTCAGGGCTACATCGCCGCCGGCACCAGCTACGCCTTCATCGCCTCGCCGCCGGCGGGGCTGGCGGCGGCCGTGGATGCTGGTACGGAATCCGACCTGGTTGGCGTCAGGCGCAACGGCCAGTTAGTCACGCGCCGCCTCGGAGCCACTGCCATTGCGCTCCCTGCGCCCATCCCCGAGGGCGCGGTGGTCGCGGTCAAGTAACCTCCACAGGCCAGTAAACCCCGGCGCTGCTTGATAAACCAGCCTTCTGAACACATAATGCCATCAACTTTGATTTCACCCCGCTGGCTACTGACGGTCATCAGTAGCGCCCTGGTGATGCAGGTTCGCCTCATTACCAAACCGTAAGCACGCTACAACACCGGGTGGGGCGTGCGGATCTGGTTGAGAATTCTCCCTGTGTCTCCCTGTTCTTTTGCTTGCCATGCAGCCGTCAACTCGTGTCGAGCGAGTTTAAAGGCACATAGGGTTCTCGAGAGGTTCGGTGTTTCCTCGATTTAAGGGTCGTACTGGTGTTACGGCCCCTCCTTTTCCCCTCTCCATGGGTAGCCTGATGCTCCTGCTCCAGGACTATCAGGCTACCCATCGGGATCCTTCTCCCTGCCGGTGGCCCGCCGGTGATACGCAGGGCTCCCTTTGTACGCGGATGCGTGCCTACTGTTTGCTGGCCAAGCCACGATAATGGCCGGGTGATGGGATCGAGACGATCAATGCCCAGGGATCGACGATTCAACCACAGGTGGCTCACTTGACTCCCCTTCCAGACACGGCTGGGGAAACCTTTGACAGGGTTTCTACCAGCCGCGCTCTTCCGCCCTCGCTCTCCGCCCGCTGCATCCGCTCCCCCTCCTGCTTGACCTTGACACTTTTGCCCCCCGCTTCGATGATGAACGCGTGATCTGCTGACGTTGTCAGCGACATGCCCCATGCAGCTCGGATCCGAAATGCTGCAGCACAGCCCACCGTGTTGATCCAACCCAAGACCGCATAGCTTCTGGTAGCGCGGTCGGTCGGCCTCGGTCGATAGAAGCTCCCTTCCGCAACCCAGCGGGGAATCCACTTCCCCGCCAGGGCCAGTGTTTTCTCCGCACCCTCAACCTGCAGGAGAAACACCATGTCCAAGCAATCCACCAGCTTCGAAATCGGCTTTGCCCTCGGCAGTGTTGTGCGTGAGTTCCGCAGAGCGCTCAGGCGCCCTCCGGTCGTAGTGCAAGCACAAGCGCCGGTTGCGTTGAGCGTCCAGCGCATCGATCCTGCCTTCCTGGCCGCCCCGACCGCTGGCGAGCTAGAACACATCAGCGACATCCCAGCCATCGTCCGGCTGAAGAATGTCAACCTGAATGACTGGTATCTAGCCAATACGCGCGAGGTGCAAAAGCCCAAGCGCGCACGCAAACCCAAGCCGGCCAAGGCGACCGCCAAAGCTGAAACGCCAGTCAGGAAGGAGCTCAAGCTGGGTTCCCTCGATCAACTGATCGCCCCGGTTGATCCGCTGACCTACTGATCCACACCTCCCACCAACCCTGCCGGGAAACCATCCCGCAGGGTGGTTTTCCGGTATTCATCGAGGAAAACCATGGGGTCCGCAAAACTTTCCGCAATCGCAGAAGATCTACGCAAGATTGGAACCACGGCGGTAGCCGCTGGTTTGATCGGCATTTTTCTCGGCGAGCATCGCATCCTGACTGCCCTTGCGCTGTCGGTAGGTGTGGTAATCTGGTCTACAGGTATCTACCTGACTCAGGAGGAATCTTGAGATGAGCCAAACGACTTTCGGCGTGATCATGCTGACCGCCTTGCTTGTAGTGTGCTTGTCGATGGCGGCCTGGGCCGATTGGCCCAACCTCAAGCGCAAGCTTACGAAGTTTAACCATCGGCACCGCCCGCACTGACCTCAAGCCCCTCCGTGTGAGGGGCTTTTTCATTCGCGGGGGCTTGACAACTGCAACAGGCCTTTTCATTCTTTGCACCGTGAGCTGCTGACGTTGTCGGCAATCCTCCCCCAGTAGTCATGATCTGAAAGACTACGACACGGATTTCCGTGTAGATCGAACCCAAGATCGCACCAGCTTCCGGTAGCGCGATCAATCAGCCCACAGGTTGATGGAAGCCCTCTCCCTCTGCTTTACCTCCCAATACCGACCCATGCGGGGAATACTTTTCCCTGACGGGCAAGGTGTTTCTCCGCTTTCGCTTACGAAACTGGAGAACCATCATGAGCAACAACACCCAAGCCCAAGAAGCCAAATATTTCGACCTGCACACCACCGGTATCGGCTACCTCAATCGCATCCGCGAAGTACCGATCCGCCGAGGTGAACCGTTCCTCGCCGTAACCGTCGCAGCCCTCCATGGCGCGGCAGACAGCGTGGAATACTCCTACATCGACTGCAAAGTGGTCGGCGCCCAGGCTGAAAAGCTTGTCCGCCGTTGCAAGGAAGCAGTCGAGGCCAAGAAGAAGGTTCTGATTTCCTTCCGTATCGGCGATATCTGGGCGGATCCCTTCATCCACCAGAAAGGCGAGAAACAAGGCAAGCCCGACGCAAGTCTCAAAGGCCGGCTGCTCTTCATCTCCTGGATCAAAGTAGATGGCACCACCGTCTACGATGCGAAGGAAGAAGCTGAAAAAGCCCAGCAAGGTCAAGGCGAACCGCAAGGTGAGCCCGCAGCTCCTGCTGAGCACGCTGAACAAGCCGCTGCTTGAGCAGGCTTGATTGAATACCGGCCCTCATCCCGAGGGCCTTTCACTACCTACGCTATGCGCGACTCTTCATCGCATACCCATCCGGGGGGCACCATCTCCCCCAGGGCGTGGTGTTCTCCATTATCTGGAGATCATCATGAATTACGCCCAGGCCGTTGAAATGCCCGCTCTGCCCGAAGTTGAAGAAGTAAGCCTGACCGACATCGAGGATGAACTGCTGAACAGCAGCCACTTCTGCGACATGGCTTGGTTGATCTTCTCCAGCCTGAGCACTGACGCAGTCGTTCTGACCGCTTGATACCAGTTGAAGTGAGACTGCACACCCGCGCGATTAGCTAGCTGCGCCACATCTTACAAACCCATCAAGAGTGCCCCCCTTGATGGGGGCTACTCCTTCTCACCAAGGACACGCCATGAGCACAATGAACCCGTTCCTCGAAAACCTGTGCCGGTACCGCGTCGAGCGTCTGCTTCAAGTCAAATACTCGAACAGCGAAGTACCGTGCAATCGATCTATCCATAGCAGCCAAGCACATTTGAAGGACCGGGAGGTCCAGTGCCAACCCTGCATCTTCAGCAACGACCTCTGCCTCATCGTAGGAGCTGGAAACATAGATCCAGAGCTAGCCGCGCGCTGCGGAAGTGAAGGCACGGTGATCGACGTCACCTACGCCGTTCTGGATGCAGATACCGGCCGCTTCATCGGGGGCACCTACACCCTTGATGGCGCCCATGCCCTTGTGGACCGTCTAGCGTGCCGCTATGAGCCATGGAGTCGCTCCTGGGAGATCAGCAAATCCCACATTCCGTTGAGGGCTCTGCACACCCTCCTGGATAGTTTCGGCACGAAGATGCCGATCCGACTCGCTGGAGTCCTAATTGGAATCTTCTGGATAGACGAACTAGGCAGTGTTGGCTTCCGACTGGTGCATACGCCCTGGACCGACGAGAACCTGGAAGTGATGGACTTGACCGCCTCAGCCTTGCGTGAGGAGCAGATCGCCGCTGGCTACCCGGCCGAACTGGTCGACCTACTTCATCTGGCGGCTCAGGCAGACATCCGCTACCTGGTACTCGATCCATTCGCGCCCACGCTCAAGGGCCTGCCGCTTTATGACGATTGAGCAATCCGGCCGGCGGGAAATCCCGCCAGCCCCCGAATTCGAATTGGCTCGCTGTCGTTGACAGCGCCTCCCAAGGAGCCAGGGTTTAAGGCTCCGGCGCGCAAGCGCTAACCCACCCAAGACCGCCACAGCACTCGGCAGCGCGGTCGCATCACGCAAGTGATGGAGTGCATCCTACCCACCCACGCGGGGACCTCATCCCCGCGGGAGAGGCCTGCGTATTCGGAGACCTCTCATGACCTCTCTCAACAACCACTCCAGCGCAGGTCACACTGCTGCGTACCTCAAACTCCCGATCGTTCTCACCAACGCGGCCTGGCTGCGCCTGGTCTATCTCGCCAACCCTGCCAGGGTCGACGAGATGGGCACCCGGCTGGCCAGTGTCGTTCAAACCGCCTGGCAGGAGCTTTCGCTCCAGCCGACCGCGAAGCACATCCAATTCCACCTGTACCACAAGGAGGAAGAGGGGCAGGACCGCGCGCTCGCGCTGCTGGTCCTCTCGATAGTCGAGCCGTCCGATGAGCCTTCCTACCTGCGCATCGAGCTGCAGGAAGAAAGCCTCCAGGGCAACCCGGATACCGAGTAGCTCTCCCCTCACCACGATCCCGCTTCGGCGGGATCATCCTTCTCGCAGGTCACGCCATGATCAACATACCCGGCCAGTTGGCCATTCGAACCATCAATGGTCGCAATGGCGAGTTCAACGTGGGAAAGCTCTCGACCTCGATCGGGGAATTCGTCATCAAGGACGCTCTCCTGGACCAGCACATCGAAGGCAAGTACCGCGGTGATTTCGCCATCACCGAGATCCGTCCCTCCTACTACACCACCGGCGGCCGGCTGGTCGTCGAGATCCGCGCCAAGCTCGACAGCATGACGCTGGACGACGTGGACAACCTCAGCGACGAGGAGGCAGAGCGTCTCTCTGGCAATGAGGTGGATCCGCTCGACGAAGTGCCCGCGATACAGCAACCCACTGCCGCACCGGCGGCACCGCCGAAGTCGCCCCCGAAACCGAAGCCTCTGCGCCCCGTTGCAACTGGGGACGACGCGCCTTTCGGTATGGACCCTCCGGCTTCTGCAAAGCAGGCCGCCCCTCTGGACACAGATGCGGATGCAGAACTGTTCGGGACGGTCTGGCCGCTAGGCGAAATCGTCAAGCTGGACGCCACGGTCGACCGCAAGCGACTACGCCAACAGTGCGTGCGACTCGGCGCGCTGGGCTATGAGCTCGACTTCAAACAACAGGTGTGGACCCGCAAGGAGGCCGCACGAACATGAAATCGATCTACAACACCCCAGGCTTCAGCGAGGAGTTGTTGCTGGTTTGCGCCTCGCTGCGCGAGGTCGGACTGGACAATCTGGCTGACCAGTTCCGCGCGGCAGTGTTCGACCGATCTGTCGTTGACCAGGCCATCATCGCACTGCGTGAGCGGGTGAAGACCCCTTCGCCGGAGCATGCGGCCGACAACGAGCCCTGGTTGTACTGCGACTGGCAGGCCAGGCAAACAGCTTACCGGCTCCTCCAGCGCCTTGAGCGCGCAACACGCTGAAGCAACACCCTTCCAACCCCTGCCGGGCTCTCCCGTCAGGGAGACCTGGCCAACCACAGGAGCACACCTATGGGATGGCTTTTCTCACATCAGACGAAGGAAGACCTGCTGCGTGAGCTGCTGGCCCCAACCAGTACCTTCGCAGGCAGCACCGAGGTGCTGGCACACGCAGTCTCCGGCAATGAACTTTGGACTGTCGTAAAACGAACCTTTCACCTTGCCGGATTCTATTTCGGCAAGCCGGCCGGTCACTCGATCACCATGATCGAGCTGCACTTGCTGGACTGCTTGGCCGGGCAATGGGGCTACAAGACCATTCCGGAAAGCGCCGGCCCGTTCTACTACGGCTGTCCGCTGGAGTTCCTGGACCTGGCTCACGATGAGATCAACCAGGAATGGCGTGAACGCCTGACGCACGAACACCAAGCCTGACCGCACCAACCACTTCCCTTGAGGGGCTCCCTCAAGGGCGCTCCTCGTCTACCACCAGGAGCACACCATGAACCCATTGTTCACCAACCTCACCCAGGAAACCCTCGCCTACCTCGAGGACCAACTGTCCAACAACGACGTCGCCGGCGACGACGAGCTCATCGACCTGTTCATCGAGGAGCTGTCGCTGACCTTGGAGCAGGCCGAAGCGGCTGTCGCGCTACGCGATCAGTACCTCTGCCAGGTCTTCCTGATCGGCCAAGGGCCGCTGCACCAAGCCGATGGGCTCAGCTTCGACCCTCACACCAAGAGCGTTCGGTAGCCACCACGCTCCCCTGCACCAGTTGGACTACACCCCGAGGGGCTTCACCGCCCCTTGAGGGCGGCGTGGCTCCTCCTTCCAGGAGGTTCCTATGCCCAGCCCCACCCCGCTCTACCAGATCGAAGAGTGCCCAGACCTGTACGTCGACGCCTACGTGTGCGACGAGCAGCGCAACCTGGTCTTTCTTTCGGCCTGGGGCCGCGACACCGTGACACAAGAGTTCCTGGCCAGACTCTGGGCCGGGAAGAGAGTGGCGAGACAAAATTTTTCAGGACAAACTCCCAAAAATCTATCTTTCACTCCACGCGCCCGTGCGGGGCGCGACTGTACGGCGTTTCGAAGTTGATCTGCCGACCGAAGTTTCAATCCACGCGCCCGTGCGGGGCGCGACGCTGGAACTGCTGAAGCTTGCCGATACGTACCATCGGTTTCAATCCACGCGCCCGTGCGGGGCGCGACGGACTTACGGCCGACCAGGGTTTCCGGGACGGTGTTTCAATCCACGCGCCCGTGCGGGGCGCGACGCGCGCAGAACGTCAACTCAGCGCTGAAGCGCGTAGTTTCAATCCACGCGCCCGTGCGGGGCGCGACAGTCCCTCATGCAGGGACAGACCGGCATCGCGAAGTTTCAATCCACGCGCCCGTGCGGGGCGCGACATCGCACAGCAGGCGGGACCGCATGGGCTGGATGTTTCAATCCACGCGCCCGTGCGGGGCGCGACCGCAGGGCCGGGTTGGATCGGGCCTGCGTTGGGGTTTCAATCCACGCGCCCGTGCGGGGCGCGACCCGACTCCAGCCATTCATCTGCATCGCCAGGCTGTTTCAATCCACGCGCCCGTGCGGGGCGCGACCCTACGAGGCGCGCTGGAGTGTTCAGCCGGTGCGGTTTCAATCCACGCGCCCGTGCGGGGCGCGACCCGCCATGTGCTCAACCAGTAGTGCGTCCGGCCAGTTTCAATCCACGCGCCCGTGCGGGGCGCGACCAGAAAGGACAGGAGTTGAGCAGATGGAGCAAGCAGTGTTTCAATCCACGCGCCCGTGCGGGGCGCGACTCGAAGGGGTCAACCCCGTCCGAAGCCATCCCCAGTTTCAATCCACGCGCCCGTGCGGGGCGCGACCATATCGAAATGCATCAAAAGATCGAACGGAAGAGTTTCAATCCACGCGCCCGTGCGGGGCGCGACCACTCACCAGGTCAGGGCCGTCATAGATATCCGTGTTTCAATCCACGCGCCCGTGCGGGGCGCGACCTGTCCTGGCGGCTCAACTCGGAACTTCTATCGAAGTTTCAATCCACGCGCCCGTGCGGGGCGCGACTGTCTATAGCTAGTAAACGCATAGTCACCCGCGTGGTTTCAATCCACGCGCCCGTGCGGGGCGCGACCCCCGACAAGGGTCGAAGCTTGGTTAGAGGGCTTGAGCGTTTCAATCCACGCGCCCGTGCGGGGCGCGACGTCTTTGCTGACACCATCGGTCCGCATGGGCGCGAGTTTCAATCCACGCGCCCGTGCGGGGCGCGACAAGCTGGTAGATCCATTCACCCGGGATGAGGCAGTTTCAATCCACGCGCCCGTGCGGGGCGCGACTGGAGGTGGAAGAAAGGTGTCGAGCGAACTCTGGATGTTTCAATCCACGCGCCCGTGCGGGGCGCGACTGGTGACCGGTGTTGATGTCGGTACCACCACGGTGTTTCAATCCACGCGCCCGTGCGGGGCGCGACACGGCGCGGAGCGACTGAGGTTGCTGATGAGCATGTTTCAATCCACGCGCCCGTGCGGGGCGCGACCTCCTGGGTCGAAAGGTCGAAGTGCAGGAATGGCCGTTTCAATCCACGCGCCCGTGCGGGGCGCGACCGTGAACGTGTGCAGCAAGCAAGGCCCGCCAGGCTGTTTCAATCCACGCGCCCGTGCGGGGCGCGACTGGCTATCGGCGGCGCATGGATGACGGTCAGCATGTTTCAATCCACGCGCCCGTGCGGGGCGCGACAGCATCAGGCAGCGACCAGCCTCGAAGTGCTCAGGGTTTCAATCCACGCGCCCGTGCGGGGCGCGACGACCTGCAGGTTGCACAGACGGAGGAGGTGTCGTTGTTTCAATCCACGCGCCCGTGCGGGGCGCGACCGCCCTCTTATAACTTATTGATCAGCATGAAAAAAACCTTTTACTTCAGCGAAACATGCCTTCTTTAAGCAAGGCGCGCGCCTTCAAACTCCTAACTTCAAAGAAAGAGTATATAAATCAATCAGCTAGAGAGTTGCGAACCCCCCAGGGTTTGGTCGGTCGCTTTAGGTTCGCGCCGGCGCTAAAGAATCAGCGGGCCATTAAGGTCGAGTACAACCTTGGCCCCAACATGCTCCACACGATGCTGCCAGTTCGTACCCAAGTAGTAGAAACGTAGACTGTCTTGTTCCGGATTGATTAGGTTGCACAGACGATGCTTAAGGAATGTCCACTGCGCGCTATCCACCTCGATCTCGAACACCGAGTATTGCACTCGCTGCCCATAATCGCGGCAGGCCTTGGCCAGGCGGCGCAAGCGCTTGCCACCTGCAGCATCTTGAGTGCTCACGTCATAGCTGACCAGAACCATCATGTCGCCACCTCACTTCCACAGAAATGGCGGATAAGCTTCTAGATCGCCGCGCAAATGGCGAGCGAGCAATTGCGCCTGAATGTAAGGGAACAAACCAAGTGGAGCCTTCTCGCCGAGGAAACCATGTTGTATTTCCTCACGCTTGCGCTCCTGATAAGCAGTCAATAATGTCTTGCGCGCCTCGTCCTTGAGAAGCACGGCGCCATTGTCCAAGGTACGGAAGTCGCGTTCGCCCAATTGTTTGCGGTTGATCAGGGAAAGCGCCAAGCGATCGGCCAACACGGGACGGAACTCCTCGAGTAGATCCAGCGCCAAACTGGGTCTGCCGGGACGGTCGCGATGTAGGAAGCCTACGGCTGGATCCAGTCCTACGGCTTCCAACGCCGAACGACAATCGTGTGTCAGCAGGGTGTAGAGAAAGGACAGGAGTGCATTGACCGCATCCAGAGGTGGTCGGCGGCTGCGCCCGGCGAAACGTAGCGTCGGGTTGTCGATACGGATCAGATGATCGAATACGCCGAAATAGGCCTGGGCGGCTTCGCCCTCCAGCCCTCTGAGCAGTTCCACCCCGGGAGCCTCAAGCAACCTGTCGGTGATTCGCCGCAAGCGCTTGTGGCTATGTGACAGAGAGACTCGCGCCTCTTCCGCCAAGACCTCGCCATGGTCACGCAGAGCCCGCCCCAGAACCGCCCGTTGATTGTGCACCTTACCTAGCAGTAAGTTGCGCACCAGTGCCGCACAGCCGGCCTGGTCATCGCTTCGACGGTACTGTTCGCGGCGCAGCAGGACATTGCCGGACACGGGCCCTTCCACCCGAGCCAGGAACTTGCCGTTGGGCGATAAGTAGCAGACGCTGATGCCCTGCTCCGCGCAGTACCCCAGCAGGGGCGGTGACACCAGTACGCGGCCGATGCAAACCAGGCTTTCGAGCATATGGGCTGGCAGGCGCCCACGTATCTCGCCCGCTACCTCCATGACGACATTGGCTCCATCCTTCTTCAACCAGGCGCCCTCGGTGGTGACGTATAGGGTATTGAGCTGTCGCCGCATGTCTCACTTCTCCTTAAGCTGCAGACGCAGCCAGCCTTCAACGCTGGTGCTGCGTTTGAGCAACTTGGGCTGGCACAGATCGATCAGCGAACAGGGGTCGCAACGCTTGGCCTGGTAATCGGCCAAGGGCGTGCGTCTCACGGCCAACAACTCTCGCGTCGCATGGATGACCTGCTGGGTCAACCGGCGCAGCGCATCGTCAAACATCACGATCTTGCGCCGCCGGATTTTTCCATAAAACAGCGCGCCTTCCGCTAGCGACTTGCCGAACATCGCCTCCAAGCAGAGGGCCTGGGCACAGAGCTGCACTTCGTCGGCGCGATGGGCCTTGGGCCGACCGCGCTTATATTCCACTGGATAGGCGCGTTCCTCATCGTCAGTAGTAATACGGAACTCGACCACATCGGCCACGCCTGTAACACCCAGTTCCAGATTAAGCAGCGGCATGGCGGTAACAGTGCGTACGCCATGACGTTGCTCAACATGGTGCTGATCAGCGCGCTCGTGTAGCAAGCGCCCCTCGGCGGTCTGCCGATTCTCGGCCCACAGTCGCTCGACATGGATCAATGCACATTGGCGCGGGCAGTAGAGGTAGTGCTGCAGAGCAGACAGGGGGATGAGATTATCGTCTTCCATGGCTGCCAACTCCTGAAACTAGAGGTACTCGCGCACGCTCACGCCCTGAGGCAGAGCTTCCGCATCGATGCTGACACGGTAATCCTGGAAACCGCGTGCTGGTGTATCCGCGGTCCCCTCGACTCGCTCGACCTTAACGCTGCCGAACAGCACATGGGCGGGTGCATTGCCCAGGGCATGCTCATGTTTGAAGACGATCAACTTGCGCGCTGCCATCTCGCCACGCGCCGCCGAGCGGTCGTGTTCGAACATATTGGCCAACGCGCGCCACAGCAGTTCCAAATCGTCGTCGGAAAAGCCTGTGCGCTCAGCCAACTTCGCAGAGATGAAACCATGGGCGCGGTACAGGCCGTAAGGCACGATGTGCTTGCGGCCCATGGTGCGTTCCTTCTCCAAATCCTTTTCGTTAGTCACCGCCATGCGGGTGATGGATACCTCCATAGGCAATACCGGGTCGATAGACGTGGCGAATGCCAATTGGATCGGTCCACGCACCTGGCCGGCATTAATCTCGGTGGTCATCACCGCCCCGAAAGCACGCACATCGAAGAAGTTCTTGCACATCCAAGAGGTCAGCTCGCGCGCCTTGGCTTCGTCCTTGGGCAGTTTCTTCGCCTCTGACTCGATGCCGAGCGCCTCGTAGGCCTGTTTGTGCTGGTTATTCAGCACGGATTTTTCCTGCATATAAATGGCATAGCCGGGGACACCTTCCTGCTCCAGGCTGACATAGTTTCGGATCTTACGCTTGAGGCAAACGTCGGTGACCAACCCCTGGTTGGTTTCTGGATCGAGGCGCGGCATGTTGCCGGCATCCGGGTCGCCGTTGGGATTGCCGTTGCTGACATCAAACAAGTAAACGAACTCGTAGCGGTTGGCGATGGCGGTCATTCTTGTCTTCCTTGCTCGACGGGGTCGATTTCGGTGAGGGCGGGGTCACGATTGAAACGGGCCTGGGCTTGTTGGTAGTAACCAATGGCGAAGCGTCCCTGGTCTTCCAGGCGGAGACTGCGCGGGAATTGGCTCTGCATACCGTCGATGATTTCGCCGATATCGCGCTCCAGGTTCACCGCCAATCCGGGCTTGTCCTTGCGGAGCTTGGCCAAGTGGTTCTGGGTATTGCGCAGCAGCATCGGGAAGACCGTGGCCGGTGTCGCGGAAGCGGCGCCATAGTAGCGGTCGCGGATGGTGGCATTAACCTTGTCGCCCAGGGCAGCGCGTTGGGCGCCTTCCAGTACGGCGAACAGCCGCCCCAGGCGATAGCCGAGGTTGCTGGCATCCTTGTCGAGACTCATGGGTAACTCCTCTTGGTGGGGCTTGCCGCTCAGGCGCGCCTCGCGGGCGAGCACGGCCTTGCACAACGCGACGCGTATGCCGGAGACGTCGCCGTCGGCACGCATGCGCATGATCAAATTGGCTAGCAGGCTGCGCGGATAGCGGCTGCCGGTCAGGATGGCGCGGGTCATTTCACCGGCCAGTTGCGGAGGTACGTCTTCGGCCTTGGCTCTGCCGTCACGGCTGGGCGCGGTGGCATAGAGCAAGCGCCAGATGGCGGGTTCCGTCTTCCAGGGCAGCGGTTCGAGGCGCAGATCCCGGAAATGCTCGGCCAGATGCTGGGTGAAGACCGCAAGGCTGTTGACTGCCCAGAACCGAATGGACAGTCGCGAGGCATTGGGCGCCAGCCCTAACACAAAAATGCGGGTGCCTTCCTCCAGTAGCGGGTCAAGCTCATGCAAGGGCCGCCCCGTGGCCACAGCATCCAGCATGCCGCGCAGCTTTTCCGCTTCCTGACCATCATCTGCGGGTGGCTCCAGCAGGCTCCAGAAGGTCGACTCAGCGGCGGCCACCTGGGCAGGAGTGGCCGCCTGCGCCCAGAACACCACACTCGCATCGCCGATCTGCAGGCGCTGGCGGTTGTGCTCGTCGCGACGCAACAAATGGTTGAGCACCGTGGTATAGGCAAAGGCGGCCTGTTCGGAGACCGGCGCATTTTCCCCCTGGCTCTTGCCGTAGGAGGAAAAAGCGTCGAGGTTGAAGGAGACGATGGAAGCCCCCGAACTCTGGGCACCATTGACGCCCTTGACCGCTGGATGCAGGCGCGCCAACGGCTGACGTTGACCGCTGACTAGGCACAGCCCCTCGCGGCTATCGCTGTCGGCCAACAGCCGGGCACGCAACTCCAGGGCCGCCGGCGTCTCGTGCAGATAGCATTGTTGGCCGTCCAGGCGAAACACTAAGTTGCTATCGAGCATTTCTTCGCTGAACAGCGGGGGCCGGAACTGCTCCGGCTGCCAACACTCGAGAAACTGGAGCAAGGCCTGCAGACCGGGGTCGTCTTCCTTAACCAGGATCTGCCGGTGCAGCGTCTTGAATGCTTCGTGTTCCTGCTGGGTGCGCTCTCCGCCCTTGGCACTCACGCCCAGCACATAACTGGTCTTGTCCCACAGTACGTTGGACTTGATGCCCGAGGTGCGCTTCTCCGGCTGCGGCACACTCATAAGCCTGGGTTGAGGCTTCTTGCCAGAGAGCAAGCGAATGTCCTGCACGTCCAGCAACTCTCCTTGTGCGGACAGCAGCAGCGCGTAACTGATCCTTTCTTGGCTATAGCCGAAGGGTGAGATATTCGCCTCACCCCGCTCCAGCAGTCGCTGATAATAGTCATTGAGAGCCGAAAGGATCATGCCTTGACCTCTGCCGCCCTGAAGGCCGGCACCTCGATCAGCCCATCGCGCATCAGGGCACGGAAAAAATGCGGGGTCATGCCATCGGCGAAGTCAATGTCATGCAGCATCCAGCCCAGATCACGCTCGCCGCACAGGGAGGCATCGACTTCAGGCTCGGCACTGCCCTCTTCCAGCAACCGGAAACTGGCCGGAAACTCGCGCACGCCTAGGCAGGGTGCATGGAAGCACTGCCCCTTCCGTGCGCGACGGTTGAAGATATCCAGATGCTTGCCCACCGTATCGTCGGCGCCAGCCCTGTCGGTCATCTCGAAATGCGCCTCGATGACATAGGCGACATCGCGCAGCAGAGTAGTCGCGCGCTGCTGGCGATCCTCCTCGACCAGATTCACCAGAGCATCAGTGCGCCCGGCTTTCACTGCCTTGCCAACGCTGACGGCGGATAGCTTGCCGCCGACCTCGTTGCGCCGGATGGATTCGAAGCGGATCGGCTTTAGCACCTGTATGCGATCCACTACCCAGCGAATCGCCGGCTTCCAATGGACAGCCTCGAGAATGCCGCGCGCGGCGGAGGGAGTGATCGCATCGTAAGAGACGCGTTCCACCTTCATTTCCGGGCGGGTGAAGCAGGCACGCTCGCCCCAGACCATTAAGCGAATTCCGTAGGCCATCGGCCCTCCCTTTCACATCGTCCAGACCAGGCCGCTGTTACGCGTCCCGACTACCAACATAGCCGCTCGCTGCTGACAAAGGCCGGATTATCCCAGTGCAACCCGAATTGGTGGTGATATAGATCAGGGTTGACCAACGTCATAAACTGCTCACCATAACGCGCACCTGCCGCCGCCTGGATCGCACCGGCGTCCAGCAATGCCTGATAACCCTTGCGTGGCATCTGCACCAGATAAGGCTGCAGGCGGCGGGCGATGGCGGCGCAGCCTTCGGCGAACTCCAGCTCGCGCAGGGCTGCTCTGGCCTCGTCATCGAATGGGACGATCACCGGCAGTTGAAGGCTGTCGATCATGCGGAACTTGGTGGCCAAAGTCTCGTAGGGCAAGCCATCGAGCCGGCCTCTCTCAATCAGGCCGAGCAGGTTGCCCGCATCCAACTCCTCCGCACCCTTTTGCCAGTAGAGTAAGCGAAAATAACGCTCGATGGCCGCCATGGACAGGCAATCATCCGGGTGCAGTCGCATCACTTCGCGGGCGGCCTGGGCGAATTGCTTGAGTTCCTCAGGTGGCGCCCAGTCAGAATTAGCCGCGGCGAACACCAGCACCTCGCTTTCGGCCAGCGGCCGCTTGCCTTCGCGATTGCAGCGTCCCGCGGCCTGGGCGATAGAATCCAATCCGGCCTCGGCACGCAGTACCACAGGAAAATCCACATCCACCCCGGCCTCGATCAGCGAGGTGGCTACCAAGCGACAGGACTCCCCCGTTTTGAGCATCTGGCGCACTTCGGCCAGCACGTTGCTACGGTGCTTGGCGCACATAAGGGTGGTGAGATGACGGGCACCGGGCAACCCGGCAAGCGACTCATAGAGCGCACGGGCATGACGTCGATTGTTGACGATGCACAGCACTTGTTCACGCTTGGCAATCTGCTCGGTCAAGGCCGCATCTTCGAGCGGGCCCAGTGCCCGTACTCGTACCCGCTCCAACTCCCGGTACAGCCGCTGCGGCTCGGGCGCTAGCTCACGTACGTCCTGCAGCCCACCGATGAAATCTGGCGATTGCAGCGCTGGCTGCGTGGCAGTACAGAGCACCGGGCTACAACGGTAGTTGAGCGCCAACTCATCAAGGGCGGCAACGCAAGGGCGCAACAGCTTGAGCGGTAGGGTCTGCGCCTCGTCAAGAATCACCACGCTGCCGGCGATGTTGTGTAGCTTGCGGCACTGAGCGGGACGGTCGGCAAATAAGCTTTCGAAGAACTGCACTGCAGTGGTCACCACTATAGGCGCGTCCCAGTTCTCCATCGCCAGGTTCAGCTTCTTCTTGGCCTCCAGGCTCTGCCGGTGGTCATCAACGAAGGCGCTGTGATGCTCCAGCACTGCCTCTTCGCCCAAGGCCCCGAGTGCACGGCGGAATACCGCAGCGTTCTGCTCGACGATGCTAGTGAAGGGAATCACGTAGATCACCCGGCGTAACCCATGAGCCAGAGCGTGATCCAGGGCAAAAGCCAGAGAGGCCAGGGTCTTGCCGCCCCCGGTAGGCACCGTGAGAGAAAACAGCCCGGGTAGTTCGTTCGCCTTGCCGCGCACGCCGGCCAGTATCTCCCCACGAAGACGGTTAACCGGTGTATCTCCCTTGAACTCAGTCAGATGCCGATCAAGAGCTGCGCGTAACTCGGCCAAGGACGGCCGCGCTTGCTCACGAAGGGAGCGCCGTCCTTCGACGCGGTGGTAGAAGGCTTCGGTATCTAGATAGTCCGCATCAACCAAGCAAGAAAACAGCATGCGGCCAAGAAATGCCAACTGAAAGAAACCTCTTTCCGGCCGCGTTTTTAGTGGTGGTGGTTGAAGGCGCTCGGGCAGCACGATTTCCACGCACCAGGCCTCCAATAGCCGTGGCAGCCCAATCCCTTTCAGGCGGTCGACCAAGGCAGTTCGCTCACCAGCCTCGCGGCCATTGGCCAATCCGGTATGGTGGCCAGCGATACCGTAGGCTAGCAATTGGCCTAGCGCTCCATAGCGCTCTACCGCCAGCATGGCCCCACGAGTGGTGTGATCGACACGGATGGCATCACCCGCAATGCGCCGCTGAAACTCGTCGGTGTATTTACCCAAGTCATGCAACAGACCAGCAAGAGCAGCTAATTCACCGCCGCCGAAGAAGGCAGCCTTCTCTCCTGCCAAACGGGCAACAGCCTGTAGATGCTCGACCAGAGGCTGCCAATCGCTGCGATCTGCCTTTAAGGTGGAGTGAGCAAAAAAGTGAGTATCGCTAGCCTCCGCGTCCATAGGTGCGCTCCCTGCCAAGTCTGCGGATGTCGCATAACAATCTAATTGCTAGAGGCCATCACGCCAACTGTTCTCGTAGCCGAGCGTGTCCATAGCTTTGGATAGCAGTGTTTATAAACCTACCGAACAGCCCGCAACCTCACCCGAAAAAAGTCCCTCCCTCTCCTACCGAGTATTTTCTACTGCATCGGGCATGGTCCATCTGAGAGGTTGTCCTTGGCTTAGCGCGAGGACATCCATGAAACGCCCCTCCCCTGCATCAGTGATTCTTGGCTTCTGCTTGACGGCAATGGCCGGCCTGCTGGGCTACCAGCAGCACCAACTCATCCACTCTACTCAGGCGTGGAGAAAAACCTCGCTGGGCGGTCCTGGCTCGCTTGAATCGCGTCGACGAACACCTGGACACAGTGGATAACTGACACCTCGTCAGCGTCGTGGCGGATCGGGCAGAAGCACCGGGGGTGGGTGGTGTTCTTCGGCTACGCCGGCAGCTCGCAGATCACCTGCTTGCAACTGATGGCCAAGAAGATCGCTGTGGCTCAGAGCACGTCGGGAGACGTTCCCGAGTCAGGTCTCGACTCGTTGAACCAGGATGGGAATTCGGTGGAGATGGCGTTGGCACGACAACTCATTGCAGCATGAACTCATAGGCCACCTTTGGGTGGCCTTTTTTATATTTTTTTCTGTAATTTCTGAAGTCAGCTACAGAATTTTCCTACAATGCGGCAACACGCGAATGGAGAAAAATGTGGTATGACCTACTGCCAAATTTAAACTTTCTCAGCCTCTACTAATACATACTGCTTGAACACGCTCGTAAGTCAACTGAGGGTTGCGTGGAGGTAGCTTATAGCTTGCCATACACTTTCTCCCTTCCCAGCGAATAGACAAGATACCATCACTCTCAACTCCAAACACTAGAAGACGGGAGAGGTTGTCCACCATGCCGAGGGCTTTTCCGTTGTCATCATAGGCTTGTGCGCCGAATGGAATTCTATCGCCAGACTTCGTAGCCAACTCAAACTGAATACGGCGTCCTGTCTGTGCAGCGAAGGGTCTACTAACTATTGCGCCACGAGTAGGCACAACTACCTGAGAGGCTTCCTTTACCTCCAAGTCAGAGCTCAAAGTATCGCTACTCAGACCGACCCAGTTATAACGATATGGCTGCATATATGGAACTATCGCATAACCTAGCGCATCGGTGCGAATCGCCTTGTAGCCTGCAAGCCCCACGCCCGAGACACCAGGAATTTCTACTAGCCCGAAGGTTTCTCCAACTGGTTGACCAAGGGTGATACCTCCTTTATGGAGTACTACTGCTCCACTGGCGCCCCAATTAACTTGCTTCATGTTGGGGCCTTGACTATAATTTGCAGACAACTTTGCCTTAGGTGTATCTAGACCTACCCCTATACTTCCTGACTTTCCACCTATACGACCATACGCTGTCTGGGCACTATAACTAAGTGCACCATCCTCACTTAAGTTCCCAGATATTCCAGCATTCAGGCTAGAGTCGCCTCGCTGCGAGCTGATGGCATTAGTGTATAACTGCTGTGCACGACTCCCCACCCCAAATGGTATGCTGATAGAAGCCGTGAACTGAGTGTCTGGATGCCCATACTGTCGAGTTTCTTCAGTGCGGGAAACCGCCACGCTATAGCTCGCACTCTTAAGTGTGCTACTGAATCCTAACTGCAGCCGACGACTACTACCAGGCCGCCCCCAGTACGTAGTCTCTCCAGCAGTAAGGTAAACTGAGCTTCTTCTAAATAATGATTGATTGATGGTCACGTCGAGGCGACTCTTCTGGTGACCAGCATCAACGCTATTAAGATAACGCTGATCCGAAATATCATCAACATACTGACTGAGAGTCCGATAACCTTCAGTTGAATATCTGTACCCCACTACAGTAAAGCTAGTCTCCGTAGAGCCAATGGTTTTTGAGTAAAGCAACCGTAAACTCTGGCCACGAGAGACTCCATCTCGTTTACTATCTGAACGACTATGTGTTATGTCAGCAGACAAGCCACCAAATGATGTATTCAGTCCAAACCCTACATTACCTGCACTGTATCCTTCAGCCTTAAGCAGCCCTCCGAATCCGGTTACATTGGCAGAAATCCCATATACGGCGGAGCCTTCTAGTAAATTTACGGAAGGTTGCCCTTCATTACTATATTCACCAAGCGCCAAGCTGTAGCGAAAGCTCCCTTCACGTGCCATAACGGGAAGATATGAATAAGATTGGTTATAAGTTCGCTCACGGCCATCGGCCTCAATTATCTTTACATGCAAATCACCATTAGAGCCACTAGGGTAAATTTCTGTAATTTCAAAAGCTCCGGGTGGGACATTGGCAGAGTAGATAACGAACCCATTTTGACTCACTTCAACTGTAGCGTTTGACTCTGCAATACCACGCACAACCGGTGTGTAACTTACTTCATTATCAGGCAGCATCCCCATGTCTGTCTGTAGACGTACGCCACGAATACGAACACTGTCAAAGGCATCTCCCTGAGCAGATGTATATAGCTCCCCAATGGAGAAAGTACTCTTAAGCGAACGAAAATCACGCTCAGCATACGTCCTATTGCTGTTAAATCTATTTTGCGCGTTGGTTCCTCCAGTAAAAGACGAGTCGTTTCGCAAACGCCATCCATATATATTCAGACCATTTCGCAACCCAACGTAGCGATAATCGTTCTTCCCATCGTAACTTATACCTCTAGAGAAGTTCGCTTGATAATTCGAATAAACAGCAGCAATACCATCATCCCATAGAGTAGGATCAACAAAACCACTTGAGGACTTTCGCACATAGACTTGCGGGATGCTTAATCGCAGTGATAGACTGTTTACGTCAAAATCCACCGAAGCATCTCTAATTGCTTTAGATAAGTTTATCGTTGCATCATCATCAATCTCATCCGGAATAAGTCCATCTTTCTTAAGTCGTCCCACATCGACCCCCAGCCTCTTAAGAAGATGTACCGAAACAACTGGCTTGACTTTATTATCATGATCCTCAAAAGAAAAAACTATATCTTCTCGCCTAACTAAGACCTGATTAAGATACACATCAACCTTATAAACACCTGGCAGTACAGCGTTACCCATCTCAAAATAACTTAAATCAACAACACTCTTCCCCTCTCGCCCACTGAGAAACTCTTCATTGAACGCCAAGGCATTAGCGATAGCCGGAGCCCCTCCAATGAACGTGAGAGAGAAACGAAAACCAACAAACATTGAAAATCTAAATTTATTTTTTAAAACAGGCACAAGCACACCCTCTAGGCCAACTTAAAGCTGACCCCAAAGCCCCCAAGCCGGAGTATCAGAGATTAATTAAATTAGCTCTATGGAGTTCCAGCGCGCCATAATCATTTATCTTCTGGTACTCCACTCGCAACTCAGCCGTTGCCTCAAGTGATTTCAATGAGGAATTTTTCAAGGGAAAAAAAGAATTTGACTTCGGCGCTACCATATCCGCGTCTATCAAAAACTCAGATCCATTTCTCCCAACCAATTTAGCTTCGGCAAAAGATATATTGTATCCAGAGTTGTTTACCACTTTCACACCTGGCCTAGTTCCACCCAATTCTAGCTTCCACTTAACCAAGGCATCAGCTCCCTCAACAGTGCCAAGTAGTTTGTCTGGGCGATAAAAAATCTTGATCCGCTGACGCATAGCGATCTGCAAGCTATTTGCCGACTTGGCTTTCTGTGGAACCTCTTGAACATTCAACCAAAATAATGACTCTCTATCATCGGGTAGTCCCTGCCCCTGATATAGAACGCGCAATATCTGTTGTTTTTTTCCCTCAAGCACGCTGAGTGGCGGGGTTGTCACAAAGGGAATGTTCAGCTCTTTACTAACATCTCCTGCTTCCACCCAGGTTTGCAGCATGATAGCTTCAGAAGATTGATTCCTCACAACTATAGAAGCTTCTTGTGAGGGGGCCTGTAAGATCACCCGAGTACTATTTAAACTAATACCAGCTCTCGCTGATCCAAATACTAAAAGCACTATCCCGGCAAGCACCAGTCTAGAGAACACAGAATATTTCATGAAACTTATCGCTATAAAAGCGGGTAGGACAAACGCCCTACCCGGACCAACTTAATTATAGGTTATTGTAAATGGAAGTGTTCCATTAGCCGTACCTGCTTTAGGGGTAGTGCCGGACTTCACGTAAGCTGCCCGCAGATTCAGAGCAGCGCTGTATGTAGTAATATCTTTCCCCTCCTTATCTTTACCAGGAACCCCAACAAGTGGAGCGTCAATCGACTCGTTTGCCGAAAGGTTCAACAGCTTGCCATCGGAGTTATAGATACCAATACCCACGCCTGTAGCAGTACCTGTAACCTTGAGCAGACTGGCGTTGCTAGTATCAATACCGGATCCGCTAGCAGGGTCAAATTTAACCTTGACTGTAGTCAATCCAGTGCCAGTCTGGCCGCAATCCAGATTCAAGCTAATGTTATTGCCACCTACAATGGAGCCGCCAGCAGCCCCCCCCAAAGAGTCAAGACTGACTTTTCCCAGATCAACGTCAATGCTCTGATTTCCCGTAGCACCGCCTACCGACGTGCCAGTCCCCCCCGTCATGGAGCACGAAGCAGCAACAATACTACCTTTAAAGTTAATGACGCCGTCAGCAGCCATCGCACCACTAGCTACCAAGCTAAAAACTGCAGCAGCTAGTACTGCCTTCTTACTAATTTCCATTGATATATCCCATTAAATTTAGCTTTGCGTAAAAAACTCTTTCGTAGAGCGAGAGATATTCTCTCGCCCTACCCTCAGGATAACAATAAAGAAAGATCCTAGAGTACTGCATGATAGTTCCGATAAAGATGTAAGAATTTTCCTACACCCCTCCAGCGAACACACCAATTACTGCCTAAGAAGTTCCTAGGCCAGCTTAGCCATAAAAAGGGGGAAAGCACGACATGCTGCTTGACTGGCATGGTGTGAAACTGCCGTGAAGCAAAGGGAGAACTTTACAACGTCCAGCGTATATATTTTAGTTTCTGGAAGCCAGCTCAGCAGAAATTGCCCTTTCAAAAACTTCCATATTAAATTTAAGAAAATGGCCATCTCTGTAGATCTGCTCTAGATTCGAGTCCGGACTTGCGCAGGCCTTCTCAAGTCGCACGCAAGCCTTGACCAAGAATTCACTCCCTACGACCAAAGCCACCCCACGTAGCTTGGACGAAAATTCTCGCAACTCTGTCCTGTCTGGCTTTTTCAAATAGACCTGTAGTTTGGCATAATCTTCACGCCCACTTTCTAGTAATGCTGCCAATAAATCATATTGTGCAAGCCGCTCCCCCTTAGTCACGGCCTCCAAACATCCCCTATTAAAAAAAACCATATAAATGACTTCCAACAGAAAACAACCAATCAGACTAAATTATTTATAGTAGATGTCTAAAGATGCTGCTGCAGAGAAGCCGCCCAGTACAGCAGCATCTGTCATCCACTTCAGCCTTGCTATAAAGCGCTTAGACAGCATCAAGTCTCCGCTAGACTCAGACAAATCAAATGTTTGAAAAAAAGGTATAGCACTCCCCGACTCCTTTAGAATTGAGATACCAACAGAAGAGTTCTGAGCGGGTACAAGCGTGTACCCATCTGGAACGGACCCACTAACAGGTGTGAGCACAGCCTCAAGCGCATACACGCTGTTACACGTCTTAGAGATAATCACATCGAAAGGTTTATCAATGATTTGTTTTCCTGTTTTAGCACCTTGCGCTGACAAAAGGCCAAAATCAATAGTTTCTGGAAATACCCGCAAATTAGCCAAGCAACCTATGTATCGAATTTTGTCCAAACCAGAAACCGTCATTCTATAATTTTTCCCAGGCGCAGAGTTTATTCCCTGTTGCCCGTCAATTTGAAAAGCGGCATATGTAGAAAGCCCAGCTAATGGTCCATCTTTTCCGGCGCTAGCGGCTGCGGTAGACTTCTTGGCGATAAAAAAGTCAAAAGTAAAATTAAACTTGCTCTCGAATCCTTTACACATTGAGCCAATGCCTATACATTGTTCGGTACTTCCTAACTTAATACGGCATCCGGCTACCGAGCCACATGCATAGTCCCGCCCCCCGACACCAGCACCAAATTGTAGGTCTTCCCCAAGCTGCACCATATTGGGGTCTGTAGGACTTAGGTATATATATACATCTTCTCCTGTAGACCAACTACCTTCTTGGAAACAAGAAATTTTTATCGTACTCTTTGGAGAACGCCAGAGGATCTTTCCTTTCTGTTCATCAGTAGGAACAGCAATGGTAGTATTAATATTCACAACATCACTTGCAATAGTTCTATCCTTCAAGCAATTCAACGCATAGCTACTTTCCGAAACAAAGTAAAAAATCACACATAGCAGAAACCCTATATTTTTCACAAACTTTTCTCCACTTTAATCTTGACCTCTACTTCTTTACCGCTATCCCCGACCAGCCAGAGATCCACTTCCTGAACATCTCTAGCGCAAGTACTGCTCAAACCATCACGAGAAAAAGGAGCTACCATGACATGAGAAACTATTCCTTCACAGCTCCCCTTCTCATCAGAGAGCCGCACATTGGACAATGTAATAAAGTATGGGGAACTGTTCATTAGTTCTAAACCTCCATTTTTAATCGCCCGTACCGAAAGGTACTCCTTTAGGTATTGAGACTGAAAATCTATATTCGGCCTATAGAAAAGCTTATAATAATGGCGCAAAGCTATCTGGGCAGTGTTCTCACGTTTAGGCTTAGTAGGAACGTCGAGCACTCTTAGAAGAAAGTATGATTCACGATCTTTCGGCAGTCCTTTTCCTTGATAAAAAATCTCTACGGAACGCTGTGATAAGGCTGGTATAGCCAGGAGTGGCTTTGCTACGGCCAAGGGTACATCTTCACTCCGAGTCCCCCCCCAAACAATATCAATCTTAACCAGAGCATCTCGATCACTTGTATTCTCGAAGCCTAGTCTTACCCGATTCCCCTTATCAAATATAACGCGATTAGATCCGACTAAATGTACTTCAGAAAAAGAGCACAGGGGAATTGCGCCAAGCAATAAGAACACAACTCTTAACAACAACTTCATAAAACCACCTCACTAAAACTGCCTAATTTAAAAAAACAGCCTTAGCTTGTCTGTAGGAATTTTCCTAAAGGATATAGGAAAATTTCAGATGAAAGCCTGCAGCCAACGAAACTATAGAGCGTAAGAATTTTCACCAGATTTATAGGAAATTTCTTATTGCAGTTACCTCGTGCTCCCCATAGCTTCAGCGGCCCCATATAATCTTAGAAGCACATAAATGTACAAACTATTGATCGTCGACGATCATCCCGCGATACGCATGGCCATTCGTTTGCTATTCGAGAATGAAAATTACAGTATCATTGGGGAGGCCAGCAATGGAGCCGATGCTATATTGGCCACCCGAAGAAACTCTCCACACCTAATAATCTTAGACATTTCCATCCCTAAACTCGATGGACTGGAGGTTATCACTCGGCTTAAATCTCTAAGGTCTAAATCTAAGATTTTGGTCTTCACCCAGCAAAGCTCCGCGTTATTTGCCTCACGCTGCTTCCAAGCGGGCGCCATGGGGTTCGTTGAAAAGCGAGACAGCCCTTCCGAGCTTTTACTTGCAGCCAAAGCTGTTCTATCGGGATACGTTCATTTCCCAAAGGATGCTTTACGGAGTATCACTCGTCAGAGTGAGATTGATGATACACGCATGCTAGCCAGTCTAACCAATAGAGAAATGATCGTCCTGCAGCACCTAGTTAAAGGCACAAAGAACAAGGTTATTGCCAAAAATTTATTCCTAAGCGACAAGACCGTTAGCACTTACAAATCTCGAATAATGATAAAAATTAACGCTTCATGCCTAGCTGACATAATTGATTTCGCACGCCGACATGAACTTATTTAAAAAGCCCAACTCACTACTGAAACTATATTTAACTTAACCCACCCACCTTATTAAATCAAAAGTGAATAAGGCTGTTACAGGTAGGTCGGCCATTCTGGCCGACCTACCTGTAACAGCCTCCAGTTGTGAAACAGTCAATTCCCTTTAAGGGACGCGGTCCGAAAGAAAATCCCTCCCCCTCCTACCGAGTATTTCTTGCTGCATCGACGTTGACCGTCTGAGAGGTTGTCCCCAGCTCCGCACGAGGACACCCATGAAACGCCCAACCCCTGCATCAACGATTCTTGGCCTCTGCTTGACGGCAATGGCCGGCCTGCTGGGCTACCAGCAGTACCAACTCATTCAGCTCCGATCAGGCGTGGACAGTGCCGCGGAAAAGACCTCGCTAGAGGCGATCCTGGCGCGCTTGAATCGAGTCGACGAGCGCCTCGACGCCGTGGATGGACAGCACCTGGTCAGCAACGAGGACTTCCGCTCAGGCCAGCAGGCGCTGTCCAACCGCATTGACGCCGCGCAGGCCTTCGCCAAGCAGGCCTCCGATGCCGTCGAGAACCTGGCTCAAACCACCGCCTCGGCCGGCGATCTCCTGGTGCTCAAGGCAACCGTGGAGACCCTGGACGGTTCTGTCCGCACGCTGCAAGAGAAGCAGGCCAAGGCGCCGCCGCTGATCGTGCCAGCGCCAAAGCGCCCTATACCCGCCAAGCCCAAGCCGAGACCCAAACCGATGGAGCCTCCGCCCTTCTCGATCCTCGGCGTGGAGTATCGCGGGGGCGAACGGTTTCTGTCGGTTGCACCTCCGGGGTCCACCCAGCTCAGCCAGATCTACCTCATTCGCCAGGGCGATGCCGTCGCCGGCACGACCTGGCGACTGACCGGCCTTGACGACCGTACCGCGCACTTCGACGTCGCCGGCGCCTCGCGCAGCGTTCGCATCCAACCATAGGACCCCGCCCATGAACAGAACCGTATCGCTCCTGTCCGGCCTGGTGCTGCTGCTGAGCTATCCAGCAGTCGGCCAGGAGGCTGCGGCAAGCCGAGAGGCCAGCAGCCAGCTGTCCGGTAGCCAACTCGGCACGCTGAAACAGCAGACATCTCAGAGCGACCTGGCCCAGGAGTGGGGACTGAATCAACAGGAATGGATCCGCTACCAGACGCTCATGCAAGGCCCCCGGGGCGTGTACTCGCCTGGCATTGACCCGCTGACCGCGCTGGGCATCGAGGCGCGATCAGCAGAGGAACGGCGGCGGTATGCCGATCTACAGGTCCAGGCCGAACGGCGCCGGGTCGAGAAGGAACTCGCCTACCAGCGCGCATACGATGAAGCCTTCGCCCGCGCCTACCCAGGCGAGGGGGTGATCCGCCTCACCGACAGCAGCACGGCCAACCCGACGGGCGCCCCGAATATGAGCCCAGCGTTGCAGAGCAGCGGGCGCCTGGCCCTGTTCGTCCAGGACAACTGCACCGCCTGCATCCAGCGGGTCCGCGACCTGCAACAGCAGAACAAGGAATTCGATCTCTACTTCGTCGGTAGCCAGAACGACGCAGAGCGAGTGCGGCACTGGGCAATCCTCGCCGGCGTCGACCCGAAGAAGGTTCGCAGCAAGCAGATCACGCTCAATCATGACGAGGGCCGCTGGATGGCCCTGGGACTGGGCGGGGTCCTTCCCGCCCTGGTACAGGAGGTGAATGGCCGATGGCAACGTCTGTAATTCGCGCCCTCCAGCTGGCCGCTCTGCTGGTCTTGGCCAACATCGCTCAGGCCGCCGTGGATCCACCGCCGGCGTACAAGCAGATCGCCCTGCCCAAAGGGGTTCCGGCCGAGGTGCTCTACTCGGTCGCACTGACCGAGAGCAAGGTCCTGCTGCGCGGCGAATACGTTCCCTGGCCCTGGACATTGAACATCGCCGGGAAATCTTACTACTACGCGACCCGCACCGCCGCCTGCACAGCGCTACTCGCGGCGATCAACCTCTACGGGGCCAAGAGCGTCGATTCCGGCCTCGGCCAGGTCAATATCGGCTGGAACGGACATCGTTTCTCCAGCCCCTGCGAGTCCCTGGATCCGTACAAGAACCTGGACGCCACCTCCGACATCCTGATCGAGCAGCGGGACGCCCTGTATGCATCCGCCCCGGGAAGACCGGTGGACTGGATCCAAGTTGCCGGCCGCTACCACCGCCCCGCCGGCGGCGCGCCTGCCGCCAAATACCGTAGGACGGTATCCCGCCACCTTAGCCAAGTCCTCGGCGTCAACCTACTGGTGACCAATCCATGAAGAAGATCCTCGCCACGCTGGCATTTTGCACAGCACTCGCGACTCAAGCCTGGGCCGCCGGGCTGATCGTTGTCGAAGACCTGGGCGGAGCCTCAGCGCTCCCCTACTACCAGGGTCTGGATCCCCAGCCATCCGCTGCCGCACCAGGACCTGGCGACCTGGGTGTCCGTGGCTCAGGTGCATTTCCAGTTCGCTCGGCACGCCTTTCGCCAGGCCAAGTCCAGGGACGCGCCATCAACGCTCCAGGCCTGCAACCGCTGTTCCTGGTCGGCGACGACACGCTGTCTCGAACCTGGCTGAAAGAGCGAGGCGACGAGCTCCGAGGCCTCCAAGCCGTGGGCCTGGCAGTGAACGTGGCCAGCGAAGCGCGCCTGACGGAAATCCGGGCTTGGGGGGAAGGACTTCAGATATTGCCGGCGCCGGCGGACGACCTGGTCGACCGGCTCGGACTGCGGCACTACCCCGCCCTCATCACATCCACCGCCATCCAGCAGTAGGAGTCCTCATGACTACTCATCTGATCACCCTAGTCATCAAGCAGCCGAGCGACACTCAGGCACGCCAACTCATGTACCAGGGGTTGCTCGACCTGATCTCACGCTACGGCGGTGAGGTGGCGTCCAAGGCCTTAGAGGACGAGTCGACCCTCTGCGAGCTGCTGGAGCAGATGCTGCCTGATCATGAGGTAGAGCAAGCCAGGAAACAGGTGCTCGAACTTCATGCCAAGGGCCGCCGACCGGGCCGCCTGCAGGCGCCGGCAAGCCTGAAGGTGTAAGCCATGGCTGGCCAGTACCCGTTGGAAGCGCTCTTGCGGCCTGCCGTGGAGCTCTACACCACCACCGTGTGCTTCACCGCGGCCGCGCTCTGCATCGTCGCGCCGTGGACGTTCGCCCTCACTCCGCTGTTCGGCATCGTGGCCGCGCTGGGCTTCGCCTGGCTGGGTATCGTGCGGCTGAAGCAGGCCGGCGTGGTGCTCCGCTACCGGCGGAACATCCGCCGACTGCCGAAGTACACGATGACCAGTGCCGAAATGCCGGTCAGCAACGAACACTTGTTCATCGGTAAAGGATTTCGCTGGACGCAGAAGCATACGCAGCGCCTGGCAGATACCTACCTACCCCAGTTCGCCTCCTACGTCGAGCCCTCGCCGCTCTACGAGCGCGCGCGCCGGTTGGAGAAGCAGCTCGAGTTCGCCCCCTTCCCCCTGAAGCTGGTCGCCAAAGCCACTGCCTGGGACGTGGCCTGGAACCCCGCTCGGCCGTTGCCACCCGTGGGCGGTTTGCCTCGGCTCCATGGCATCGAGCCGCGCGAACAGGACGTAGGCCTGCAACTGGGCGAGCGCGTCGGCCACACACTGGTACTCGGCACCACGCGGGTGGGTAAGACGCGCCTCGCGGAGCTGTTCATCACCCAGGATATTCGCCGCACCCACTGCCGGGGCCGACGCCGGCGGGTGAAGATGGGCCGGCGGACCCAGACGGTTCACCACGGCCACCGGCGCCGGCGCGCAGAGGAGCAGCCGGACTACGAGGTGGTGATCGTCTTCGACCCGAAAGGCGACGCTGACCTGCTCAAGCGTATGTACGTGGAATGCGAACGTGCCGGCCGCCTGGACGAGTTCTACGTGTTCCACCTCGGTCATCCTGACCTGTCGGCACGCTACAACGCCGTCGGCCGGTTCGGCCGGATCTCCGAGGTCGCCACCCGCGTCGCCGGCCAGCTCTCCGGCGAAGGCAACAGCGCGGCGTTCCGTGAGTTCGCCTGGCGGTTCGTCAACATCATCGCCCGCGCGCTGCACGCGCTGGGTATCCGCCCTGACTACCAGCAGATCCTCCGCCACGTCGTGAACATCGATGCGTTGTTCGTCGAATATGCCCAGAAATACATCAGCGAGCACGATCCCAGGGCCTGGGACACGATCATCCAGATCGAGGGCAAGCTCAGCGACAAGAACATCCCGTTCAACATGAAAGGACGGCCCCTGCGGGTCGTGGCCATCGACCAGTACCTGACACAGAAACGCATCGCCGACCCGGTCATGGAAGGCCTGAAGAGCGCAGTGCGCTACGACAAGACCTACTTCGACAAGATCGTGGCCTCGCTGCTGCCGCTGCTGGAGAAACTCACCACTGGGCGGATCTCGGAGCTGCTTTCGCCCAACTACGCGGACCTCAACGATCCGCGGCCGATCTTCGACTGGATGCAGGTCATCCGCAAGCGCGCCGTGGTCTACGTCGGCCTCGACGCACTATCGGATACCGAGGTCGCCGCCGCGGTGGGCAACTCCATGTTCAGCGACCTGGTCTCGGTGGCGGGTCACATCTACAAGCATGGAATCGATGACGGCCTGCCCGGCTCACTCGCCGGCGGCAAGGTCCGCATCAACCTGCATGCCGACGAGTTCAACGAGCTGATTGGCGACGAGTTCATCCCCATGGTCAACAAAGCAGGCGGCGCCGGTGTGCAGGTGACGGCCTACACCCAGACCATGAGCGACATCGAGGCCAAGATCGGCTCCCGCGCGAAGGCCGGTCAGATCATCGGCAACTTCAACAACCTGTTCATGCTGCGGGTGCGCGAGACCGCCACGGCCGAACTCCTGACCAACCAGCTCCCCAAAGTCCAGATCTACACCAGCACGCCAGCGAGCGGCGCCAACGACGCGATCAACAACAAGAAGGCAGCCTTCACCTCCAGCTCGCACGACCAGGTGCAGATGACCAGCGTGCCGATGCTCGAGCCGGCCCACATCGTTGGTCTGCCCAAAGGACAGGCGTTCGCGCTACTCGAGGGCGGCAATCTCTGGAAGATCCGAATGCCGCTGCCGGCGGTCGATCCCGACGAGGTGATGCCGAAAAGCCTGCAGGAGCTGGCTGCCGGTATGCGCAAGGGCCAGGCCGCCAACAGCGAGTGGTGGGAGGCGCCGGGATACTCCGCCCTGCAGGATGGTCTGCCCCAGGACCTGGTCGACGATTTCCGTCACCTCGGCGCCGATGAGGATGCCGCCTGATGGCTGAAGTCACTCAACGTGCAGAGCAGCAACAAGAGAGCCAGAAGACCCTTCTCGGCACCATCATCAGTACGCCCTTCCAATTTCTCGGCGTGATGTTCGGGTCGCTGATCGGCACAATCATCGTGGAGTGGGTTTGCCTGTATTTCTTCTGGCCTGACGCGGGCTGGAAGCATGCCCAGGCCATGTTCGAGTACGAACTCAGTTGGCTGTCGCAGGGGCTGCTACACAGCGTCGTCGTGCAGGAGCCAGGTCGAACCGCCACCTGGCTGGCCCAGTTGGCCTATGACTGGTTGTTCGTGAAGACCGGGATAGTCGACTGGATGACCAACATGACCACCATCGCGCAGGCAGGGCCACGGAGCCCGCTGGACGTTCGCTATCTCACCGCCCAGGGTGTCTCCACGCTGCAGAACTACGGCCTGGCCGCGCTGTACACGGTGCTGACATTCGTCGTGCGCCTGGTGATTCTGGTCATGACGATCCCGTTGTTCCTGATGGCCGCGTTCACCGGCCTGGTGGACGGCCTGGTGCGCCGGGACCTGCGCAAGTTCGGCGCCGGCCGGGAGTCCAGCTACCTCTACCACAAGGCGCGCGGCAGCATCATTCCGCTAGCGGTCGTCCCTTGGACGCTCTACCTGGCAATCCCCATCAGCATCAACCCCTTGCTCATCCTGCTGCCCTGCGCCGCGCTGCTCGGCGTAGCGGTATGCATCACAGCTTCCACCTTCAAAAAGTACCTGTAGGAGACCCGCCGTGCAGTGGACTCACGAACAGTCACCGATCATCCAGTCGAAGGCATCGAAGATCCTGGTGCGGGCCTTCGCCGGCACTGGCAAGACCACCACCCTGGTGGGCTTTGCCAAGGCGAACCCTACCCTGAGAATCCTCTACCTCTGCTACAACAGCTCGGTGGAAAAGGCCGCGAAGGGCAAGTTCCCCCGCAACGTAGTGTGCAAGACCGCCCACAGCCTGGCTCATGCGGTGTACGGCATCCAGTACGCCCACAAGAAGACGAAGAACCTGCGTCTGACCGATATCGCCCGCGGACTCGATACCCAAGACTGGGAGTTGGTACGTGACGTGCTGGCCACGCTGAACAACTACATGGCCAGCGCCGACGCGGAACTCGGCCGACCGCACTTCCCGCGCTTCCGCGACAAGGCGTTCCTCACCAGTGCCCAGGAACGCTTCCTCAAGCAGGGCCTGGACATGGCGCGAGTAGTCTGGAGGCGCATGGTAGATCTCCAAGACACCAGCATGCTGATGCCCCATGACGGCTACCTGAAGCTGTATCAACTGAGCAAGCCCGATTTGAGCCAGCGCTTCGACTGCATGCTCCTGGACGAGGGACAGGACATCAACCCAGTGATCGCGGACATTGCCCACTGGCAGCGCATCAAAATGGCTATCGTCGGCGATCCCCATCAGCAGCTCTACCGGTTCAGAGGCGCGGAGGATGCCCTGAACAGCGACTGGATGGTCGGCGCCGAGGAGCACTACCTGACCCAGAGCTGGCGGTTCGGCCCCGCGATTGCGCACGTGGCCAACATCATCCTCTCCTACAAGGGCGAGACACGGAAACTTCAAGGACTGGGCCCGCAGACGCTGGTGAAAAAGTCCCTCCCGGCGGACCTTCCTCACCGCACTTTCATTCACCGCACCGTTATCGGCGTCATCGAAAATGCCCTGCAGCGTGTGCGCAATAATCCGGCGCCCAAGTTCTACTGGGTAGGCGGTATCGACAGTTACTCGCTGCGCGACCTGGAGGATCTGTACGCATTCAGCCGAGGCCTGCGCCAAAACGTCCAGAACAAAAAGCTGCTCCGGGACTACCGCGACTACACCCAGTACGTTGAGATCGCCGAGATCAGCCAGGACAGTGAAATGCTGCGCTCGATCAAGATCATCTCGACCTACCCTGATCTACCGGCGCGGATCCTCGAGCTTCGCTCACTGACGCTTGACGATGAGCTGGACGCAACGATCACCTTGACCACCGCACACAAGGCCAAGGGGCTGGAATGGGATTTCGTCTGCCTGTATGACGACTTCAACGCGGATCCACTGGCCCCTGACACGGACCCGGGCAAGCGTGACGATGAGCTGAATCTGATTTACGTCGCGGTGACCCGCGCGATGAAGATCCTCGCCATCAACAGCCTGGTGCTGTCGATCATGCAGCGGTACGTGGACGACAGAAAGCTTAAGGAGTTGGTGAACGTTGAAAGATGAAGCAAAAGCCGGCGTCACCTTTGCCAGCCAGCAGAACGGCTGGCCGCTACCGGTCGATTCTGTTGAAACAGTTGCCTCAGCGGCAGCTAGCCGGTCAGAGCGCTACTCCCAACGTGACAGGTAGGCTATTGCCGCTTCGGTCGACTCGGAGCAGATCGCCTCGCTGATGTGCCCCTCCGCCAGATAGCCATAGCGCATGCAGGCGAAAGCAATTTCGACCGTCAGGGTGGCTGCATCCGGCTGTTGCGGAAGCTTCTCGAATGCCCCCGCTGCCTGGAGGAACTCGCGCAGAAGCGATCCGATCATCGAGTCCTTCTCCTGGTGAGCCTGGCGGTCGGTGGGGGTGAAGTTGCCGCGCATCAGAAGCGCAGCCGCTGCGGGGTGGGCGTTGTAGTAGTCCACTACGCCGCGAACGACCCTGCCAATCGCGGCTCTCCAGTCCTCCTTCGCCTGCGGCTGCATCGAGACGATCAACTCCCCTATGCGCTCCATCTGCAACTGCGCCAGATGGGCGAAGAGCACGTACTTGTCGGGGAAGAACTGGTAGATGCTCGCCCGCGGCACCCCGGACAGCTTGGATATCTCCGGTATAGACGCAGCATCAGGCCCGACTTCGCTCAGCAACTGCTCCGCCGCTTCCAGTACTTTCATGACGCGCGTCTGCGAGCGCTCCTGCTGCGGCAGGCGGCCCGCCCGTTTGCCCTTGGAGGGTGTCGACGGTACTTGCATATTGTTAAAATCAGACATATGTTATGTTTAAAAGGCGACAAATGTCATCTTTATAAATTTCCCTACCGATCCTGTCCAGCGCGAGAACCTCGATGAGCTACGTAGAACAGACCCAATGGCAAGCGATCCAGGCTTTCCTTCCACCTGCTTACCGCATCGATGCCACCAACGCACCGAAGGAAGAGCACTGGTCTTGGCGCGGACACCAGGTGCATCTGGATCGTTATGCTAACGCTGCGGCGCCGGCCAAGGTGATTCTTTTCCACGGCGTCGGCACCAACGGACGACAAATGTCCACTATCGCCGGCCTGCCCCTGGCGCGCCAAGGATTGGAGACCGTCGCCATCGACATGCCCACCTACGGTGAGACGAAGGTCGCTGCTGGCGCGAAGGTCCGCTACGATACTTGGGTGGAGCTGGCCAGCGATTTCATCGAGCACGAACGCAGCAGAGATCGGCGGCCGATATTCCTCTACGGGCTCAGCGCGGGGGGCATGCTCACCTACCACGTCGCAGCGCTGAACGGTCACGTCGCCGGCATCATTGGCATGACCTTCCTCGATCAGCGCGTGGCACACGTCAGAGAACAAACAGCGCTGTTTCCGCTGATGGGGCGTTTGGGGATTCCCATGATCCACGCGGCGGCGCACACGCCCCTTGCTGGTCTGAAAATGCCCATGTGGCTGGCCAGTAAAATGCACACGCTTGTCAACGACAAAGCCGCGCTCAAGGCCTGCCTGAAGGACCGCACCTCGGCTGGCAACTGGGCCAGCTTGCGCTTCCTCAGCTCCTACCTGAGCTACGCGCCGACCATCGAACCAGAAGCCTTCAAGGTCTGCCCCGTGCTGCTGACTCAACCGGCCGCGGATCGCTGGACTCCCCTTACCCTTAGCCAGCCGTTCCTGCAACGCCTGCGCCACGTCGAAGTAACGACGTGCCTGCTTGACAACGCTGGTCACTACCCATTGGAGGAGCCCGGCCTGGAACAGATGAATGCGGCGATTCTGGCATTCATCCAACGGACCCTGACCGGGAGTGAATGCGGATTCCGGTCTCCGGATGAACCATAGTGCGTTTCGCCAGTATCAGCTCTCAAAAGCAGGGCATTGGAGAACCGCGATATTGGCAGGCTGTGTGCAATATTTTTGAGGGTGGTGACCGAGCCTCCTTAGAGCGCGAGCGCAGATACCGTTTCCGCTGGGACGATGCCCTAGCCGAAGGTACGCCAGGATGATTGCACTGGACCAGTTCGCGGAAAGTACAGGAGAGGGCCGAGGCTCAACTGCCATGCAGGACACTGTTAAAAAAAATGGCCGCCAAATAAGTGAACGTCGTGGAATACGTTGTACGTGAGAAATGCAGCCTATACGACTATAGAAACTATTAATCGCCATGCCCCATAGTGTCGAAAGCAGTCCCAGACGGTAGGCGGCTATCGACACTAGCCAGTCGTGCGGGACGGCATGGATGACGCCGCGAGATAGAACGAACTCCAACAGCGCACGTTGCACAGGCTGTCAGCCTCGCCGATAGTCACACTGAACGATGGGATATGTTCATTCAACCGAAGCCTACCCCAGAAAATCCAAGGTACCCAGGCCGGGTATTTTCGATTGAAGCCCTCCCCTGCCCCTGAAACTGTGCGGTTTTCCCCGAACCGATCCAGGAGCACACCATGAGCATAAAACAGTCCTTCGAATACCATGTCGAGAACATCGTCATTCCCTACAAAACCCTCACCAAGGGCGTCGCGATGTTCAAACACAAAGAAGACACCATGGAACCCGACGACCACGCCTTGCTCAACCCTCTGCGCTGGGCCGAGGTCGTGCGTCTGGGCCAGGAAGGCTGGGAGCTGGTGAGCGTTCAGCCACTCATGCGGGGCGTAACCGAGATCGGTAATCATAACGCCCAAGGCTGGGCTTGGGGCGTCGCTCTGCCCGTCAGCTACCTGCTGTTTTTCAAGCGCGCAACCTCATAAAAAAATACCCCGGACCCGCGCCGAGTATTTCTTGCGGAATGGAATCAGGGCGATCGGCAAGCTGATCGCACCCTGATCTGCAAGAGATTCGCCGTGAACACTCCACATCCATCCCTTCGCCGAAGCTGCCTGGCCGTCTTGGCCTGCAGTGCGCTGGTCGCACAGGGAGCTTTCGCAGCGAGCGCCTCCGAGCAGGCGAACCTGGAGGTGATGATCCGGCAGCTCAACGCCCTCGAGGACACCGCCCGCCGCAGTGCCCAGGGCGCCGATGAGCCCGGACAGCGCTTCTACTTCGACTACTCACGCCTGGCCGCTGACCTGCAGCGCATCCGCCAAGGCCTGCAGGACTACATGACCCCCAGCCGCGCCCAACCGCGTGACCCTTCAGACCTATCTGGGAATTACACCCTGCGCGGAGGGCCGATGCCGTGAGCATGAGCGGAGCCCAGACATCAGCGTTCCAGGCCGCCGCTGGCTTTCCTCCATCGGCCGGCGAGGGGCTGTTCATTGGAGCAGCGATGACCTTCCTTCTGCTGTGGTCCGCCTGGGCGATGTACAGCACCTGGCGCGGCTGGGCCACCAACAACCTCGACAGCGCCACTGCCGGCGCTTCCGCGATACGGATCTTGGTCCTCCTCGGCATCACCTCTTTCTTCCTCCTCAGCTGACCCATACGGAGACACTCATGCTGAAATTCACCTTCCAGAAACTGTCCGCCCTCTGCCTGCGCCTGGCTGCCATCTCTTTGGCACTCCCAGGTGTCGCCTTGGCTGCACTCCCCAAACCCGAGGCCCCTAGCCGTGGGGAAGGGTCGGGGATCATGCAAACCATTCAGAACTTCGGCTATGACGGAGCGATGCTCCTCGCGCTACTCATCTGCGTGGCCGTCTTTCTGGGAGTCTCCTGGCATACCTACGGCACCTATCACGCCATCCATGATGGGAAGAAGAAGTGGTCGGATCTCGGGGCAGGCGTGGCCGTAGGCATCGGCCTGCTGATCTTGATCATTTATCTCGTCACCAAAGCCACCACCATCATGTAAGGGCCTTCCCATGCCCGAAGAACATCTGTTCCAGGATGGGACCCTCAGCTTCCTGCCGACCCGTTTGAACCGGCAACCGGTGGTCATCGGCGGCCTGACCGCAGACGAAATGTGGATCACGGTCTTCACCAGCGGCGCAGCCGGGTTCGTTCTTGGCATCCCGGCTGCCTTGGTCGCAGGTAACGCTGCCTGCATTCCACTGGGCGCGCTACTGGTAGGCGCCCTCGGCCTGGGTATCGGCAGCCGCGTCCTGCGGCGGATGAAGCGGGGGCGGCCCGATACCTGGTTCTACCGCCAGGTGGAGATGGCCCTCTCGCTGCGCTTTCCCGCCTTCGGCAACCGTCGCCTGGTGACACGCTCCGGCGCCTGGACCAGTCGACGCACGGAGTCCCCATGAGTTTCAGAAAACACACCGCGCAACAGCAGGCTCACATCAACACGTTCCGGTTCATCACCGGCTTCCTGTGCATGGTCATCGTGGTGCTGGCCTACTGCCTCTGGGAAGCCCGCAAGGACCTCTGGATCCACATTCCGCCCGACTTGCGTTCAGGGAGCACCCGGTTGTGGTGGGACATTCCGCCGGAGAGTGTCTATGCGTTCGGCCTCTACATCTTCCAGCAGGTACAGCGTTGGCCCAAGGACGGCGAGGTGGACTACAAGAGCAACCTGTTCCGCTACGCCGCCTACCTGACGCCTTCCTGCAAAGTCTTCCTGGAGAAGGACTTCGAGTTTCGTCGTAACGCCGGCGAGCTCAGGGGGCGCGAGCGCACCACCTCGGAAATCCCCGGTCGGGGCATTGGCGAGAACGATGGCCGCGTGATCCAACACTCGATCAATGACTGGACCGTCAACCTGGACATGGACAGCACGGAGTATTACGCCGGCGAGAAGATCAAGCGGGCGCTGGCCCGCTACCCATTGCACGTCATCCGCGCCGATGTCGACCCGGAGACCAATCCCTTCGGCCTGCAGTGGGACTGCTACTCCGACACGCCTCAACGTATCGAACTCGAGGAGCCGGCCGCCCCCACCAAGCGGGAGGGAGGTCTATGATCCGGAAGTCGACAGCCACGCTCTTGCTGATGCTTGCCCTACCCGCACTGGCACAAGCGGTGGAGATTCTGCGCTGGGAGCGCATTCCGCTGGCCATTCCGTTGACGGTCGGCCAGGAACGCATTGTCTTTGTCGACAGGAACGTGCGAGTCGGCGTTCCTCGGGACCTGCAGGGCAAGTTGCGCGTCCAGAGTACCGGCGGCGCGCTCTACCTGCTCGCCAACGAGCCGATTCCTCCGGCGCGACTGCGTCTGCAAGACGCGACCAATGGCGAGCAGATGCTCATCGATATCGCCGCCACCGAGGCAGCGGCCGACCAACAGCCGCGCGAGCCGGTCAGGATCGTCGCCGGCGAGCCCGTGGCTCCGCACTATGGCCAGTCCCGGGAAGCCCAGCCATCGGCAGCAGCGAAACAGACCGAGCAGGCAGAAGCACCGAAGGCCGTGCCGCGCGAAACGCCCGTCCCCGTGGTTCTGACGCGCTATGCGGCGCAGATGCTCTATGCCCCGCTTCGCACGGTGGAACCGGTGGATGGTGTCGGTCAGGTGCGCGTCAAGCGACAGCTCGACCTGACCACCCTGCTCCCCAGTCTGCCCATCACGGCTACCGCCTTGGGCGCCTGGCGGCTGGACGACTACTACGTCACGGCGGTGAAGCTGCAGAACGCCAGCGCCCAGCACCTGGCCCTGGATCCCAGGGACCTGATGGGCAATTTCATCGCCGCAACCTTCCAGCACCCGTACTTGGGGGCCCGGGGCGACGCTTCCGACACCACTACCGTGTATCTGGTGACGCGCGGCCGCGGCCTTGCTGACGCGCTCCTGCCCTCCTCCATCAGCCAGATCGATCCCAAAGGAGGCCGTCGTGGCGCTGACCGGTAATCCCCTCCTGAAATTGCTGGTCGTCCCCGTCGTGATCGGCGCCATCCTGATCGGCGTGAGCATGATGGGCAAGAAGGAAAGTGCGCAGTCACAAGGCGCCGCAACCCCGACGGTAACGTCGGAAGAAGCGGCAACCCTGGGCATCGACGGCGACACGCCCGCCGACACACTACGCACCATCGTGGCAGAAAGCCGGCAGCTCAAGGACCAGATCAGCAAGGTGATCCAGGAGAATGACTCGCTCAAAGCCGCCAATGAGAACCTGCAGGGCCGCCTGCGCAACATCGATCAGAACATAGAGCAGAAGCTCAACAACACCGCCCAGGAGCTGCAGCAACAGCAGGAGAACCGTAGCCAGACGATCCTGGACCAGGTACAGAAACGGCTCGAGAACTTAACCCACATTCCCGAGGCCGGCGACACCGACCTGCCCGTAGGATTCGGCGTGCGACCAGAGGATGGCCAGCACTTTCAGGGAGCGGGCTCGTCGTCATCGGACATCGTCTGGATCGAGCCCCAGGACGCCCGCGCGGTCGATGCCAATGGCCAGCCGCTGGCCGCCGGCTCCACCACCCAACCGAGCGGATTCAGCTTCCCGACCTCCTTCGGCAACGCGGTCGATCGCGGCCAGAACGCGCTGGAGCGGATCGATGACGGGCTGCACCCCGTCGGCCAACAGCGATCCGACCTGGAAAACCGCAAGCTCGTCCGCAAGACCTACACGCTGCCGCAGAACTCGACGCTCATGGGCTCGGTGGCCATGTCTGCGCTGATCGGTCGTGTGCCGGTCGACGGGACGGTCAATGATCCTTACCCGTTCAAAATCCTCATCGGCCCGGACAACCTCACCGCCAACGGCATCGAGCTGCCGGACGTCGCCGGCGCGGTAGCCAGCGGGACCGCCTCGGGCGACTGGACACTCTCCTGCGTGCGTGGGCAGATCCGCAGCCTCACGTTCGTGTTCAACGACGGGACCGTGCGCACCTTCCCGGCGCCGGCCGAGGAGGTGAATGACAACCAGAGCAACAACAACCAGACCGCCAGCGCCGACCAGAAAACCATCCAGGGCGGCCTCGGCTGGATCAGCGACCCCTACGGCATCCCATGCATCGCCGGTGATCGCCGATCCAATGCCAAGGAGTACCTGGGCAATCAGAGCCTACTCACGGCTGCCGGGGCCGGCATCGCCAAGCTCCTGGACGCCGACGAGAACAACACCAGTACCGTCTTCAGCGGCAACGGCACCAGCTTCGGGACGACCGGAACCAACAGCAACTCGGCCCTCAACAGCATCCTCTCCGGCGGCGTCAGCGACATCCGGCAGTGGATGAACAAGCTGTACGGCGAGGCCTTCGCCGCCGTCTACGTGCAACCTGGCGCACGGGTCGCCGTGCATCTCGATCAGCAACTGGCGATCGACTACGAACTCAAGGGCCGCAAGGTCGACTACAGCTCTGGAGCCGCTCATGCAACAGCAGACCTGGACTAACCCCCTTTTTCGTCTCTGCGCCGGCCTGGCCTGCGCGCTAACCCTGGCAGCGTGCTCCACCAGCAAGGAGGAGATGCTGCCCCACGGCGAGGCCAACATGCTCGACGTCTGGGAACAAGGTGCAACCAGCTCGATAGGCAACAGCCGTGGCCGGCTACTCCTCGATGCCAGGCAAACGCTGCGGCGCCCGATCGATCCGCAGCAGGTTGCCTCCGCGAACGACCAGGCCGACTACACCCGCACGGCCAGCAACGAGATCCACAGCCAGTTCAAACGACTGCCCAATCCCGACCTGGTCATGTATGTGTTCCCGCACCTAGCCGGCAGCGATCCCGCCCCGGTACCGGGCTATACCACCGTGCTCCCCTTCTACCAGCGAGTCCAGTACGCCATGCCGGGCGAGCGCACGGAGGACTACTGATGGGCCTTTTTCAAACCCTTCTGCGCGGTCGCACACAGCCTCAGTCGGTACCGGCAGACGCTCCCGAAGATTCAGGAGCGCTGGACGTAGCGGCCGTGGAAGAAGCGACTGAGCGCTATCTGGCGCGACTGGCCGCCATGGGTATCCCTTTACCCAACACCGGGAGCAAGAATGGCGCCACGCAGGCTGAAGCGTCACGCCTCTACGATCACGACCCATCGTTCGTCGACCTGCTGCCCTGGGCCGAGTACCTGCCCGACGAACAGGTGATGCTCCTGGAAGATGGACGTTCGCGTGCCGTCTTCTTCGAGCTGGTGCCCTTGGGCACCGAGGGTCGCGACCCCAATTGGATGCAGAACGCCCGGGACGCACTAAAGGAAGCCCTGCAGAACTCCTTCGACGAGCACGAAACCTCGCCCTGGATCATCCAGTTCTACGCCCAGGACGAGATCAGCTGGGACAATTTCCAGGAGCAGTTGAGGCAGTACGTCCATCCACGAGCGCGAGGATCGGCCTTCAGCGAGATGTACCTGGCGCTCATGAAGCATCACCTGGAGGGAATTTCGAAGCCGGGCGGACTGTTCGTCGACACCGCCGTCAGCAAGCTTCCCTGGCGAGGACAGCAGCGCCGCGTGCGGATGGTCGTCTACCGCCGGATCCGCAAGGCGGATGCGCAGATTCGCGGACAGGACCCGGCGGCATATCTGAAATCCATCTGCGAGCGTATCCAAGGCGGCCTGGCGAACGCCGGCATCGTCGCTTCGCGCATGGGCGGCCAGGACGTCAGGAACTGGTTGATCCGCTGGTTCAACCCGCACCCGGATCATCTCGGCAAGACCGATGCGGACCTACGTCGCTTCTACGAGTTGGTGTGCCGACCGGACGAACCGATCCTGCAGGACGAGTTGCCACTGGCCGACGGCACCGACTTCTCCCAGAACCTGTTCTATCGGCAGCCTGTTTCCGATGCCACCCAGGGCGTATGGCTCTTCGATGCCATGCCGCACCGTGTGATCGTGGTCGACCAGTTGAACAAGGCGCCGCTAACAGGCCACTTCACCGGCGAGACGCTCAAAGGCGATGGCCTCAACGCCCTGTTCGATCGCATGCCCGAGGACACGCTGCTGTGTATCACCATGGTGGTGACGCCGCAGGACATGCTGGAAGGGCATCTGCAGCAGCTCTCGAAAAAGGCCGTTGGTGACACCCAGGCCTCGATCCACACCCGCGAGGACGTGGCCACCGTTCGCCGCCTGATCGGCCGGGAGCACAAGCTCTATCGCGGTTCGATCGCTCTGTTCGTGCGCGGCCGCGACCATACCCAGTTGGAGGAGCGCTGCATCACCCTGAGCAACGTGCTGCTCGGCGCCGGCCTGGTGCCGGTTGAACCGCAGAACGAAGTGGGACCGCTGAACAGCTACCTGCGCTGGCTGCCCTGCAATTTCGATCCGAACGAGAAGCGAGCGCTGGAGTGGTACACCCAGATGATGTTCGCGCAGCACATCGCCAACCTGTCCCCCATCTGGGGGCGTACCACCGGTACCGGACACCCTGGCTTCACGCTGTTCAACCGTGGCGGCGCACCCTTGACCTTCGACCCGTTCAACAAGCTGGACCGGCAGATGAATGCCCACGGCTTCATCTTCGGGCCAACTGGCTCCGGCAAGTCGGCGTCCCTGACCAACCTCATCTGCCAGATGCTCGCCATGTACCTGCCGCGGATGTTCGTCGCGGAAGCGGGCAACAGCTTCGGCCTGCTGGCCGACTTCGCCAAGCGGTTTGGCCTCTCGGTCCACCGGGTCCGCCTCGCCCCGGGCTCCGGCGTCAGCCTGGCACCGTTCGCGGACGCCATCAAGCTGGTCGAGAGCCCCGACCAAGTGAAGGTCCTGGACGCCGAAGACATCGAGGCCTCGGACTCGGTCCAGGGCAGCAAGGCCGACCTCGAGGACGACCAGCGAGACATCCTGGGCGAGATGGAGATCGTCGCCCGCCTGATGATTACCGGCGGCGAAGAGAAGGAAGACGCGCGCCTGACCCGTGCCGATCGCAGCGCCGTCCGCCAGGCGATCCTGGCGGCGGCCAGGACCTGCGCCGCCGCGAACCGCACGGTACTGACCCAGGACGTGCGCGATGCGCTCTACGAGGCCTCCAGGAGCGATGGCACCGCGCCAGAACGGCGCGCGCGCCTGGCCGAAATGGCGGAAGCCATGCAGATGTTCTGCATGGGTGCCGACGGCGAGATGTTCAATCGCGAAGGCACGCCCTGGCCTGAAGCCGATCTCACCGTGGTGGATTTCGCGACTTACGCGCGCGAAGGCTACGCCGCCCAGCTCGGGATCGCCTACATCTCGCTGCTGAACACCGTAAACAACATCGCCGAACGCGACCAATTCAAGGGCCGGCCCATCGTCAAGATCACCGATGAGG
The DNA here is from genome assembly GCF_021213715.1 of Pseudomonas sp. CP-1. Classification (NCBI taxonomy): domain Bacteria; kingdom Pseudomonadati; phylum Pseudomonadota; class Gammaproteobacteria; order Pseudomonadales; family Pseudomonadaceae; genus Pseudomonas; species Pseudomonas sp. CP-1. Next base: position 64,306 of record NZ_JAJQKY010000008.1, read on the forward strand.
GGCACATCATCACCAAGCACCCGCTGCTGCTGCCCTACGCCATGAAGATCACCAAGATGTGGCGGAAACTGGGCGCCTGGTTCTGGCTCGCCACCCAGAACATCGACGACATCCCAGCCTCCGGGGCGCCGATGCTGAACATGATCGAGTGGTGGTTGTGCCTGAACATGCCCCCCGACGAGGTAGAGAAGATCTCCAGGTTCCGCGAGCTGTCGCCGGCGCAGAAGTCGATGATGCTCTCGGCCCGCAAGGAAAGCGGCAAGTTCACCGAGGGCGTGCTCCTGGCCAAGGGCAAGGAGTACCTCTTCCGCGTGGTTCCCCCGAGTCTCTACCTGGCTCTGGCCATGACCGAAAACGAAGAAAAGAACCAGCGCTACAACATCATGCAAGCCACCGGCTGCGACGAGCTCGAGGCGGCCTTGCAGGTCGCAGCGGATCTCGACCAGGCGCGCGGCCTGCCACCCTTCCCCATTGTTTTCCCAGACCAACCGGCAGTGGAGTGCCAGGACGAATGAGAGCTCTGAATTCGCTGACCCAGAACCTGATCGACAACCTGACCCAGATCCTGCAGAACCCCGAAGAAGATGCCCTGCAGACGCTCAGGATATGCGCTCCTGTACTGATCGAGGAGCTGCAGCAGATTCAACTGAGGGCGGTCGATCGCCGGGACATAGTCCCGCAGATAAAGCAGCTCCTGGATGAATGGCTGCAACAGCATCCACAGCCTGATACGGCCCAACAGGCGCTCATCGAGGCCGTGGACCGTGCGGAAATCCTACAGCGGAGGCAAGCGTGAGACTGTTGAAGGGCGGCTGGGCAGCGAAACGATTTCAAGGTCCCGCCCTGCCCTGGGCGGGGCTGCTGCTGGTCTTGCTGGCTGCATCCGCCATAGGGGTCGAGCTTCTGGTGAAGGGGCTGCCAGCCAACCACAGCCTCTACGGCGATGCGAAAGCGCGCTGGACGATCAATGAATACGCCGACCTGGAGTGCCCCTTCTGCAAGGTCTACACCCCGCGGCTTAAGCGCTGGGTAGACAGCCATCCGGACGTGAACCTGGTTTGGCGGCATCTTCCCCTGCAGATGCATGGCGAGGCGGCCCGCCATCAGGCTCGCCTGGTGGAGTGCGCGGGGATCCAAGGCGGCGCCAAAGCCTTCTGGAGCGCTATCGATGCGATCTTCGCTCAGTCGGCCGGCAACGGGGGCGGGCTGGCTGGCGGCACATTGGACTTTCCTGAACTGAACCAGGCTCGACTGGAGAAATGTGCGAAAGACAACGAACTTATTGACTCAGATATCAAGTTGGACATCGACATTGCACGGTCGAAGGGCATTACAGCGACCCCGACCCTCGTCATCCGGGACAACCAGACGGGACGAAGCGTGAAGCTTGAAGGCATGGCCGACGAGACCACGTTGCTGTCGGCGATAGACTGGCTAGCCAAGGATCTCTAGCGTCGCGCCAAGAGACTCTTGGCTAAGAAATCGGCGAGGATTCCAACATCCCTCTTTTGGGCCTCCAGGATGCCCTGCACTTCACCTGGCAGAACCTCGACCTCCTCCCCATCCACAATCTTTACCATTCTCTTGCGGCCGGAGCTGGTGAGGCTAAGCCTCAACTCCATTGCCGGCCGAGCATTGATGTAAATGCTCTCGAGCAAGCGCTCCATGACTTCGACCACTCCTTAATATCAATTAGCCAGCTACATACAGGAATTATGCTACCCAGGACATGCAGGCGTCACCCCTACTTATGTACGTGGCAGCGCTCGATCACGGCTCGAAAAAATACACCACCTACGAGTTGATGATTTCCTGCTGCCCTATCGGAAGTGATCCTGTCTGCTGTCTGTACCTTTCTAGAACCGGTACAGACCCATGCCTCTTCATCACTCCCCCCCTGGCCGGCGGCCACAAACGCTGGCCGTTGGCGTACTACTGGTACTGCTGAGCGGTGCGAGCCAGGCCGAAACCTGGGTCATCACCGACAAGGCTCATCCGGTCTCTGCCACCGGATCATCGCGCGTTCCGCTTCGGGACGCCCCTGGAACACCTCGAGAAACAACTGACTGCGGCCTTGTCCCAGGATCCCCGGCATTTCAGCGGTAACCTTCCAACACAGCGCAGATTTTTCCGCCATACCTACTAAGTTTCACAGTAAATCCTCCTCATCAACTCCTGGCTCTGGGCTATAGGTATTTGCAGTAATCACACAAGAGCAGGGGATCATGGACCGAGTTATCATCGTCGGCGGCGGAGTAGGTGGCACCATGCTCGCCAACCTTCTCGTGGCCAGGCTCTACGCTGAGGTCCTCAGCGGCAGAGTGCAGGTGATGCTGCTATCGGATTCGCCCGATCACTACTACAAGCCGGCGTTCATGTACGTCGCCTTTCAGCAGTTCTTCCTGGAAGATCTGAAGCGACCGGAACGTTCGCTGTTGCGCCCCGAAGTGGAGTTCCGAGTCGACCAGGTGGTCCGCTTCGATTTCGCTCGCCAAGAACTGCATACCCGCAGTGGCAAGCGGCACGGCTACGACTATCTGGTCATTGCCACTGGCTGCGTGCCGGCTCCCGAGCGGATTGAAGGCCTGAAGGAAGCCGGCGAGCACTTCTACCAGTACCAGCCGGCGCGCCGGCTGGCGGAGCGCCTTGCCAACCTGGAATCGGGCCGGATTTTCATCACGGTGAGTTTCCCGAAAACACCGAACGTGCCCCACCAGTGCGGGATCGCGCCTGTGGAGACCACCCTGATGCTCGATGACTATCTGCGCCGTCGGGGCGTCCGCGAACGTGTGGAGATCGTCTACACCTATCCCACCACTGCCCAGCTGCTACGCAACTGCCTGTTCCTGCAACGGCCAACCTGCGAGATCCTGCCGAGTCTATTCGAGCAGCGTGGCATTCGTTTCCAGCGTGGTTTCACCTTGGCCAGGGTCGACCCCGAGCGGCGCATCGCCTATTCCGAAGAGGGCGATGAGCAGCCCTTCGACCTGCTCATGGCGACGCCGCCGATTCGCGCAGTGGATGTCGTCAGGGAGTGTGGCCTGTCGCAATCCGCCGCCGACGAAGGCTGGTTGCCGACGAACCATGAAACCTTGCAGGTGTATGGTACCGAGCGGGTGTATACCCTGGGCGATACCGTCGATCTACCGGTGAGCAAGGCCGGAGGCGCCTGCCACAACCAGGCGCCGGTGATCGCCAGCAACATCGCCGCTGAGATCCGCCTCGGCAGCCCTTGCGCAACCTACGACGGACGGGTTCAGGCCGTCGCACAGATGGGCCTGAACACCGGCATGCCGCTATGGTACGACTACAGGCACGACGTCCAGCCGACCCCGCCAACCAAGCTTGGCGGTCTGTTGCGCCAGGGTTTCAATCGCGGGCTGTACTGGGCGGTCGCTCGCGGAATGCTTTGACCCCACACGGGGAGGAGCCGACATGGATAGCCATCAGCAGCCTCGCGACGCGGCGCAGGCCGATATTCCCCTGTTCCCCCAGCAGACCCGGGAGGGCCTGCAGGCCCTGCTCGACAAGCTGCAGCCACTAATCGAGGGCCACCGCCTGGACAACCTGGTCGACCTGCTCTCGCTACTTTCGGATCTCATCGACCTGCTCGACCCGGCCATGGTGGACAGGCTGGCATCGCTCTTCGAGCAGGCCACCAATGTCGGCTGGTCCGTCGGCAACGCAGTGCGCGTGGCCAAGGCCGAGGTGCTGCGTGAGCAAGCGCCGAACCTTAAAGACCTATTGCGGCTGTTGCGCGATGCCGATACCCGACGCGGCCTGGCGCTAGCCCTGGGGACCTTGCGCAGCCTGGGGCGCCAGCTTGCCGCCGAGCAGGAGATCACCCATGGTGCGTGACGACCAGCTCAGCCGTGCGAACACCGAGACACACTGGGATCCTTCCGCCTACATGCAGTTTGCCCGGCTACGCCAGCGGCCGGTGGTCGAGCTGCTCGATCATATCGAGATGCACGCCCCCCAGCGGATTTATGACCTCGGCTGTGGCACCGGCATCGCCACCGAATTGCTCGCCCGCCGCTGGCCGGATGCCGAGTTGCACGGCGTGGACAGTTCCGCGGAGATGCTCGCAGAGGCGGCGCGTTTGCCGATCAAGGCATCCTGGGAACGTGCAAACCTGCAGCACTGGTGTGCCGAGAGTCCGGGCAGCCTGATATTCGCAGCGGCGGTGCTACATTTCATCGAACGCCACGGAAGCCTGCTTCCGCGCCTGCTCGGGCAGTTGAGCCCCAGCGGCTGCCTGGCGGCGCACATGCCGAACTGGCGCGATGCATCCTGGTATCGCCTGATGCTCGACGCGCTGGACAGCGCCGGTCCCGCTGGCTCTCCACTCGGCAGCCCAGCGCTGCGCTACCTGATGCAACAACGCAATGTGCTGTCCTTAGACAACTACTACCGCCTGCTGGCACCGCTCTGCGCAGAGGTAGATATCTGGGAGACCGAGCACCTGCAGGTGGTGGATGGTAACGACCCGATCTTCGACTGGGTGAAGGTGTCAGCCCTGCGTCCGGTGCTCGGCGAGTTGGACGAGGAGGCCCGGCGGCGTTTCCTCGACCGTTACCTGGAACTGCTGCACCGTTACTACCCACGGGAGCTAGATGGACGAACGCTGTTCCCGTTTCGTCGCGTGTTCATCGTCGCCAGCCTTGCGCCACTGAAGACTCGGGCAAACTTCCGCCCTAAGGATGAAGCTTAACCCCTGGCGTACAGAACTAAGCAAACAACCGAAAATCCGCTAGAAAAATACTCCGTCGTCGCACTGATGATTTCCTGCTGCCCCATCGGAAGCGATCCTGTCTCCTGTCTGTACCTTCCTCGAACCGGTACAGACCCATGCCCCTTCATCACTCTCCCCCTGGCTGGCGGCCACAAACGCTGGCCGTTGGCTTACTACTGGTACTGCTGAGCGGCGCGAGCCAGGCCGAAACCTGGGTCATCACCGACAAGGCTCATCCGGTCTCTGCCACCGGATCGTCGCGCGTTCTGTTTCTGGATGCCCAGGAACACCTCGAGGAGCAACTGACTGCCGCCTTGCCCCAGGATCCACAGCATGCTCAAGCGGCGTTTAAGCGATTGCTACAAAGCCCCGATGGGCGCCGCCTGCAGGCAGAGCTGGTCAAGGCACAACAAGACGTCGCCGATGCGTGGAGTCTCGGTGTCGAGAAGATCCCTGCCGTAGTAGTCGACAGGCAGTACGTGGTCTACGGCGAACCGGATTTTTCGCGCGCGCTTGAGCTGATCGCCAAGGCCAGGAGGTCGCGCTGATGACCAGCCACAACCTCCGCCGCCTGGCAGCGGCGGTCGCCACCTTCAGCCTCTCGTTCACGGCCTCGGCCGCGATCAACAGCGCCGCCATCGTCTCCTCCACCCTTTCCCCTCAGTGCCTCGAATACAAGGTCGTCGGGATCTGCTACTGGCTGCTCTGCGGCCCACATGGCTGCAAGGTGAAGACGTCGGTCAAGGTCCGCCACTACGTGCCTGACGCAGTCGTCTCCAGCTACGCGAATACCGGGAGCAACCCCTGGACCGAGGTGTCGGCGCTAGGCACACCGAGTCCACTCGCTCAGGCCGGCAATGACGCGACCACCAACTACAAGGCCGAGAACAGCATCGGCCGCTTCAAGGAAGCGGATGTGATCGGCCATCCTGGCGGGGCCACGTTCAGCCGGTTCGCCAGCGCCTCTGGGTACGTTTGCCCTGGCGCCACCTTCCCGCTGGTGCCGTACTTCCTCAGCACACTGGACGCCATTGGCTGGCGGCATGGAATTCCCGAGCAGGTGTACCCCGAAGCGTTGGTCCCAGGGCTGCGCGAGGTGGGTGGAATCTTCTCCGGCGACATGTGGGGGAACCTCTATCCGCGCAGCGGATTCCTGCACCAGACCGACGACTACAAGACGGCAGCCGTCATCGCCCAGCGCGCCGGCGACATCACCACGCGAATCGGCCAACTCCACGTCTACCTCCCCATGCGCGCAGCCCCCAAGGACGGCTACTGGCCGGCGGGCGAGCTGAAAGAAGGCGATGCCTCGACCGGGAAATGGCAGGAGCTGACCCCATCCCTGAGCCTCAACTGCGCGGTGTTTCCCAACTCAGGGCCGAAGACGCAAGCCGTCGACGGCGATTACGCCTGGGCGCTCTGGCGACCCTACTCCTGCTGCCAGCGCAAGGGGCAGATCTTCCTCGGCAGTACCGACTTCCAATAAGGACACGGAGACGAATCATGCGAATGAACATCACCTCGGTCGCACTGACGTGGCTGCTCGCAGCGCAACTTGCCCAGGCCGACGACCCGATCAACGTGTCCAAGACCGGCACGGTGCTCAGCGACGAGGTCCTCTACAGCATTGGCGGCGGCAGTGCGGTGAGCATGGGCAGCGCCGGCCAGATGGACTCAATCGGCGTCGGCTTCGGCTGGAACAACGACATGATGTGCGGAAACATGAACCTGAGCACCACCTTGGAGAACCAGCTCAACGGTGCCACACAGGGTTTCCAGAACATCATGGGCTCAGTCATCCAGAACGCGACCGGCGCGGTCATGTCGCTGCCGGCGTTGATCATCCAGCGCGCGAACCCTCAGCTCTACAACCTGATCACCAATGGCATCCTACAGGCGCGGATTGACTACGACCGCTCGAAAGGGACTTGCAGAGCGATCGCCGAGAAGATGGCCGACATCGCTGGCGAGCAGACCGGCTGGGGGAAAATCGCCGAAGGCCAGGCCCTGGGAGCCACGCTGGCCTCTGGCGGGAAAGACGCCGTATCCGCCCTCGAAGCGGTGGAGAAGAAGGGCGGCAACGATGGCGTAACCTGGGTCGGTGGAGACAAGGCCGGCGGCTCCGGCCAGAAGCCCATTCGCATCGTCAACGACGTGACCCGGGCGGGCTACAACCTGTTGACCAGCCGCTCGGTGAATGATTCGTCGAGCGTGCCTTCCGCCACTTGCAACAACGGCCTGGTCTGCAACACTTGGTCCTCCCCCCAGGAGGCCGCCGCATTCGCCACCCGGGTACTGGGGGAGCAACAGCAACAGACCTGCGAAGGCTGCCAGAAGACGGTGACGGCTGCTGGCGTCGGCCTCATCCCGCTGATCCAGGAGACCTACGACAAGAAACTCCAGTCGCTGCAGGAACTGCTGTCGAAGAGCAAACCACCGACTGCAGAGAATCTGGCTGCGGCCGGCACCGATGCTCTGCCAATTACCCGCGGCGTCATCGAGGCGCTGCGCGACGAGCGTGACCAGGACGTCCTGGCGCGCCGCCTGGCGTCCGATGTCTCCCTGATGGACGTGCTCAGCAAGGCACTGCTACTGCAGCGCCTGATGTTCGCCGGCGCCAAGGAGCCCAACGTCGCCGCCAACGGCCTGGCCACCCAAGCCGTCGATCAGCAGACCAGCCTCCTGCAGCAGGAGATCTCCAATCTCAAGACCGAACTGGAGCTCCGTCGCGAGTTGGCCAGCAATTCCCCCATGCGGGTCATCGAGCGCGGGCAACAACGCGCCTCAGGGTCCAGTGGCGTGTTCGAGTCGGCGCCCGATGCTGATCGCCTCGATCGCCTGCAGGCCCCCTCTGCCGCCGGCGGCAAGTCGGGAGGGAGACCGTGATGGCAGATACGCTCACCACCCGAAAGCTTCTCGGCCAGCTACTGGTCGGAGTGCTGATCGTCATCGGACTAGCAGTGGTCGGTACGCTGCTCAGCCTCTTCGCCCTGAACCACTTCGGTGGCATCCAAGGCCTGGAGGCCTGGCGGCAAAGCAACTACTGGAGCTTGTTCGCCTGGCGGACGCTGCTGTACTGCGCCCTGGCCATCGCCTGGTTCCGGCTCAAGCAGCGCAAGGAACTGAGCGCGCATGAGCGGCAGCGCATTCGGCGGATCGAGATCCTGGTGCTGTTGCTGGTGCTGCTCATCGAATTCAGCAAAGCCTACTTCCGCACGGGAGGCGCAGCATGACCTTCATGACCAATGACTACCTGGAGTATTACCTCACCCTCCTCGGCTGGATCATCAACAACGGGATCTGGAACATGATCTCGGATACTGGCCTGTTCGCGGTGCCCTTCGCTGCCATCGTGATGCGCGAATGGCTGAAAGTTCGCGGGGAAGGCGCCGACGAGGGCAACAAGGGCGTGCTGTCTCTGGCCCGCATCGAGACGCACATCTACGTCGGCTACATCGTGGTCGCCCTGGCGGGGATCCCGGTCGTCAACGTGAGCTTCGACACCATCGAGTTCGACCAGACTCGCGCCCAGCAGTGCCAATACAATCTGCCGGCACCGGCGGACACCGGCTGGTCGAGCTCCTTCAGCAGCCTGGCGGGCAAGAGTGCGCAGATGCCGCTCTGGTGGGCGATGATGCACGCCCTGTCCAAGGGCTTCACCAGCGGCGCCATCGCGGCCATTCCGTGCGGCACGGATCTGCGGCAGATGCGAATGGAAGTGGACAACACGCGCGTGAACAATCCGCTGCTGGCACAAGAAATCGCTGATTTTTCCAGGGACTGCTACGGGCCTTCCCGTGCGCGGCTGTTCATGCGGCAACCCGACCTGGGCTCCGTCGCCGAGGACAACAAGGCGTTGCAAGACCTGAACTGGATCGGCTCCCGATTCCTGTTGAACACCCCGGGGTACTACGACACCGACTACTCGAAGAGTCCCCGTCAGTCGTGGCCCTACAACGCCACCCGCGATGCCGGCCTGCCTCAGGTGGGCGGTGGTGGCGGCTACCCAACCTGCAAGCAGTGGTGGGCTGACTCAGGGATCGGCTTGCGTGATCGGATCAAGGACCAGGTGGATCCGGACCTGATGACCAGCTTCTTCAAGTGGGCGAAATGGTTGAACCAGGACGAGGTGACCGAGGCTGTCATTCGCCAGGTGATCTCACCCTCCAGCCAGGTCAAGGGTAACGTCTACACCGATTACGGCGGGCAGGTGGGCGGCACCGTCTGGAACGGCATCGCGAGAACCGCAGGAACCTTCGGCGTTGCGCTGGGCAGCCTGGCCTACTTCCCGGCGATGGACATGGTCCGCCAGGCACTGCCGATGGTGATGTCGTTCCTGAAGATGGCAATGGTCATCTGCATTCCGATGGTCCTGGTCATCGGCACCTATCAACTGAAAGTTGCCATGACGATGACGGTTGTCTTCTTTGCGATGATGTTCGTCGACTTCTGGTTTCAGTTGGCCAGATATATCGACAGTACGATACTTGATGCCTTCTATGGTTCGGGATCACCGCATCTTTCGTTCGACCCGGTCATGGGGCTAAATACGGCTACTCAAGATGCGATCTTGAACTTCGTTATGGGTTCTATGTTCATTGTTTTACCACTACTGTGGATGACCGCGATCGGCTGGTCCGGAATTCAAACAGGGTCTGTTCTGAACGGATTGAGCAGAGGGACTGAAGGAGTTCAAGCCGCCGGCAAGGAAGCAGGAAATAGAGTTAAAAACGCAGTTTGAGAAATTATAAATCCATTACCGGGTTCTAGTCCCGGTAATGGTGTGCTGCCTGATAGTCAAACAGCTCTGCTACAGATTCAGTTTCAGCTTGTGAAGTCATAGTTGAGACATCTCGACTTGGAGACCCTTTAGAGACGGGGATGTCCCCTTTAACCAAGGCAAATCCCACCAGAAAGACACATAGTAGAGTCATTGATATCCCAGCAAGCCACATAAAATTCTGTGACACTACAAGAGCCGCTAACAAGAATAGGCTAACTCGCTTAACCCAACGTAGAGCTGGACGGCGGTCATGCAGGCAGGAACGCACAAGCATACCCAGACCAAAACCGATCCGGGAGGCAAAACCTTTGTTGGTGTGCGCGTTCATCATCAATCTCCTGGCTCCCAAAGGGAGGCATCCTGCTATCACCTATACGCCAAAAAAGATGATCTGGCAAGCCTTATGGCATATTATGCCACTAGCTATCTGCCGACTGGAGCACCTCATGGCAACTCGAAACGTCGTCCTTCCCGATCCGCTGGAGCAGGATATCAACGAGCTGGTGGAGACCGGCCGCTATCAGAATCGCAGCGAAGTCATCCGGGCAGGCTTGCGCCTGCTGCTGCAACAGGAAGCCCAGAATAGCGCCAAGCTCGAAGCCCTCCGCAACGCAACATCCAGTGGCCTGATGCAGTTGGAGCGCGGCGAGTACGACGAGATCACCAGCGACGACCTGGCCCAATACCTCGACGAGCTCGGCAACCAGGCGAGCCACTGAAGCATGGCCAAGTACCGCATCTCCCATGATGCCCAAGCGGACATCGTCGATATCCTGCGCTTCACCCACAACCGCTTCGGCGATGCCGCGCGCCGACGTTACCAGGCGCTCATCGGCGCAGCGCTGGAGACAGTTGCGACAGACTCACAACAGGTAGGCAGCATCAGCCGTGAAGAAGTGGGAGCTGGCCTGCGCAGTATCCACCTCATTTACTGCCGCTCGATGCCCAACGTCGGTAAGGTTGTTCGGCCCAGGCACTTCGTCTTCTACCGGGTGGCGACAGACCAGGTGCTCGAGGTGGTTCGCGTGCTTCACGACTCCATGGATCTGGATCAACACCTGCCCCAGCGATGAGCGACTGTAGCAGGAGCAAATGGCCCAAAGGGGAAATGGGCTTGAAGGGCGAAGGGAATGGTTCACAAGGGTAAAAGCCCTACCCGAAAGGGCCTGCCGCAAGGCAGAAATGGCTGCGTTCGCATCAGCGAACACGAAAAGGCTACGGCTTTACTCCCACGAACAGGTCATCCCATGGTGACCTGATAGCTTAAGATCAAGAACAATTAAAACTGCCATATTAAGAGAGGCAGCAGCCGGCCAAAAGCGGTCACCCGCTAATGGCCGTGTCGATTAGAAGGGGAGCAAAACTACATTCAAAAATATTGAATTGATGGACATTGCGAAAAAATTTGAAGAAAATGAACATCGGATCGGATACTTCCATCGTATATTTCCTACCCTCTGAATAATAAATACACTCTCACTACGGTGCTACCCTATGACACTCCTGACCTATCGCCCTGCCAAGCCCGATGACGCTGCCTTGTGTATAAATATCCGAGGCTTAACGCGAGAAAATGCATTTTCAGAAGAAGAGCTGCGTGAACTCGGTATTACTGTCGAATCTTGGAGCAAGGGTATCCAAGATGGCAGTTGCCCTGGTTTCATTGCCTCTGTGGAAGGGCAGATGATTGGCTATTGTTTTGGAGATCGAGACACTGGTGAAATTGTCGTTTTGGCCCTATTACCTGAATACGAAGGTCAAGGAGTCGGCAAAAGGCTGCTCGCGATGGTGATCGAGGAACTAAAAAAACATGAGTTTCATCGCCTATTTTTGTCTTGCTCCAGTGATCCCAACGTTCGTTCTTATGGCTTCTACCGACGCCTAGGATGGAGCCCGACAGGAGAAAAGGATGAGTACGGTGATGAAATCCTTGAAATCAAGTTAAAACATTATTGAGATTTGCCAAACAGACTACAGCTCTATCAGTCGTGGGCGGTAGGGCGAGTGAATTGCGTCTGAGCGTCTGCTATGGGGCTTGTAACTGCCTTTCGCCAGCAGCAGCAATCGGCCAAGAGCTGACATTCAGCGACACCACTCTCTACTTCATGTACCAATTCACACTGCCTTGTTCGCTATCCCTCGTAAAGACAGCTATCGATCACCGAATCGCCTCTGAAGATTTGTTAGCTCACGGCCTTTGCCAAAAATTTCTGCAATGACTTGTAGGTCGTCATGGGTCAAGGTGGAGGCATCAACCTCTCGAAGAACCGCATGCGTACCCAACTGATGCGCCAATCGCGCGAGGTTCGCCTTTATCGTTATAGATGAACATTTGGGCAGGTTATTCAGAAGAAGTAATGCAATATCAAAGCGACTGCTTTGATCCGCCAGCTGTAGGCAAAGCTTTTCCAGTTCCTCGTTGGCAGCGGCAGTAGTTTCTGGCGCGGAGGGTAGTATGGTGAGGCCGACAGCCAGATTAATAAGTTCTCGAATTCCCGGCTTGCTACTGAGCGATGAAATCTGCCGCCACAAACGACGTCGCCCTTGATCGGCAATCTCTGGGCTGAGTACCGCTTGCTTGAGTACAGCATAGGCATCCTCACCTAAGGATTTTCTCCACAAGGTAAGGCCATGATCGGGGAGTTCACTTGTACCGATCTGACCCTTCGCAACTATTTGAATTGTTGCTGCCACCTGCTCAGTCGGGGCCAGATTTTGCGCGGCGTTCATCCAGACTCTTTCCAGCCACTCCACTTCGCTCGTCGCCTCCCAATTGATCACATCGGGCATCGCTGCGATCTGGTCTGCTGGAAGAGCTCCGGTAGTGCGTGCCAAGAATTGCTCTGCCTCTGCAGGGTTGGTTCTCCAGATGAGATTTGCGACCTCCATAAGCGCATTCTCATGCTCGGCTCCAACGATGCCATCATGAAGCATTGAATCAAGCGAATGGAGCAGTCCGCGCTTCGCTTCCTGGGGGAATTTCCTTGCAACCTGGATAGCACTATCAAAGATGATTTGCGGGCTGTAGCCCGGATGGACCGCTACTGTGGTGGGCCAGGTGCCAGCGAAATACTGATGTAACAAATTGAGTTGGGCAGGATAGCTACTAGCCCCAGTGAAGGTGTTGTGCAGACAAGCCGCCACCGTCGCCGGCTCAGCATGAAGGTATATCTTCGAAAACCCTGGTAGCAGGGCTTCGAGGTCCGACACAGCACTGCTGACCTTGGACGGAAGCTTACTCAGAGCCTGAACTAGATGTGCCTTGAGTTCGCCCGAATTCCAGCAATCTGTCGGAATCTCCTGGGCTGCAATTTGGTACAGCTCGTCAAAGGAATCCGGTGGGGAGGCCAAAGTAAACCCGCTATCAAAATAAGCAGCGATTTGGCTGCGCACGGTTTCTGGTAGCTGTGTATAGCTTCGGAAAAGCGTCGCACAGCAAGACAAAGGAAGAGAATCAGCAAGCGCTTGGATCCACTGCGCGCTTACGCTCGCGACCAGTGTCTCGTCGCGCCGAATGACTCCCTCGAAGAGTGCCACGGCATCCTTTTCGTAGGCTTCACCAGTTGCCAGATTCGCCGCGAGATGGGCAAGTTTCGATTTCGCTTCGTTAGTTAAATCTTCAAAGCGGGAGGAAGCGACATGCAGCAGCCAGCTATAGCCGCGGTCGTATTGAGTTTCCGGTTCTGGATGCATGATTAGGAGATCGGCGACACCAATCAGGCAATCAGACAAGGGTTTAGAACCGGCCAATTTCTGAGACTGCTCCAATACTGTCAGCGCGCTACCTTGTAGCTCGCTTGACGGTAGAGGTAGATACTGGCTCACCAACCTCCATAGGACAGCCCGGCTCTCCTCACCAGCCTGTGCGAGGCCAGCGAACAAACCATCTACGCGGTGCGCAGCGAGAACCAAGTCAATGTCCGTACTCCTGCCTGCCTCAACCTCAGCAGCAAGGAGCGAAGCGTAATCAGCACCCAACATGTCGAGGAGCATTTCTTCATGAATTACCAGCCAGTCCTCAAGCTGGCTAAAGCTGAAGTGATACGGGGTGGCACCGAAATTGACATCACGAACTTTGAGCCACTCTATGAACGCTCGATCTTGCTTGGGAGGCAAGCCGTGCCCTTGGCGAACCCTCAACACAATCGAACAAGCCTGGAGCACCATTTCTTTGGCCTCACCTAAGCTTGGGCTCTGCAGAGTCTCCAGATTAAACTCAAATTTATGATTGCTGGTGAGCAGGTCCTCGATGAGTTCCGCCGCAATCTGGCGCTGCTCCTGGCTATTGGCATCCTCCAAGATCGTACCGATCTTGGACAGTCCCACCATAGATCTCAGATCGATGGATCCCGCCAGCTCGGTGCACAATGGCCCCAGAATCAAGCGCCGGGTTCGTTCTGGTAGATGTTCCAGAAGATTAGCTACGACGCGCATAGCGTTGTGTCGACGACTCAATGTCTCGAGATGCAAGTCGCTAATCATTTGGTGCAGCAAGAGCGCTTGATCCTCACTGAGCACAACCTTATCTGCACGCGGCGAAAGCTGCTCAATGACTCCCTTCGTATCTCCTGACATCAACAACCCATAAAGGGCGCTGGCTCCCGCACCAAACTTACGGCTGATTGGATCTTCGGAAAGCAGTAGTAGGCTCTGTAGCGAGTCCGGCCAACGAACGCCCACAAGGCTGGCTAAGAACTGTCTTAGATCCCTGCAGCCATCTCTTACTTTCGTTCCATGATCATCATCGTGCGTGACATAACGCTTGAGTAGCAGCGGTCGAGCTTCAACAGGTTGTTCCTGCACCGAATCACCATTCACCAGAACGGCTGTCAGCCTGCCGAGTAGCTGAGGATCTTCCTGCAGGTCACGATAGAAATCTGGGAAGCTCACTCGCGCTGCGCTTAAAGCACCTAGTGAGATCGGATGCCCGGTCACTGCATGTTCGTGCAATCCGCCTGGCAAATCACCTGAGCTCCCTTCCAATTCGCGTCGTTTGGCCAACCACCACGACTGCGCGAAAGCATTCACAATCTGTAGGGCGTTACGGGGATCAATCACATTCACGTGGATCATTCGATCGATCACCTGTTCAGGGCTCGAGCCACGGGCCTTGAGGTCGGTAACGATTTCCTCGAATGACGAAAGATGTGTGAGCGCGAAATGACGCATGTCGCTGCGAGGTGGTGGTGGAATCTCCAAGCGGAACTGAAAGATTCGATCTAGATAGCGCCGCGCATCAGTGTGGGTAAAGACGGTACCGGGCTGCTCAGGATTTCCGCGGCCGCGCGCCAGGGCGTCTGCGACTTTAGCCTCATCACACGAAATCACGAAGACGAGCCCGAGACCCGGAGGAAGCTTCTCGGACGGGATCTCCATGAACGCTCGGACGGCATCCAGGCCCAAAACCATCTCCTCTGCAGAGAGCCGATCCAGATCGTCGACGAAGATAACGAGCCGCTCACAGCGAACCGCCTTATTGAACAATCCCGATGTTGGTTGTTTGAACTCCTTCAACTGTTCCAGCAACATCTCCTCGTATTGCTCGGCGCTTGCGCTGGGTAACGAAACCTTGGTGATAGATCTGTAGCTATCAATCTTCGAAGGTTTGAGGTTCTTCAACAGGTAACTGTATGCACCGGAGATTGCGACAACAAAAGCCGACTGTACGAGCGAGTCATCCCAAGGGAGGTATTTGAGCCCAAGCCATATCAAGCCGAAGAGGGCCAGCATGGCAACCAGAAACGCCGGCAAGGGCATCGACCAGGCTCGCCACAACTGACTCGCGTATTCTCTCCAGCCTTTCCATTGCTCCTCTGTGCGGGTCACGTTTCGGAAGAGTTTGTCGTGTAGTGCCTGTTCATCTCCCCCTAACTCGAGGAATACGTGCCGAAGAAGAGCACGCTTGATGTCCTGGTCTTTGCCCCCGAAGCGCCAAGCGTTAAATGTGATGCTCTTGAATCGATCCTTTCTAGGCACGCCACTTGATGAGGCTGACGCATCGTCTTCCAAACCTCGGGTGTACAGCTCCTTGATTGAGCTTTTACCGGTACCCCATCCGCCTAACAACCCGATGCTGAATGGAGGGGCATGGCGGCCAGACTCGATGAGGCTTCGCAAGGCTTGAGAAAAATGCCGGTGGCCAAATGCATCCTGCTTTTCGCTGGCAATTTGCCGATCAAGTACCGCCGGCATCGACCCACGTGCTTCATGCATATGTAAAGCTCCCTCATTTATGGGTTGCCGGCCTTAGGCCAGCATTGCTGCGAGCCTACTGGATGAAGGATTCGATTTCTAGGCAGTCCAAAACCCCACTTTGAACACTTCACAGTGTGGCGTTAGGTTCTTTTACTTCTGGCCAGCAGTTTTTGCCTGCTGCGACCTGCTGCTTTGGGGCTTAAGCAGCCTGAGACGACCGACTGCTTTTGGCCGCTTGCTGCCAGTCTTCACTGGATCTTCGGGAACCCCAAGCACTCGAAATCACCATGCTGTGTGCTGTTCAATACCGAACCCGGTGGGAAGCACTGCCTGAAGATGGCACATTGCCAAAAAAATACCAATCCCGCTGCCGTTGTTTTATCGTTGTCGCCAGCCCCTGATCTAGCGGAAAAGCCCGCTCCATGAATCGTCATGGAGCCTCCCATGTTTCAACTCCTTTCCTTTTCCTGGATATCTAGGAAGCCGTCCCCCACCCCACAAACCAAAGCTGCCCCAGGGGTATTCCTCCTTCCGCTGAGCAGTACGGAACTGCTCGACACACCTCGCCGCCGCCAGCTACTGGAGAACATCTGGCAGCGTGCCTCGCTATCCAAGCAGCAATTCGAGGAGATCTACCAACGGCCATTGGCCAACTATGCCGAGCTGGTCCAGCAACTCCCTGCTTCGGAAAACCATCACCATGCCCATCCAGGCGGGATGATCGATCACGGCTTGGAGATCGTGGCCTACGCACTGAAGGTGCGGCAGACCTACCTGCTCCCTGTGGGCGCGGCACCAGAGTCACAGTCAGCCCAGGCTGAAGCCTGGTCGGCCGCCGCGGCTTATGGTGCCCTGGCACATGACATAGGCAAGATCGTCGTCGACCTGCAGGTTGAGCTGCAGGACGGCAGCACCTGGCACCCTTGGAACGGACCTATCAACCAGCCCTACCGCTTCAAGTATGTGAAGTCCCGCGAATACCAGCTCCACGCCGCAGCCTCAGCGCTACTCATCCACCAACTGCTACCGCGCACTGCACTCGACTGGCTCAGTCGCTTTCCAGAGCTGTGGGCTCAATTGATTTATCTGTTCGCAGGGCAGTACGAGCACGCCGGGATCCTCGGTGAGATTGTCATGAAGGCAGACCAGGCCTCAGTCGCGCAGGAGCTGGGGGGTAATCCGGATCGAGCGCTGGCTGCACCGAAGCAGTCGCTGCAGCGGCAGTTGGCAGACGGGCTGCGCTTCCTGGTGAAGGACAAATTCAAGCTGAATCAGCCGGGCGGCCCGTCCGACGGGTGGCTGACTCAGGACGCACTCTGGCTGGTGAGCAAGCCCGCGGCCGATCAGTTGAGAGCCTACCTGCTGGCTCAGGGAATCGAAGGGGTCCCCTCCTCCAACAGCACGCTCTTCAACATGCTTCAGGACCAAGCCATCATTCAGACCAACTCCGCGGACAAAGCCATTTGGACGGCCACGATAGACAGTGGCGCCGGGTGGAGAAACAAGCTCACGTTGCTCAAGGTCGCTCCAGCCTTGGTCTGGACAGACCCTGCCGAGCGTCCCACGCCCTACGGCGGATCACTCGTCGTTGAAGATGGAACCACCTCCACGGAAAAGTCGGAAACGACCTGCGAAACCCCCAACGAACCGGTTGAACAGCCAGAGGTACCAGAAGCCAAGATGACGCTCCGCCAACCTGCACCGAGCGTTGCGAAGCCGTCAAACGAGATGCGGGCGATTGCGAAGCCCTCAACTGATGATCAAGAAGAAACAGACGATTTGTACGCACTTCTTGATAATATCAATTCGCCATCAGAAGAGCTAGACACTAGCCACGACTCACCGGCTGCTTCTTCTACGAACACTCGCGGGGAGGAGAACCTACAGCAGCCACTAGGGAACAAGGAGCCAACAGATTGCGCTCCTGAAGCAGTTGAAGATGTATTTATGCCTAGCAGAAGCACTGATCTGGGACAGGGATTCGTTGGCTGGATGAAATCTGGTATCGCGACCCGTCGCCTGTTCATCAACGACACCAAAGCCTTGGTGCATACCGTCGACGGGACCGCCATGCTGGTCACGCCAGGAATCTTCAAGCGTTATGTCCAGGAGCATCCAGAGCTCGAAAAGCTGGCCCAGGCCAAGGATACGACCGGCTGGAAGCTGGTGCAGCGCGCGTTCGAGAAACAGGGTCTACACCGGAAGACCAGTAAAAACCTGAACATCTGGACCATCAAGGTTTCTGGTCCTCGCAAGACGAAAGAGCTCAAGGCTTACCTGCTCCAGGACCCCAAATTGCTGTTCCCTGAGCAGCCTCTGGACAACCCAAGCCTCACGGTCATCACCGATGCCGAAGGAGGTGTGGAATGACGCCGCAGCAGCTCACCGAGGAGTACATCTTCGCGCACGATCTCCGGGAAGCCAGCGCGAAGATCTACCGCGCCGCGACCAAGGCGCTGCTCAAGCACTTCGGTCCTACGGCAACCGTACAGGACGTGGACCACAGGGCTGTCCTGGGATGGCGGCGCAAGGTACTGGAACAAGGCCTGTCCAAGCGGAGCTGGAACACGTATTCGAATCATCTGCGAACGATCTGGGGCTATGCCATCGAGCACGAGCTGGTGACGCACTCCCAAGTCAACCCGTTCAGAAAGACCACCGTCATCCCCCCCAGGCGAGCAAGCAAAACCGTCGCAGCCGAAGCCATCCTGCGCGCCCGCAATTGGCTCAACATGCAGGTCGGCGCAGAGCGCTGCACCGGCGATCGCGCACGCATCACTCCCGCCTGGTTCTGGCTTTGCACGTTTGAGGTCTTCTACTACACCGGCATCCGGTTGAACGCGCTGCTGTGCATCCGCAAGCGCGACATCGACTGGGATAATCAACTGATCCTCATCCGCGGCGAGACAGAGAAAACTCATAAAGAGTTCGTAGTGCCAATAACGGAGGGGCTTGTGCCTCACCTATCGCGGCTCCTGAAGGAGGCCGATAAAGCCGGATTCGCCGATGATGATCAGTTGTTCAACGTCAACCGGTTCTCACCGCACTACAAGAGCAAGGTGATGAACTCCGACCAGGTCGAAGCCATGTACCGGAAGCTGACCGAACAGGTCGGGGTGCGGATGACCCCGCACCGTTTCCGGCACACCCTGGCCACCGACTTGATGAAGGCACCCGAGCGGAACATCCACCTGACGAAGTGCCTACTCAACCACTCGAATATCCAGACCACGATGAGCTACATCGAGGCCGACTACGACCACATGCGTGCCGTGCTGCATGCTAGGAGCCTGGCCCAAGGCGCGCTAGAGAACGTCAGAAAGGTGGATTACAGCGGCTCCCCGCAGGCCTCTGCCAAACCGAAGCCATGCGGGCAACCTCTCGCTCGAATGGGTGAAGTACCGCCGCCGGAGGCCAGGAC
This sequence comes from Pseudomonas sp. CP-1, assembly GCF_021213715.1. Taxonomy (NCBI): domain Bacteria; kingdom Pseudomonadati; phylum Pseudomonadota; class Gammaproteobacteria; order Pseudomonadales; family Pseudomonadaceae; genus Pseudomonas; species Pseudomonas sp. CP-1. Next base: position 83,440 of record NZ_JAJQKY010000008.1, read on the forward strand.
AGCGCCTGCAGAACCAAGGGAGCACACACCAGGGACAGGCATTCAGGGAGGTCCAACCGTGTGGGAAGAAGCGCTACCACAGCCACCTGACACCTTCGAGCAAAGCGTGCTGTTCACTCTGATGGCTCAACACTTATCGAACCGTGCCGCCTCGGCATCCGCGGCTCCCGCTGCAATAAGCGGATCTGGTGGATGTGGATCTGCCGCCCGATGCAGTCTCGCCTAGCGATACCGGTACTGAGAGGCCGGCTACCGGACGAAAGGTAGCCGCGCCTCCCAGCAGATCGCTAGGCCTGTAGGAAAAATCTGGAATTACCGAGAGCGCCTGGGTTCCAGCGCCGGCGTGCTGGCAGAGCCGCGCAATTTCAAGGCCAACACCGCAGTACCCGCTGTAATCGCTGATTACGTCGAGGGCGCATTGCTACGCCTGCAGAATGGTTTCAGGGCCTTAGAAACAGAAAAGCCCACCTAAATAGGCGGGCTATTCCATATTGACATCACGTCAATGCGGGCCTAATGTTCGGCCCAGACGGCTGCTGGACAAGTAAAAGGTGCAACACCCCTTCCTAGGCCTGTGCAACTCGCCCCTTCGAAAATGGTGGGTCGTGTAGGATTCGAACCTACGACCAATTGGTTAAAAGCCAACTGCTCTACCGACTGAGCTAACGACCCAAGTATGAGGTGGTCGGGGTAGAGAGATTCGAACTCCCGACATCCTGCTCCCAAAGCAGGCGCGCTACCGGACTGCGCTATACCCCGATTGGAAGTTGGCTCCGCGACCTGGACTCGAACCAGGGACCCAATGATTAACAGTCATTTGCTCTACCGACTGAGCTATCGCGGAACGTCTTTCTTCCAACCCTGGACGCTTCCGGTGTTGCTGGATTCGCGTCTCAGAGGCGCGCCATTTTACGGATGCGCGCGGGCATGTCAACCCTCTGATCCAAAAAGTTTTTCTTCTTTTTCCACGAGCGGCAAAACGGCCCTTCCACTGCATGCGGCAGCGCTCTCGCTCCTACCGGACGCCCATGAAAAAGCCCCGCCGAAGCGGGGCTTTCCCTGTCCGTCCACGAAGAGGTCAGGCGAAGACGATCTCGTCGCCTTCCACCTTCGCCGAGATACTGGCACCCGGCGCGAATTTGCCGGCCAGGATCAGTTGCGCCAGCGGGTTCTCGATCCAGCGCTGGATGGCCCGCTTCAGCGGGCGTGCGCCATAGACCGGGTCGAAGCCGACGGCAATCAGCTTGTCCAGCGCCTCCTGGCTCAGTTCCAGGCTCAGCTCGCGCTCGGCCAGGCGCTTGCGCAGGCGACCGAGCTGGATCTCGGCGATGCCGGCGATCTGCTCGCGAGCCAGCGGCTCGAACACCACCACTTCGTCGATCCGGTTGATGAATTCCGGACGGAAGTGCGCATTGACCGCGTCCATCACTGCGGCACGTTGCGCCTCGCGGTCGCCGGCCAGCTCCTGGATCTGCGCCGAACCGAGGTTGGAGGTCATCACCACCACGGTGTTGCGGAAGTCCACCGTACGCCCGTGACTGTCGGTCAGGCGTCCGTCCTCGAGCACCTGGAGGAGAATGTTGAATACATCCGGATGGGCCTTCTCCACCTCGTCCAGCAGCACCACCGAGTAGGGCTTGCGGCGGATCGCCTCGGTCAGGTAGCCGCCTTCCTCGAAGCCGACGTAGCCCGGAGGCGCGCCGATCAGGCGGGCCACCGAGTGTTTCTCCATGAACTCGGACATATCTATCCGCACCAGCGCCTCCTCGGTATCGAAGAGGAACTCGGCCAGCGCCTTGCACAACTCGGTCTTGCCCACCCCGGTCGGGCCGAGGAAGAGGAACGAGCCGCTCGGCCGGTTCGGATCGGCGAGGCCGGCGCGCGAACGGCGCACGGCGTTGGACACGGCGACTACCGCCTCGTCCTGGCCGATCACTCGCCGATGCAGCTCCTGCTCCATGCGCAGCAGCTTCTCGCGCTCGCCCTCGAGCATCTTCGACACCGGGATACCGGTCCACTTGGAAACCACTTCGGCGATTTCCTCGTCGGTCACCTTGTTGCGCAGCAACTGGTTCTCGGTCTTGCCGTGCTGGTCGACCATCTGCAGGCTGCGTTCCAGGTCCGGGATGGTCTGGTACTGGATGCGCGCCATGCTCTCGAGGTCGCCCTTGCGCCGCGCCGCCTCCATCTCCTGCTTGGCCTGCTCGATCTTCTGCTGGATCTGCGCCGAGCCCTGCACCTCGGCCTTCTCGGACTTCCAGATCTCCTCGAGGTCGGCGTATTCGCGCTCGAGCTTGACGATATCCTCCTCCAGCTTGGCCAGGCGCTTCCTGGTGGCTTCGTCGTCTTCCTTCTTCAGCGCCTCGCGCTCGATCTTCAGCTGGATCAGCCGACGGTCGAGACGATCCAGTTCCTCCGGCTTGGAGTCGATCTCCATGCGGATGCGGCTGGCGGCCTCGTCGATCAGGTCGATGGCCTTGTCCGGCAGTTGCCGATCGGTGATGTAGCGGTGCGACAGCTTGGCCGCGGCGATGATCGCGCCGTCGGTGATGCTCACCCCGTGGTGCACTTCATAGCGTTCCTTGAGGCCACGGAGGATGGCGATGGTGTCTTCCTCGCTCGGCTCGTCCACCAGCACCTTCTGGAAGCGGCGCTCCAGCGCAGCATCCTTCTCGATGTACTGGCGATACTCGTCGAGGGTAGTAGCACCGACGCAGTGCAGCTCGCCGCGCGCCAGAGCCGGCTTGAGCATGTTGCCGGCGTCCATGGCGCCTTCCGCCTTGCCGGCGCCGACCATGGTGTGCAGTTCGTCGATGAACAGGATGACCCGGCCTTCCTGCTTGCCCAGTTCGTTCAGGACCGCCTTCAGGCGTTCCTCGAACTCGCCGCGGAACTTGGCACCGGCGATCAGCGCCCCCATGTCCAGGGCCAGCAGGCGCTTGTCCTTGAGGCCGTCCGGCACTTCGCCGTTGATGATGCGCTGGGCCAGGCCCTCGACGATGGCGGTCTTGCCGACGCCGGGTTCGCCGATCAACACCGGGTTGTTCTTGGTCCGCCGCTGCAGGACCTGGATGGTCCGGCGGATCTCGTCGTCGCGACCGATCACCGGGTCGAGCTTGCCTTCCTCGGCGCGCTTGGTCATGTCGACGGTGTACTTGTCCAGCGCCTGGCGCGACTCCTCGACGTTCGGGTCGTTCACCGCTTCGCCGCCGCGCAGGTTGGCCACGGCATTCTCCAGCGCCTTGCGCGACACGCCCTGGCCGAGCAGCAGCTTGCCGAGCCTGGTGTTCTCGTCCATCGCGGCCAGCAATACCAGCTCGCTGGAGATGAACTGGTCGCCCTTCTGCTGGGCCAGGCGGTCAGCCTGGTTGAGCAGGCGTGCGAGATCCTGGGACAGGTTCACGTCGCCGGTCGGGCTCTGGATCTTCGGCAGCGCGTCGAGTTCTTTGTTGAGGCCGCTGCGCAGGGCGGCGATATCGAAGCCGACCTGCATCAGCAGGGGCTTGATCGAGCCGCCTTGCTGCTCGAGCAGGGCGGAAAGCAGGTGCACCGGCTCGATGGCCGGATGGTCATGGCCAACGGCCAGGGACTGGGCGTCGGAGAGCGCCAGTTGCAGCTTGCTGGTCAAACGGTCTATTCGCATGGGTCGTCCTTCCTTCTATAGAGCGGGCCGGAACGATGGGTGTCCCTGATGAAGAAAAGCCCGCCGAGATGACTCAGTAGATAAGGGCGATTTTCCGCGGTTCAAGCGACCGGACCGTGACATCGGTCAGTTGCCGCCGGATAACCTGCGCGGGCCTAGTCCTGGAGCCAGACCAGGCTGGCAAAACGGCCGGTACGCGACGAGCGGCGGTAGGAATAGAAGCGCGCGGTATCGCTGAAGGTGCAGAAGCCGCCGCCATGCACGGCGGTGACGCCATGGGCGCCCAGGCGGATCCGCGCGAGTCGGTAGATGTCGGCCATGAAGCGGCCCGGATTGGCGCTAGGTACGAAAGCCGAGCGCGCCTCGGCGTGCGCAGCGACGAATGCATCGCGGACCTCGCCGCCGACCTCGAAGGCCTGCGGGCCGATCGCCGGCCCCAGCCAGACCAGCAGTTCGTCGCCGGGCACGCCCAGGCTGTCCACCGTCGCCTCCAGCACGCCCGCCGCCAGCCCGCGCCAGCCGGCATGGGCCGCGGCCACGCGGGTGCCCGAGCGGTCGCAGAACAACGCCGGCAGGCAGTCGGCGGTCATGATCGTACAGGCGACGCCCGGCGTCGCGCTCCAGCTGGCGTCGGCCCTGAGCACCCGGTTCGGGTCGGCCTCCACCACCGTCACTCCGTGCACCTGTTCCAACCAGCTCGGCCGGCATTCCAGACGCTCGGTCAGGCGTCGGCGGTTTTCTTCCACGGCGCGCGGATCGTCGTCGACGTGGGCGCCAAGGTTCAGACTGTCGAAGGGTGCCTGGCTGACCCCGCCACTGCGCGTGGTCACGCAGGCCCGCACACGGGCCGGCGCCGGCCAGTCGGGGGTCAGCCAGGCGTTCATCCGACGAACGCCTCGCGATCCTGGCGCAACAGGCTGAGCAGCCAGAGGAAGTCTTCCGGCAGCGGCGACTCCCACTTCATGCGCACGCCGGTGGCCGGGTGATCCAGTTCGAGGAAGCGCGCGTGCAGCGCCTGCCGGGGGAATTCGCGAAGAGTCTGGACCAGGGTCTGGCTGGCCACCGGGGGAATCCTGAAGCGCCCACCGTAGACCGGATCGCCGACCAGGGGATAGCCAATATGGCTCATGTGCACGCGGATCTGGTGGGTACGCCCGGTCTCCAGCTTGACCCGGGTATGGGTGTGCGCACGGAAGCGTTCCAGCACGCGGTAATGGCTGACCGCCACCTTGCCGGCGTCGACCACCGCCATCTTCTGCCGCTGCACGCCATGCCGTCCGATCGGCGCATCGATGGTGCCGCCGGAGGTGATCACGCCGATCACGATCGCCTCGTAGATGCGGCTGACCGACCGTGCCTGCAGTTGCGCCACCAGCTTGGTGTGGGCCTCCAGCGTCTTGGCCACTACCATCAGGCCGGTCGTGTCCTTGTCCAGGCGGTGGACGATCCCGGCGCGCGGCACATTGGCGATGTCCGGGACATGGTAGAGCAAGGCATTCAGCAGGGTGCCGTCCTGATGGCCGGCAGCCGGATGGACCACCAGGCCGGCGGGCTTGTCGATCACCAGGATGTGCTCGTCCTCGTAGACGATTTCCAGCTCGATGTCCTGTGCGAGCCACTCGCCCTGGGCTTCCTGCTCGGCCTCCAGGACCAGTTGCGCGCCGCTGTGGACGATGTCGCGCGGGCGCAGCACGGCGCCGTCGACGGTCAGGCGACCGTCCTTGATCCAGCCGGCCAGACGGGAGCGGGAGTGTTCGGGAAAAAGCTGGGCGGCGATCTGGTCGAGACGCTGGCCACCCAGCTCGAACGGCACCTCGGCCGCGCGTTGAATCATATCGGACATGAGTAGGAGACGATGCTCAGCGCGGCTTTTGGAATCGGCTACGCGCTGTGGTTAAATACGGGGTCTTTGTCCCAGGGGGTGCCTGGGGCGCCAATCATAACAGACGGTTGAGGCCAAGCCGACCGTCCCAGGGACGCAAGCCGCCATGCAAGTGAAACACCTGCTGCTGATCGCCATCCTCGCCCTCACCGCAGCCTGCTCCTCGAACAAGGAGACTGTCGACGAGAACCTGAGCGAGAGCCAGCTGTACCAGCAGGCGCAGGACGACCTCAACAACAAGAGCTACAACAGCGCCGTCACCAAGCTGAAAGCCCTCGAATCGCGCTATCCCTTCGGCCGCTACGCCGAGCAGGCCCAGCTCGAGCTGATCTACGCCAACTACAAGAACATGGAGCCCGAAGCCGCCCGCGCCGCCGCCGAACGCTTCATCCGCCTGCATCCGCAGCACCCCAACGTCGACTACGCCTACTACCTCAAGGGCCTGTCCTCCTTCGACCAGGACCGCGGCCTGCTGGCGCGCTTCCTGCCGCTGGACATGACCAAGCGCGACCCGGGCGCCGCCCGCGACTCCTTCAACGAGTTCGCCCAGCTCACCAGCCGCTTCCCCAACAGCCGCTACGCCCCGGACGCCAAGGCGCGCATGGTGTACCTGCGCAACCTGCTGGCGGCCTACGAAGTGCACGTCGGCCACTACTACCTGAAGCGCCAGGCCTATGTCGCCGCCGCCAACCGCGGTCGCTACGTGGTGGAGAACTTCCAGGAAACCCCGGCCGTCGGCGATGGCCTGGCGATCATGGTCGAAGCCTACCGTCGCCTGGGTCTCGACGACCTGGCCAGCACCAGCCTGGAAACCCTCAAGCTCAACTATCCGGATAACGCCAGCCTCAAGGATGGCGAGTTCGTCGCCCGCGAAAGCGAGGCCGACACCCGCTCCTGGCTGGCCAAGGCCACCCTGGGCCTGATCGAGGGCGGCGAGCCGCCGCCGCACATGGAAACCCAGGCCGCCAAGGACGTGATCAAGCAGTACGAGGATGCCGAGCGGGAGATCCCCGCCGAACTGAAGCCGGAAAACCAGGATCACAGCGCCGACGACGAGAAGCCGGAGAGCGATGACGACGAAGACTCCGGCCGCTCCTGGTGGAGCTACATGACCTTCGGTCTCTTCGACTGATCGCACGAAACACCGAAGGGAGGCGCAGGCCTCCCTTCTTTTTGCCCGCCGCCATGCCTCTCCCAGCGCCAAACGCCGCACAGCCTGGACCTTCCCGGCTGGGATCGAGCCGGCGGCTTGGCTAAACTGCAGCTTTCTCCAGCCTCCGAGATCACCATGGGCCTTTTCCGCCTCCTGTTCTGGATCGCCCTGATCGCCATCGCGTTCTGGCTCTGGCGTCGCTTTACCCGTCCCACTCCGCGCCAGCAGCAACGTCCGCAGGACGAGCCGAGCGCATCGCCGATGGTCCGCTGCGCCCATTGCGGCGTCCACGTGCCGCAGACCAACGCCCTCGCCCACGAACAACGCTGGTATTGCAGCCAGGCGCACCTGCGCCAGGACCAGGGCGACCGTGCGCGCTGAACGGCTACGGCTGAGCGAGGAGCAGGGGCAACGCATCCTCCGTCTGTACCACCTGTACCGCCTGACCATCGGCCTGGTACTGGTCCTGCTGATCTCCAGCGAACTGGAAGATCAGGTCCTCAAGCTCGTCCACCCTGAACTGTTCCATGTCGGCAGTTGGTGCTACCTGGTCTTCAACATCCTGGTCGCGCTGTTCCTGCCACCGTCGCGGCAATTGCTGCCGATCTTCATCCTCGCGCTCACCGACGTGCTGATGCTTTGCGGCCTGTTCTACGCAGGTGGCGGCGTACCCAGCGGCATCGGCAGCCTGCTGGTGGTGGCGGTGGCCATTGCCAACATCCTGCTGCGCGGGCGCATCGGCCTGGTCATCGCGGCGGCGGCCAGCCTCGGCCTGCTCTACCTGACCTTCTTCCTCAGCCTGAGCAGTCCGGACGCCACCAACCACTACGTCCAGGCCGGCGGCCTCGGCACCCTGTGCTTCGCCGCCGCGCTGGTGATCCAGGCTCTGGTGCGGCGCCAGGAGCAGACCGAAACGCTGGCCGAAGAACGCGCCGAGACGGTCGCCAACCTGGAGGAACTCAACGCATTGATCCTGCAGCGCATGCGCACCGGCATCCTCGTGGTCGATAGCCGTCAGGCCATCCTCCTCGCCAACCAGGCCGCCCTCGGCCTGCTCAGGCAGGACGACGTGCAGGGCGCCAGCCTGGGCCGCCACAGCCCGATGCTGATGCACTGCATGAAGCAATGGCGCCTGAATCCCAGCCTCCGTCCGCCGACGCTCAAGGTGGTGCCGGATGGCCCGACGGTGCAACCCAGCTTTATCAGCCTCAACCGCGAAGACGACCAGCACGTGCTGATCTTCCTCGAAGACATTTCGCAGATCGCCCAGCAGGCGCAGCAGATGAAGCTGGCCGGTCTCGGCCGCCTGACCGCCGGCATCGCCCATGAGATCCGCAACCCGCTGGGCGCGATCAGCCACGCCGCCCAACTGCTGCAGGAGTCAGAGGAACTGGATGCCCCGGACCGACGCCTGACGCAGATCATCCAGGACCAGTCGAAGCGGATGAACCTGGTCATCGAGAACGTCCTGCAGCTCTCCCGTCGCCGCCAGGCCGAACCGCAGCAGCTCGACCTGAAGGAGTGGCTTCAGCGGTTCGTCGACGAATATCCCGGCAGGCTGCGCAACGACAGCCAACTGCACCTGCAGCTCGGTGCCGGCGACATCCAGACCCGCATGGACCCACACCAGTTGAACCAGGTGCTGAGCAACCTGGTGCAGAACGGTCTTCGCTACAGCGCCCAGGCGCACGGGCGCGGCCAGGTCTGGCTGAGCCTCGCGCGCGACCCGGAGAGCGACCTGCCGGTGCTGGAAGTCATCGACGACGGTCCCGGCGTACCGGCGGACAAACTGAACAACCTGTTCGAACCCTTCTTTACTACAGAAAGCAAAGGCACCGGCCTGGGCCTCTATCTCTCCCGCGAACTCTGCGAGAGCAACCAGGCACGGATCGACTACCGCAATCGCGAGGAAGGCGGCGGCTGCTTCCGCATCACCTTCGCCCACCCGCGCAAACTCAGCTGACGGAAGCCGCACGCATGAGCCGACAAAAAGCCCTGATCGTCGACGATGAACCGGATATCCGCGAACTGCTGGAAATCACTCTCGGCCGCATGAAGCTGGACACCCGCAGCGCCCGCAACGTCAAGGAAGCCCGCGAGTTGCTGGCCCGCGAGCCGTTCGACCTGTGCCTCACCGACATGCGCCTGCCGGACGGCAGCGGCCTCGATCTGGTCCAGTACATCCAGCAGCGCCATCCACAGACCCCGGTGGCCATGATCACCGCGTACGGCAGCCTGGACACCGCGATCCAGGCGCTCAAGGCCGGTGCCTTCGACTTCCTCACCAAACCGGTCGACCTCGGTCGCTTGCGGGAGCTGGTGGCAACCGCCCTGCGCTTGCGCAACCCGGAAGCCGAGGAAGCGCCGGTGGACAACCGCCTGCTCGGCGAGTCGCCGCCGATGCGCGCCCTGCGCAACCAGATCGGCAAGCTGGCGCGCAGCCAGGCGCCGGTCTACATCAGTGGCGAGTCCGGCAGCGGCAAGGAACTGGTGGCGCGCCTGATCCACGAGCAGGGCCCACGTATCGAGCGGCCGTTCGTGCCGGTGAACTGCGGCGCGATTCCCTCCGAGCTGATGGAAAGCGAGTTCTTCGGCCACAAGAAAGGCAGCTTCACTGGCGCTATCGAAGACAAGCAGGGCCTGTTCCAGGCCGCCAGCGGTGGCACCCTGTTCCTCGACGAAGTCGCCGACCTGCCGATGGCCATGCAGGTCAAACTGCTCCGGGCGATCCAGGAAAAGGCCGTGCGCGCGGTCGGCGGCCAGCAGGAGGTCGCCGTCGACGTGCGCATCCTCTGCGCCACCCACAAGGACCTCGCCGCCGAAGTCGGCGCCGGGCGCTTCCGCCAGGACCTCTACTACCGCCTCAACGTCATCGAGCTGCGCGTACCGCCGCTGCGCGAACGCCGCGAGGACATCCCGCTGCTCGCCGATCGCATCCTCAAGCGCCTGGCCGGCGACACCGGCCTGCCGGCCGCCAGGCTGACCGGCGACGCACAGGAGAAGCTGAAGAACTACCGCTTCCCAGGCAACGTCCGCGAGCTGGAGAATATGCTGGAGCGCGCCTACACCCTGTGCGAAGACGACCAGATCCAGCCTCACGACCTGCGCCTGGCCGATGCGCCGGGTGCCAGCCAGGAAGGCGCGGCGAGCCTGAGCGAAATCGACAACCTCGAGGACTACCTGGAAGACATCGAGCGCAAGCTGATCATGCAGGCGCTCGAGGAGACCCGCTGGAACCGAACCGCCGCGGCCCAGCGCCTGGGCCTGACGTTCCGCTCGATGCGCTACCGCCTGAAAAAGCTGGGCATCGACTGAAAGTGAAAAGGCCTGTCCGAAGACAGGCCTTTTGGTTTTCGCTCCTCAGAGGCGACCAGCCGGGGCGTAGGGGGCCGGGTCGATGATCGCTTCCCGCCCGCTCATGAGATCCGCCAGCAGACGGCACGACGCCGGTGCCAGGACCAGCCCGTTGCGGTAGTGCCCGGTATTCAGCCAGAGCCCGTCGAAGCCAGGCACCGGACCGATATAGGGGATGCCTTCGGGAGAGCCCGGGCGCAACCCTGCCCAGTGGGCCACCGGCTGCATGTCCGCCAGTTCCGGCAACAGTTCTGCCGCAGACGCCCTGAGGCTTTCCAGCGCCTCGTCGGTCGGCGTCTTGTCGAAGCCCGAATGTTCCAAGGTGCTGCCGATCAGGATGTGGCCGTCGCGCCGCGGAATCGCGTAGCGCCCCTTGGCCAGCACCATGCGCGGCAGGAAATCCGCCGCGCACTTGTAGAGGATCATCTGCCCTTTCACCGGTACCACGGGCAGTTCGAGGCCAAGCGGCTTCAACAACTCGCCGCTCCAGGCGCCTGCCGCCAGCAGCACCTTGTCGCCACGGATCTCGCCACGCGAGGTCGCCACGCCGACCACTCGATCGCCGTCGCGCAACCAGCCGCGCACCTCCGTCTGTTCATGCAACTCGAGATTGGCAAATTGTTGCAGGGATGCCCGCAATGAGCGCGCCAGGCGAGGATTGCGCACATTGGCCACGCCCGACATGTAGACCGCCCGCTGGAAGCCTGCGCCCAGCCCGGGCACCGCCGCGCAGGCCTCCTCGATCGGCACTTCCTTCAACGGCCGGGTGTGGTTGCGTGCCCACTGCAGTGCCTCGGTCTGGTCGTCCAGGTCCAGCCAGTACAGGCCAACGGTATGGACCTCGGGATCGAGCCCGGTCTCGTCGAGCAAACGCTGCCCCAGGGCCGGGTAGAAGTCCTGCGACCAGTGCGCCAGGGCGGTCACCGCCGGGCTGTAGCGCCACGGATAGAGCGGCGAGACGATCCCGCCTCCCGCCCAGGATGCCTCACGCCCACTCTCGCCCCGCTCCACCAGGGTCACCCGCAGCCCGGCGAGCGCCAGCTCCCGGGCGGTCAACAGGCCGATGACACCAGCGCCCACTACCACAACTCTTTCCGACACCAGGGCCTCCACGATCACACAGGGGTTGCAGAAAAGTCGGTCATACGCCTCATCCCGCTGCTGATTGAGGCAACGGGGAAAATCCGGCGAGATACGACCGTCGCGGAATGATACGAGCAAAAGGGCCGCCTGCCATGGTCGAAAGGTCGCAGAGAGCGTTGACGCTCACCGAGCTGCTGTTTGCGCTGGTTCTGCTGGGGATACTGGGAAGCCTGGCGCTGCCCGGGATGGCAGCCTGGCTGGACGGCAATCGCCAGCGAAGTGTGTTGCACGAGCTGAGCGCGAGCATCCAGCTGGGTAGAACCCATGCCGTCGCCTACCAGCGCCCGGTGACGCTCTGTCCGTCGACCGATGGCCGTCACTGCGGCAACGACTGGGGAGAGGGCTGGCTGCTTGCGGAAGACGGTGGGGAACGGCTTCTCGTGGGACGCGCGCTTGCAAAGAAGGAAAGGCTCCGCTGGAACCGTTCGAACCGCCTCAGGTTCCTCCCCAGCGGCCAGCTCAACATTCACAACGGGCGGTTTCTGCTCTGCGGAAGGCATACCGTTGCCTGGCAACTGATCCTCAACCGGCAGGGCCGGCTCCGTACCGCGAGCGCCAGGGAGAACCGGGAGAAACGTGAGCTATGCAGCACTTCCGGATGATCATGGACCAGTTGTCCTGCCCCACGGGCCGACCGTCAACGACCGCAAGACGCTCCCAGGCCCGTTTGGCATGCTTTCCAGGCGTAGACCCCCTGGAGCAACCGCATGTCATATCGTTCCAACTCGACCGGCTTCACCCTGATCGAGTTGCTGATCATCGTCGTCCTGCTGGCCATCATGGCGAGCTTCGCCATTCCGAGCTTCAAGCAGCTGACAGAACGCAACGAACTGCAGAGCGCCGCCGAGGAACTCAATGCGATGCTGCAGTACGCTCGCAGCGAAGCCGTGTCCCAGAGGCGCGCGATCAGCATCCAGGCGCTGAAGGACAAGGACTGGGGCAAGGGCCTGAGCATAGGTGTCCTGGCCTCCGGCTCGATCGCCGCGCCCCTGCGCAAACACGACGGCTTCCGTGCCACCACGCTGACAGCGAAGGAAAAGAGCGCCGTGGAACATCTGACCTTCACGGCCAACGGTACCCTCGTACCGCCAACGGAACGAACCTTCGCCATCTGCCAGAACGGCAAGACCGACGGCGGCCGCGTGCTGAGCATCAGCCAGGCCGGCCGGATCCAACTCGAACCTTCCTCCAAGGCGCCCCAGTCATGCTATTGAAATCGCGGCACAAGCCGCTGTACCAATCCGGCTTCAGCATGATCGAAGTGCTGGTCGCCCTGCTGCTGATCAGCATCGGCGTGCTGGGCATGATCGCCATGCAGGGCAAGACCATCCAGTACACCGCCGACTCGGTCGAGCGCAACAAGGCAGCCATGCTCGGCAGCAACCTGCTGGAAAGCATGCGGGCGAGCCCGAAGGCGCTGTACGACGTCAAGGACCAGATGGCCACGCAATCCGACTTCTTCAAGGCCAAGGGGTCGGCGTTCCCCACCGCGCCGTCCTCCTGCACGCCATTGCCCGACGCGATCAAGGACCGCCTGGGATGCTGGGCGGAACAGGTGAAGAACGAACTGCCAGGCGCTGGCGACCTGCTGATGAGCGACTACTACATCTGCCGCAGCTCGAAGCCGGGCGACTGCGACGGCAAGGGCTCCATGCTGGAAATCCGCCTGGCCTGGCGCGGCAAGCAAGGCGCCTGCGTCAACGCCGCCGACAGCAGCGCCGACACCTCCCTCTGCTACTACACCCTCAGGGTTGAGCCATGAGCATGAACAACCGCTCCCGACGGCAATCGGGTCTGTCCATGATCGAACTACTGGTGGCCCTCGCCATCAGCAGCTTCCTGATTCTCGGGATTACCCAGATCTACCTGGACAACAAGCGCAACTACCTGTTCCAGCAAGGCCAGGCAGGCAACCAGGAAAACGGACGCTTCGCCATGATGTTCCTGGACCAGCAACTGGCCAAGGTGGGTTTCCGTCGACGTGCGGACGACCCCAACGAGTTTGCCTTCCCGGCGCAGCAGAAAACCGCCTATTGCGAGGCATTCAAAGCCGGCTCGACCCTGGTGCCCGCCGTGGTCAAGGCCGGCCAGAGCGGATTCTGCTACCGCTATCAACCGGCGCCAGGCGAAGCCTACGACTGCGAAGGCAATTCGATCACCACCCCCAGCGATCCATTCGCTACCGCCCAGGCCATCACCGCACGCGTTCTGTTCGTTCCCGCGACCGCCGATGTCCCCGGCAGCCTCGCCTGCTCCGCGCAGACAATCAAGGAAAAAGGCCAGGAGATCGTCAGCGGCCTGGTCGACTTCAAGCTTGAGTACGGCGTCGGCCCGACCATGGCCGGCAAACGCGAAGTGGAAAGCTTCGTCGAACAGGCCAACATCGCCGACCGTCCGGTGCGTGCCCTGCGCTACTCCGCGCTGATGGCCAGCGACAAGAACCTGCGCCAGGGTGACAGCAAGACCCTGGACGACTGGATCACGCTCTACCCCTCGTCCAAGACCAGCCTGCAAGGCAACGACAAGGACCGCCTCTACCAGATCGCCAAGGGCAGCCAGACACTCAGGAATCTCGTGCCATGAACAACTTCCCTGCACAACAGCGCGGCGCCACGCTGGTCATCGCCCTGGCGATCCTGGTGATCGTCACCCTGCTGGCGGTCTCGAGCATGCGCGAAGTGGTACTGGAAAGCCGCATCACCGGCAACGTCATCGAACAGACTCGCTTGCAGAATGCCGCCGAGTCCGGACTCCGCGAAGGCGAGCGGCGCTTCGTCAACACCCTGCGTCCGCCGGAGCCCGGCACCGGTTGTAGGGCCGACAACGTGGCCCGTCCCTGCCTGCTGGACCTCGCCGCGCTGAACCTGAAGCTGGCGGACACCCACCAGAATCCGGTCGGCGTGCTGAAGGGCATCGCCAATACCTGGATGAGTTACCGCGGCAGCGACATCACCAGCGCGACCACCGCGGGCACGCTCTACAGCGTGCAGTGGAACAACCTGCCCATTCCCTCGGGCGGCCAGGTCAACGAAGCGGAAAGCCCCGAATACGGCAACCTGATGCGCGGCATCGGCACCTTCTACTACGAGACCAATAGCGTCGCGCGCAACCAGACCAACAGCGAAACCGTCCTGCAGACCGTTCTCGCCCGTCTCTATACCAACTGATCGAGCCTCGCATGAAATCGGCACTCCACCAGATCGGCAAGACCTCGCTGGCAGCCGCGCTCAGCGGCGCCGTCCTGCTCTCCGCCCAGACCACCCACGCCGCCGCCCTGTCGGTCAGCCAGCAGCCGCTGATGCTGATTCAGGGCGTCGCCCCGAACATGCTGGTGACTCTCGACGACTCGGGCAGTATGGCGTTCGCCTATGCGCCAGACAGCATTTCCAGATATGGGAACGATACGTTCTTCGCGTCGAACAGCTTCAACCCGATGTACTACGACCCGAATACGCGGTACAAACTGCCGAAGAAAGTAACCCTCTCCAACGGCCAGATTCAGGTCCAAGACTATCCGAAGCCGAGTTTCACCGCAGCGTGGCGCAATGGATTCACCCAACAGGGCCAAGTGGATCTGTCCCGCTACTACCGGCCAACTATTTCCTACAGTGGCGGCTCGAGTGCGGGCAGCGAGTCCAGCATGCACAGCTCTCGACTCGCATTCTACTACCAATACTCGGGCTCCGGTTGCTCCTCGACCAACGAATCCTGTTACAAGCGTGTAGATATTGTCGGAGCAGACCAGCAACAGAACTTTGCCAACTGGTATTCCTTCTACCGTACCCGCGCCCTGGCTACCCAGACCGCCGCCAACCTAGCCTTTTATAGTCTGCCGGAAAATGCGCGGATCAGTTGGCAGTTGCTGAACAACTCCTACTGCCAGATCGGCAGCGGTTCCAGCAACTGCTACAACAACTACCTGAGAGACTTCACTGGTCAACATCGGGTGAACTTCTTCAACTGGCTGGAAAATCTTTCGGTCAATGGTGGTACGCCACTGCGCCAGGCGATGACCCGGGCAGGCGAGTTTCTCAAGAAGACTGGCGTCAACGGTCCCTATGCTTATCGCCCAGGGACTCAGACCGCGCCCGAGTACAGCTGCCGGGGCAGCTATCATATCCTGATGACCGACGGTCTCTGGAACAACGACTCGGCCAGCGTAGGCAATGCCGACAGCACCGCTCGTAACCTCCCCGATGGGAAGAGCTATAGCAGCCAGACACCCTACAGGGACGGTACGTCCAATACCCTGGCCGACCAGGCCTTCCATTACTGGGCCACCGATGCCCGGCCGGATATCGACGACAACATCAAGCCGTACATTCCCTACCCGGACCAGGCCAATCCCTCGGCGGAGTACTGGAATCCGCGCAACGATCCGGCGACCTGGCAACACATGGTGACCTACACCCTGGGCCTGGGCCTGACCACCAGCCTCACCAGTCCGAGATGGGAAGGCTCCACCTTTTCCGGTGGCTACAACGATATCGTGGCTGGCAACCTGAGCTGGCCCCGCGCGTCGAACAACGACCCCAACAACGTCTACGATCTGTGGCACGCCGCAGTGAACTCCCGGGGCGAGTTCTTCAGCGCCGACTCGCCGGACCAACTGGTCGCGGCCTTCCAGGACATCCTCAACCGAATTTCGGGCAAGGACCTGCCGGCATCCCGCCCCGCCATCAGCTCGTCCCTGCAGGAAGACGACACTGGCGACAAGCTGACCCGCTTCGCCTACCAGACCAGCTTCGCCAGCGACAAGAACTGGGCTGGCGACCTGACCCGCTACAGCCTGACCACCCAGGACAAGGCCACCGTGCAGACCAAGCTGTGGAGCGCGCAGAGCATCCTCGACGCGATGCCCAACGGTGGAGCTGGCCGCAAGATCATGATGGCCGGATCCGGTACCTCGGGCCTCAAGGAGTTCACCTGGGGCAGCCTCAGCGCCGACCAGAAGCGGCAGTTGAACCGCGATCCGGACCGCAACGATGTCGCCGACACCAAGGGCCAGGATCGCGTGGCCTTCCTGCGTGGCGATCGCAGCAAGGAGAACAGCGACAACTTCCGCACCCGCAACTCGATCCTCGGCGATATCATCAACTCCTCGCCGGCGACGGTCGGCAAGGCCCAGTACCTGACCTACCTGGCCCAGCCGATCGAGCCCAGCGGCAACTACTCCACGTTCGCAGAAGCACAGAAAACCCGTGCCCCGCGGGTATACGTCGGCGCCAACGACGGCATGCTGCACGGTTTCGATACCGACGGTAACGAGACCTTCGCCTTCATCCCAAGCGCGGTCTTCGAGAAACTCCACAAGTTGACCGCCCGCGGCTACCAGGGCGGCGCCCACCAGTTCTACGTCGACGGCTCGCCGGTGGTCGCCGACGCCTTCTTCGGCGGCGCCTGGCACACCGTGCTGATCGGCAGCCTGCGTGCCGGCGGCAAGGGCCTGTTCGCCCTCGACGTGACCGACCCCGCCAACATCAAGCTGCTCTGGGAAATCGGCGTGGACCAGGAGCCCGACCTGGGCTACAGCTTCCCCAAACCCACGGTCGCCCGGCTGCACAACGGCAAGTGGGCCGTGGTTACCGGAAACGGTTATTCCAGCCTGAACGACAAGGCCGCGCTGCTGATCATCGACCTGGAAACCGGGGCCATCACCCGCAAACTGGAAGTCACCGGCAGGACCGGCGTACCCAACGGTCTATCCAGCCCTCGCCTGGCAGACAACAACAGCGACGGCGTAGCCGACTACGCCTACGCCGGCGACCTGCAAGGCAATCTCTGGCGCTTCGACCTGATCGCCGGCAAGGTCAACCAGGACGATCCGTTCAGCCGAGCCAACGACGGCCCGGCGGTAGCCTCGAGCTTCAGGGTGTCTTTCGGTGGCCAACCGCTCTATTCGGCGGTCGACTCCGCCGGCGCGGCGCAGGCGATCACCGCCGCGCCCTCGCTGGTTCGCCATCCGACACGCAAGGGCTACATCGTGATCTTCGGCACCGGCAAGTATTTCGAGAACGCCGACGCCCGGGCCGATACCAGCCGCGCCCAGACGCTCTACGGCATCTGGGACCAGCAGACCAAGGGCGAAGCCGCGGGCAGCACACCCCGACTGACGCGCGGCAACCTGCAGCAGCAGACCCTGGACCTGCAGGCCGACTCGACCTTCGCCTCGACCGCTCGCACCATTCGCATCGCCAGTCAGAACCCGGTCAACTGGCTGAACAATGACGGCAGCACCAAGCAGTCCGGCTGGTATCTGGACTTCATGGTCAACGGCACCCTGAAGGGCGAGATGCTGATCGAGGACATGATCGCCATCGGCCAGGTGGTGCTGCTGCAAACCATCACCCCGAACGATGACCCCTGTGCCGACGGCGCCAGCAACTGGACCTATGGCCTCGATCCCTATACCGGCGGTCGCACCAGCTTCACCGTGTTCGACCTGGCACGCCAGGGCGTCGTGGACTCGAAATCCGACTACAGCTACAACAAGCAGAACGTCGCGGTATCCGGTACCGAGCAGAAAGGCCTGGGAGGCTTGACGCTGAGCACCAACGAACAGGGCAATCCGGAAGTCTGCTCCTCGGGCGAATGCCTGACCGTGAACCCCGGTCCGAACACCCGTGGCCGCCAGAACTGGCGACCCATCGAAGGAAAGAACTGATATGAAAGTGCTGCCTATGCTGCTGGCCCTGGCCGTTCCCGGACTCTGCTGGGCCGAAGAGCCCCAGACCTTCGAAGGCGCTGGCGTGGTCTTCGAAGTCCAGGTCGAGAAGAACCTGGTGGACATCGACCACCGGCTCTATCGCCTGCCCAACAGCACCGTCAGGAACGGCATGCCCAGCCTGTTCCAGGTCAAGCCGGGCTCCGTGGTGTCCTACTCTGGCACCGTCAGCCAGCCGTGGTCCACCATCACCGATATCTACATTCACAAACAGATGAGCGAACAGGAGCTGGCCGAGATGATCGAGAAAGAACAGCCCCGCCAGGACGAGGAGGAACAGCCCCGATGAGGACAAGACAGAAGGGCTTCACGCTGCTGGAAATGGTGGTGGTAGTGGCGGTGATCGGCATCCTCCTCGGCATCGCCATTCCCAGTTACCAGAACTACGTGATCCGCTCCAACCGCACCGAGGGCCAGGCCCTGCTCTCGGACGCGGCCGCGCGCCAGGAACGCTACTACTCGCAGAACCCTGGGGTCGGCTACACCAAGGACGTGGCCAAACTGGGCATGAGTTCGGCCAACTCGCCGAACAACCTGTACAACCTCACCATAGCGACGCCCACCAGCACCACCTATACCCTGACCGCCACGCCGATCAACTCGCAGACCCGCGACAAGACCTGCGGCAAGCTGACGCTCAATCAGCTCGGCGAACGCGGCGCAGCCGGCAAGACCGGCAACAACAGCACCGTCAACGACTGCTGGCGCTGAAACGAAAGAGCCCCTCTACGAGAGGGGCTCTTTCATTGCGCACGGTTCACAAAGCCTTGACCCGCAGTTCCTTGGGCATCGAGAAGGTAATGTTCTCCTCCCGTCCCTCCAGTTCCTGCTCTTCCGACGCCCCCCACTCACGTAGCTGGGCGATCACTCCGCGCACCAGCACTTCCGGCGCGGAAGCGCCTGCGGTGATTCCGATGCGACGCACACCGTCGAACCAGCCGCGTTGCATGTCCTCGGCACCGTCGATCAGGTAGGCCGGCGTGCCCATCCGCTCGGCGAGTTCGCGCAGGCGGTTGGAGTTGGAACTGTTGGGGCTGCCCACCACCAGGACCATGTCGCACTGGTCGGCCAGTTCCTTCACGGCATCCTGGCGGTTCTGGGTGGCATAGCAGATGTCGTTCTTGCGCGGCCCCTGGATCTGCGGGAACTTGGCGCGCAGGGCATCGATGACCTTCGAGGTGTCGTCCATCGACAGGGTGGTCTGGGTCACGTAGTGCAGGGCTTCGGGCTTGCGCACCTCCAGCGCGGCGACGTCGGCCTCGTCCTCCACCAGGTAGATGGCACCGCCGTTGCTGGCATCGTACTGGCCCATGGTGCCTTCCACCTCGGGGTGCCCTTCATGCCCGATCAGCACGCATTCGTGGCCGTCGCGGCTGTAGCGCACCACTTCCATGTGCACCTTGGTCACCAGCGGGCAGGTCGCGTCGAAAACCTTCAGGCCGCGCCCCTCGGCTTCCTTGCGGACCGCCTGGGAAACGCCGTGGGCGCTGAAGATGACGATGACGTTGTCCGGCACCTGATCGAGTTCCTCGACGAAGATGGCGCCGCGCTGGCGCAGGTTGTCCACGACGAACTTGTTGTGCACCACCTCGTGACGCACGTAGATCGGCGGGCCGAAGACATCGAGGGCACGGTTGACGATCTCGATGGCGCGATCCACGCCGGCGCAGAAGCCGCGGGGATTGGCGAGTTTGATTTGCATGGCGGTCTCGTGGGCGACGCGGTGATTGGACGAATGAACCTTGCTACCGCCCTCCCCGCTTGGGAAGGGCGCAGCGACCGACGGTTCAGGCCGGCTGGACGTCAATGATCTCGACTTCGAAGGCCAGGGTCTTGCCGGCCAGCGGATGATTGAAGTCGACGGTCACCTGCTGCTCATCGAACGCCTTGACCACGCCCGGCAGTTCGGTCTTGGCCGCGTCGTTGAAGATCACCAGCAGGCCCTCGGCCAGCTCCATGTCCTGGAACTGGTCGCGCGGCATGATCTGCACGTTCTGCGGATTCGGCTGGCCGAAACCCTGCTCGGGAAGAATGGTCAGGGTCCGCTTGTCGCCGGTCTTCAAGCCGAACAGCGCCTGTTCGAAGCCCGGCAGCAGGTTGCCGTCGCCGACCTTGAACGAGGCCGGCTGCTTGTCGAAGGTGCTGTCGACGACGTTGCCGTCCTCCAGCTTGAGGGCGAAATGCAGGGTGACGCGGCTCTCCTGGCCAATGCGGGTCGACTCAGCCATGGGCGGCTTCTCCGGATTTCTTCGATCTGAACATGTCGAGCGCCAGCATGACGGCGCCGACGGTGATGGCGCTATCGGCCAGGTTGAACGCCGGGAAGTACCAGCGGTTCTGCCAGTGCACCAGGATGAAGTCCACCACGTGGCCAAGAACCATGCGGTCGTAGAGGTTGCCCAGGGCGCCACCGAGCACCAGCGCCAGGGCGATGGCCAACCAGGTCTCGCCTTTCTTCAGGCGTTTCAGCCAGACCACCAGGATCGCGCTGACGACGATGGCGATCAGGGCGAACAGCCAGCGCTGCCAGCCCGAGCTGTCGGCCAGGAAGCTGAAGGCAGCACCGGTGTTGTAGGCCAGGGTCCAACTGAACAAATCGGGGATCACCACGATCTGCTGGTACATGCTCAGTTCGGCCTGGAAGAACGCCTTGCTGAGCTGGTCGAGGACGAACACCAGCACGGTGATCCACAGCCAGGGCAAGCGCCCGAAACGATCGACCTCAGGCATAGTGGCGAACCTCGCCGCTGCCTTCGATGTTCTCGATGCAGCGACCACACAGGTCAGGATGCGCAGCGTGCTGACCGACGTCCTCGCGATGGTGCCAGCAACGACCGCACTTGGCGTGGGTCGACTTGACCACTTTCAGCTTGAGGCCGGCGACTTCGCTGTCCACCGCGTCGGCCGGAGCCGCCGACAGCGGCGCCAGGGTCGCGGTCGAGGTGATCAGGACGAAGCGTAGCTCGTTGCCCAGCTTGGCCAATTGGGCCTGCAGCGCGTCTTCCGCATACAGGGTGACCTCGGCCTGCAGGTTGCCGCCCACGGCCTTGGCCGCGCGCTGGTTCTCCAGCTCCTTGTTGACCGCGGCCTTCACCGCCATGACCTGCTCCCAGTACTGGCGATTCAGCGTCACGTCGGCCGGCAGTTCGCTGAGGCCGTCGTACCAGGTGGCGAGCATTACCGACTCGGCGCGCTCGCCGGGCAGGAACTTCCAGACTTCCTCGGCGGTGAACGCCAGGATCGGGGCGATCCAGCGTACGAGGGCCTCGGCGATGTGGAACAGTGCGGTCTGGCAGGAGCGCCGGGCGACGCTGTTGGCGCCGGTGGTGTACTGGCGATCCTTGATGATGTCCAGGTAGAACCCGCCCAGCTCCTGTACGCAGAAGTTGTGCACCTTGGAATAGACGTTCCAGAAGCGGTACTCGCGGTACGCCTCTTCGATCTCGCGCTGCAAGAGCAGGGCGCGATCGACCGCCCAGCGATCCAGGGCCAGCATTTCCTGGGGCGGCAGCAGATCCGTGGCCGGATCGAAACCGTTCAGGTTGGACAGCAGGAAGCGCGTGGTATTGCGGATCCGCCGGTAGGCATCGGCGCTGCGCTGGAGAATCTGCTGGGATACCGCGATCTCGCCCGAGTAATCGGTCGAGGCTACCCACAGGCGCAGGATGTCGGCGCCCAGGGTATCGATGACGGTCTGCGGCACCACGGTATTGCCCAGTGACTTGGACATCTTGCGGCCGGACTCGTCGACGGTGAAACCGTGGGTCAGCAACTGGCGGTACGGCGCATGGTTGTCGATCGCGCAGCCGGTCAGCAGCGAGGAGTGGAACCAGCCGCGGTGCTGGTCGGAACCTTCCAGGTAGAGATCGGCGACCGGGCCGCTGGCATGGCCGATCCGGTGGGAACCACGCAGCACGTGCCAGTGGGTGGTGCCGGAGTCGAACCAGACGTCCAGGGTGTCGTTGATCTTGTCGTACTGCGCGGCCTCCTCGCCGAGCAACTCGGCGGCGTCGAGCTTGAACCAGGCTTCGATGCCTTCCTTCTCGACTCGCTGCGCGACCTCTTCCATCAGCTCGACGGTGCGTGGATGCAGTTCGCCGCTGGCCTTGTGCAGGAAGAACGGGATCGGTACGCCCCAGTTGCGCTGGCGCGAGATGCACCAGTCGGGACGCCCGGCGATCATTCCGTGCAGGCGCGCCTGGCCCCAGCCCGGGACAAATTCGGTCTGGGTGATGGCTTCCAGCGCTCGCTCGCGCAGGGAAGCACCCTGCCTGGGCTGCTTGTCCATGCCGACGAACCACTGCGCGGTGGCGCGATAGATCAGCGGCGTCTTGTGCCGCCAGCAGTGCATGTAGCTGTGATTGATGGTTTCGTGGGCCAGCAGGCTACCGACCTCTTCCAGCTTGGCCACCACGTTGGGGTTGGCCTTCCAGATGAACTGGCCGCCGAAGAACGGCAACGAGTCGACGTAGACGCCGTTGCTCTGCACCGGGCTGAGGATGTCGTCGTTGCTCATCCCGTAGCGCTTGCAGGTATAGAAGTCGTCTTCGCCGTAGGCCGGCGACGAGTGGACGATACCGGTGCCGGCATCGAGGGCCACGTAGTCGGCCAGGTAGACCGGCGACAGGCGCTCGTAGAACGGATGGCGGAAGTTGATCAGTTCCAGCGCCTCGCCCTTGGCGGTGGCGACCACCTTGCCCTCGCGCTGGTAGCGCGCCAGGCAGGACTCGACCAGGGCCTCGGCCAGCACCAGGTAGCGATCGCCGGCATCGACCAGCGCGTAGTCGATCTCCGGATGCACGTTCAGCGCCTGGTTGGCCGGGATGGTCCAGGGCGTGGTGGTCCAGATGACGATCTGCGCCGGCTTGTCCAGGGCCGCCAGGCCGAAGGCCGCGGCCAGCTTGTCGGCATCCGCCACCGGGAAGCCGACGTCGATGGTCGGCGACTTCTTGTCGGCGTACTCGACCTCGGCCTCGGCCAGCGCCGAACCACAGTCGAAGCACCAGTTGACCGGCTTCAGGCCCTTGAACACGAAGTCCTGCTTGACCATTTCCGCGAGGGCGCGGATTTCGTTCGCCTCGTTGGCGAAATTCATGGTCTTGTAGGGGTTGTCCCACTCGCCGAGCACGCCCAGGCGGATGAAGTCGGCCCTCTGCCCTTCGATCTGCTCGGCCGCGTATTCGCGGCACAGTTCGCGGGTCTTGTCCGCCGGAAGATTCTTGCCGTGGGTGGTCTCGACCTTGTGCTCGATGGGCAGGCCGTGGCAATCCCAGCCCGGCACATAGGGCGCGTCGTAGCCCGCCAGGGTCTTGGAGCGGACAATGATGTCCTTGAGAATCTTGTTGACCGCGTGACCGATGTGAATGCTGCCGTTGGCGTACGGAGGGCCATCGTGCAGGACGAACTTCGGACGGTCGCCGCCAATGGCCCGCAGCTTCTGGTACAGACCGATGTCGTTCCAGAACTTCAGGGTTTCCGGCTCGCGCTGGGGCAGGCCGGCTTTCATTGGGAAGGCGGTTTCCGGAAGGTTTAGCGTCGCTTTGTAGTCGGTCATCTCAGGGCCTGTTCAGGATCTCTTCAATCAAGCGGTTGGCCCAGCCAGTAGGCCCGGGCGGCGGCGATATCCGCGAGAATCGCCGCCTTGAGTGCCTCCAGGGAGGCAAAACGCTGCTCGTCGCGCAGCTTCTGGTGGAAGGTCACCTGCAGATGCCGGCCGTATAGATCGCCGGCGAAATCGAACAGGTGCACTTCCAGATGGGGACGGCCGTCGCCGTTCACCGAAGGGCGGGTGCCGATGTTCGCCACCCCCTGGCAACGCTGGCCATCGACCAGCGTACTGACCAGGTAGACCCCGTTCAACGGCGCCTTGCGCCGTTTCAGTTGAATGTTGGCCGTGGGCGAGCCCAGTTGCCGGCCGAGTTTCTGTCCATGCAGGACCCGTCCGCTCAGGCTGAAGGGACGCCCCAGAAGGCGCTCGGCGAGATGCAGGTCGCCCTCGGCCAGGGCCTGGCGGACCCGCGTGCTGCTCACCCGCACGCCGTCCAGTTCGACGGTGGCGGCCGCCTCGACGGTGAACCCCTGCTCGCGACTGGCGTTCACCAGGAAGGCGAAGTCACCGGAGCGGTCGCAGCCGAAACGGAAATCGTCGCCCACTTCCAGGTGCCGCACCGCCAGTCCATCGACCAGGACCTGGCGGACGAACTCGGCTGCCGACAGCTCGCGCAAGCGGCGGTTGAAGGCCAGGCAGAGCACCACGTCGACGCCCTGCCCACGCAGCAACTCGAGTTTCTCGCGCAGGCGGGTCAGACGCACCGGCGCCGAATCGGGGGAGAAGAACTCGCGCGGCTGCGGCTCGAAAATCACCACGCAGCTGGGTACGCCCAGCTCCAGCGAGCGCTCGCGCAGACGCGCCAGGATAGCCTGGTGCCCGAGGTGGACGCCGTCGAAGTTACCGATGGTGGCGACGCAGCCCCCGGCCAGGGGCTGCAGGTTGTGTAGTCCGCGAAGCAGCTGCATAGCACGCTTATTGCTCAGAAAGTGGTCGATTATACGCGTACCGGGCGCCGGACAACAGGCAAAACGGCATGATCCCGCCGCCAGCCCGGACGCGCTTCACAGCACCGCCCGACGGGAAAAGTCGCGCAGGCGGAAACCCAGCAGCGCGAGCATACCGAAATAGGCCAGGAGACCGGCAACCACCAGCAGGCCGAGGCGCAGGAATCGCTCCAGCATGGCGCCCTGCTCCCAGGCCGGCAGCCAGTGCATCGTGGCCAGCAGCACCGCCGACATCGCCAGCACCGCGACCACCAGCTTGACCAGGAACTTCGCCCAGCCCGGTTGCGGCAGGTACAGACGCTGCTTGCGCAGTTGCCAGTAGAGCAGCCCGGCATTCAGGCAGGCGGCCAGGCCGATGGACAGGGCCAGGCCGGCATGCTGAAGCGGGCCGATGAAGGCCAGGTTCATCAGTTGGGTGGAAACCAGGGTGAAGAGCGCGATCTTCACAGGCGTACGGATGTTCTGCTGGGCATAGAAGCCCGGCGCCAGAACCTTGACCAGGATGATGCCGAGCAGGCCGACGGAGTAGGCCACCAGCGCGCGCTGGGTCATCGCCGCGTCCACCGTGGTGAACTTGCCGTACTGGAACAGCGAGACGGTCAGAGGTTCGGCGAGGATCGCCAGGGCCAGCGAACAGGGCAGCACCAGCAGGAAGCACAGGCGCAGGCCCCAGTCGAGCAGGCGCGAGTACTCATGGCGATCCTTGTTCGAATAGGTCTTCGCCAGCATCGGCAGGAGGATCGTCCCCAGCGCCACGCCCAATACGCCGGAAGGCAGCTCCATCAGGCGGTCGGCGTAGTACATCCAGGACACCGAACCGGCTGCCAGGAACGAGGCGAAGATGGTGTTGATGATCAGCGAGATCTGGCTCACCGAGACCCCCAGGATCGCCGGCAGCATCAGCTTCATCACCCGCCAGACGCCGCTGTCCCTGAGGTTCAGGCGCGGCAGCACGAGCATGCCGATCTTCCTCAGGTGCGGCAGTTGATAGAGGAGCTGCAACAGGCCGCCGGCCAGCACCGCCCAGCCCAGCACCATGACCGGCGGATCGAAATAAGGCGTGAGGAACAGCGCGAAGCCGATCATTGCGACGTTCAGCAGGGTCGGCACGAAGGCCGGCACCGAGAAGCGGTTCCAGGTGTTGAGGATCGCGCCGGCGAGGGACGACAGCGAGATCAGCAATATATAAGGAAAGGTCACCCGCAGCAGGTCGGTGGTCAGGGCGAACTTTTCCGGGGTATCGGCGAAGCCCGGCGCGGTGACCCAGATAACCCAGGGTGCGGCGAGGATGCCGAGCGCCGTGACCAGCGCCAGCACCAGCGTGAGCAAGCCGGAAACGTAGGCGATGAAGGTCCGCGTCGCCTCCTCGCCCTGCTGGTTCTTGTACTCTGCCAGGATCGGCACGAAAGCCTGGGAAAACGCCCCCTCGGCGAAGATCCGCCGCAACAGGTTAGGCAGCTTGAAGGCGACGAAAAAGGCGTCGGTGGCGAGGCCGGCACCGAAGATCCGCGCCAGGATGGTATCGCGGACGAAGCCGAGGACCCGCGACAGCATGGTGATGGAACTCACCGCCGCCAATGATTTGAGAAGATTCATGGATGTCGGGCTGCCGGCATGTCGAAATTGATCCTGTCCAAGACCGCGACCGGCCGGGCCGGTTCATCGCGCGAGTGCGCCCTCGCCGCCGAACGGCGGTCCGCAAGGGCGCGCCGAGTGTAGAATGCGCGCCGGAATAAATCACCCGCAAGAAAGCAGGCGACATCCGTCGCCGATCTTTCCGGCCGCATGCGCAGCCCCTTGACAACCCCTGGAGGCGACGGCATTATTCGCGGCCTTAATTTGTTCGCTATTTACCCAGTTTTTTTCGAGGAGCTCGACGGTGGCCAACACACCTTCCGCCAAAAAACGCGCCAAACAGGCTGAGAAGCGTCGCAGCCACAACGCCAGCCTGCGCTCCATGGTGCGCACCTACATCAAGAACGTCGTGAAAGCCATCGACGCCAAGGACCTGGAAAAAGCCCAGGCCGCCTTCACCGCCGCTGTACCGGTGATCGACCGCATGGCTGACAAAGGCATCATCCACAAGAACAAGGCTGCTCGTCACAAGAGCCGTCTGAGCGGCCACATCAAGGCCCTCAGCACCGCTGCCGCCTAAGGCACGCCTTGCTCGAATAAAAAACCGGCCAATGGCCGGTTTTTTATTGCCCGCGACTCGCTCGCCTCAGCGAGCGGTCGGCCAGGGCATGAGGGGAATCGCCGTCACCGCGTTCTGCGGACTACCTTCGATCACCCGGTCGCTGTAGACCAGATAGACCAAGGCATTGCGCTTGCGATCGAAGAAGCGCACCACCTGCATGCTTTTGAACACCAGCGAAGTGCGCTGCTTGAACACCTCTTCGCCATCCTTGAGTTCGCCACTGAACTGGATCGGCCCCACCTGGCGACAGGCGATCGACGCCTCGGCGCGATCCTCCGCCAGCCCCAGGCCGCCCTTGACCCCACCGGTCTTGGCGCGCGACAGATAGCAGGTCACACCCTGCACCTTGGGATCGTCGAAAGCCTCGACGACAATCTTGTCGTTCGGCCCGACCCACTTGAACACCGTGGAAACCTCGCCGATCTCCTCCGCCCCGGCAAGCGCCGGCAACAGCAGCAGACCACCCAGCAACCCCGCGAGCTTGCGCATTCGCCCTCTCCTCAGACCAGAACCAGATTGTCGCGATGCACCAGCTCCGGCCCATCCACGTAGCCGAGCAAGGCCTCGATGGCATCCGTCGGCTGACCGAGGATCTTCTGCGCCTCCAGCGCACTGTAGTTGACCAGGCCGCGCGCCACTTCGCGCCCGCCCTGGTCCACACAGACCACCATCTCGCCGCGACGGAAGCTGCCCTGGACCGCCTTGACCCCAACCGGCAACAGGCTCTTGTGATCCTGGCTCACCGCCTTCACCGCCCCATCATCCAGCACCAGGGTGCCGCGCATCTGCAAGTGGCCGGCCAGCCATTGCTTGCGCGCCGCCTTGCGACTGCGATCAGGAGTCAACAGGGTGCCGAGGCGTTCGCCGGCGCGCAGGCGGTCGAGGACACGCTCGATACGCCCACCGACGATCACCGTATGCCCGCCGGAACGCGCCGCCAGGCGCGCCGCCCGCAGCTTGGTCTGCATTCCGCCGCGCCCCAGGGCGCCGGCACTGCCGCCGGCCACCGCATCGAGCTGCGGATCGTCGGCACGCGCCTCGTAGATCAGTTGGGCATCGGGATTGTTGCGCGGATCAGCGTCGAACATACCGTCGCGATCGGTAAGGATCACCAGCAGGTCGGCCTCGACCAGGTTGGCCACCAGTGCCGCCAGGGTGTCGTTGTCGCCGAAGCGGATCTCGTCGGTGACCACCGTGTCGTTCTCGTTGATCACCGGGACCACGCCCAGCTCGACCAGGGTCCGCAGGGTGCTGCGGGCGTTCAGGTAGCGCTTGCGGTCGGAGAGGTCGTCATGGGTCAGCAACACCTGGGCAGTCTGCAGGCCATGCAGGGCGAAGCTGGACTCCCAGGCCTGCACCAACCCCATCTGTCCCACCGAGGCGGCGGCCTGGAGTTCGTGCATCGCGCTAGGTCGGGACACCCAGCCCAGGCGGCTCATACCGGCGGCGACGGCGCCGGACGACACCAGCACCAGCTCGATGCCGGCGCAATGCAGCGCCACCATCTGCTCGACCCAAACGGCCATGGCATTGCGATCCAGCCCACGGCCATCGGCCGTCAGCAGGGCGCTACCGATCTTCACCACCCAGCGCCGCGCGCCAGTCACCTTGTCCCGCATACCCTCAACCTTAGAAGCCCAGGCTTCGACTCTTCAGCCCCGCCGGCCCGCCCGGCGGGGTATCACGCCATCAGGGAACGTAGAAGATCTCCGGACCGTCGCCGTCGTCTTCCTCATCATCGAAATCATCGTCATCCACCGCACCGGCGTTCTTCAGCCCCGAACGCCGCAGCGCGCGCGCATCGTCCAGCGCCTGCAGACGGGCCCGCGCCTCGTCCTCGATACGCCGGTCGAGTTCGGCCAGCTCCTCGGCATACTGCGGATCTTCTTCCAGGCGCAGGGTACGCTCGTCGAGATAGCGCATGATGTCCTGGCTGAGCGCCTCGGTGCCATCGCGCTCCAGGGCGGAGATCACATAGACCGGGCCTTCCCAGCCCAACCGCTCGATCACCGCCTGCTTGCGCGCCTCGCGCTCGGCCGGATCGAGGATCTGGTCCATCTTGTTCAGCACCAGCCAGCGCTCACGCTCGGTCAGCGCCGGACTGAAGCGACCCAGCTCGCGAACGATGACCTCGGCGGCATCGGCCGGATCGCTTTCGTCCAGCGGCGCCATATCCACCAGATGCAGGAGGATACGGGTCCGCGCCAGATGCTTGAGGAAGCGGATGCCCAGCCCGGCGCCTTCGGCGGCACCTTCGATCAGGCCGGGAATGTCGGCGACCACGAAGCTCTTGTAGCGACCGACGCTGACCACGCCGAGGTTCGGCACCAGGGTGGTGAACGGATAGTCGGCCACCTTCGGCTTGGCCGCGGACACTGCACGGATGAAAGTGCTCTTGCCGGCATTCGGCAGTCCCAGCAGGCCGACGTCGGCCAGCACCTTCAGTTCCAGCTTGAGGTCGCGCGCCTCACCCGGCTTGCCCGGGGTGGTCTGGCGCGGCGCCCGATTGGTACTGGATTTGAAACGGGTGTTACCGAGGCCGTGCCAGCCGCCCTGCGCGACCATCAGCCGCTGACCGGGCTCGGTCAGGTCGCCGATGATTTCCTGGGTATTGGCGTCGATCACGGTGGTACCGACCGGCACCGGCAGGATCAGGTCGTCGCCCTTGGCCCCGGTGCAGTCCTTGCTGCCGCCGTTCTCGCCGCGCTGGGCATCGAAACGGCGGGTGTAGCGATAGTCGACCAGGGTGTTCAGGTTGACGTCGGCTTCCAGGTAGATGGAACCGCCGTCGCCACCGTCGCCGCCGTTGGGACCGCCCTTTTCGATGAACTTCTCGCGACGAAAGCTCATGAGGCCATTGCCGCCGTCACCGGCTTTCACGTGGATTGATACTTCATCGACGAATTTCATGGATATGCCTCCCACCACGAGGGCGGGTTAACAGAAAAAAACATAGGATACAGGATGCCCCGAAAGCAGGGCATGGCCGGAAGCCGGCGCAGAAACAAAAAAGCCCCGTCGCGAGACAGGGCTTTTTCAGCGAGCTATTGCTTAGGCAGCAACGATGCTCACGTATTTGCGACCAAAGGCGCCTTTGGTCTCAAACTTGACCACGCCGTCCACTTTCGCGAACAGGGTGTGGTCCTTGCCCAGGCCAACGCCGTAACCGGCGTGGAATTTGGTGCCGCGCTGACGAACCAGGATGTTGCCAGCCTTTACAGCCTGGCCGCCGAACAGTTTCACGCCAAGGCGTTTACTTTCTGAGTCGCGGCCGTTGCGGGTAGAACCGCCAGCTTTTTTGTGTGCCATGAGTCATATCCTCCAGAAAGGAATTAGGCCTGAATGCCGGTGATCTTGATTTCAGTGAACCACTGGCGGTGGCCCTGACGCTTCATGTGGTGCTTACGACGGCGGAACTTGATGATGCGGACCTTGTCGTGACGGCCGTGGGAAACCACTTCAGCGGTAACCTTCGCACCTTCGACGACCGGCAGGCCGATTTTCACGTCTTCGCCATTGGCAACCAGCAGGACGCGGTCGAAATCGATCGCTTCGCCGGTAGCGACGTCGAGTTTCTCGACCTTGAGGAATTCGCCTTCGGTGACTTTGTGCTGCTTGCCACCGGTAACAATCACTGCGTACATGTGTATCTCCGTTAAACCTGCTCACCCGACGCTTTATAGAAGTAGGAATCGGCCGGCATGGCTGCATGGGGTCGGATCGGACGCCCGTGCAATTGCGTAAGGCAGGGTATGCCAAGGAAGTTCAGGGCCCGCGATTGTACGGAAAGGTCCAGGCCGAGGCAAGTGCCACGGGCCTTTCCTTGACAGTCCCCCCCCTGCCACCTAGCATGCCGCGCAATCTTTGTGGAGCTATTGTCACTGATGCAACCCCAGGCCTTCTACCGCGTGGTGGCGGAAGATTTCACCGCCGTCGACGGGATCATCCGTCGCCAACTCACCTCCCGCGTTCCCCTGGTGGAAAAGATCGGCGACTACATCATCTCCGCCGGCGGCAAGCGCCTGCGCCCGCTGCTGGTCCTGCTCGCCGGCAAAACCCTGGGCTACAAGGGCGACGACCTCTGCCTGCTGGCCGCCACCATCGAATTCCTGCACACCTCCACTCTGCTGCACGACGACGTCGTCGACGCCTCCGGCCTGCGCCGCGGCCGCTCCACCGCCAATGCCCTGTGGGGCAACGCGCCGAGCGTGCTGGTAGGCGACTTCCTTTATGCCCGCTCCTTCGAAATGATGGTCGAGCTGGGTTCCATGCCGGTCATGCGCATCATATCCCAGGCCACCCGGGTGATCGCCGAGGGCGAAGTGCTGCAATTGTCCAAGGTACGCGACGCCAGCACTACCGAAGAGACCTACATGGAAGTGATCCGCGGCAAGACCGCGATGCTTTTCGAGGCCTCGACCCACAGCGCCGCCGCGCTGTGCCAGGCCGGCGAGGAACAGTCCGAGGCACTGCGCCGCTTCGGCGACTACCTGGGAATCGCCTTCCAGCTGGTGGACGACCTGCTCGACTACCGCGGCGACGCCGCGACCCTCGGCAAGAACGTCGGCGACGACCTCGCCGAAGGCAAGCCCACCCTACCGCTGATCGTCACCATGCGCGACGGCACCGAGGAGCAGGCCGCGCTGGTACGCAAGGCCATCCAGCAAGGTGGCAGCCAGGACCTGGAGAGCGTCTGTGCCGCCGTCGAGGCTGCCGGCGCCTTGGACTATACCGCCAACCTCGCCCGCGACTACGCCGCCCGCGCCATCGCCTGCCTGGATACGCTGCCGGACAACGAATACCGCTCCGCCCTGGTCGAACTCAGCGAATTCGCTGTCGCCCGTACCCACTGAACCGGGCTCGACTTGTGACGAACGCCGCCGTTTTCACGGCGGCGTTTTCGTTTTGCGACGAAAGGCACGATCAAGACTTGCTATTACGATAATAAGAATTATTCTCATCTCACAGTCTTGTCACGGAGATGAGCGCCATGACTTATTTGATCGATGCCTGGCTTGATCGGCCACACCCCTACCTGCGGATCCTGCACCGGGAAACCGGGGAAATCTGCGCAGTCCTGGAAGAAGACGCGCTGGACGAACTGCGTGACCAGGGCGGCCTGGACCTGCACGAGTTGAACTCGAGCGAACCGCTGATCCTCAAGGAGCTGGTACGCAACCTGTTCCTCTTCTGCTACGCCCGCGCCCTGCGCTGAGCCTTTGCGATGACGCCAGGACGCGTCATCCGTGCGCCGCTGCCCGGGAGGCGGATCGCACGAACGGAGGCAAAGGCGCCTCCGGCCGGTTCCGGGAAGGTCACGGACGACCTTCCCGGAGTCACTTTCCTCATGTCCCGGTCTTTCCGCAACGCCTCGCCCGAGCACGCCGGCAGCCCCTCGCTGCGATAGGGATTCCTGCCTGATCCACATCAAGCCGACCTCGCCTGAAAGCCGTTACAACAGCGGCGTGACCGTCGTCCTGTCGACGGCCGCATAACGAAAAAAAGAATGGACCGTGGCCGAGGGGACCGCCCCAGGCCTACGCCTAAGGATGAGGAAATGCCTGCTTCTTTCCCGCGCCTCGGCTTGCTCGGCGCGCTGTGCTCCATCGTTCCCCTGCTCCATGCCAGCGAACCGACCACGGACGCTGCGCTCATCGAAAAAGGCCGCTACGTGGCCCAGCTCGGCGACTGCATCGCCTGCCATACCGGCCCGCAGGGCGCGCCGATGGCCGGCGGCCTGGAGCTGAAGACTCCAATGGGTACCATCTACTCGACCAACATCACTCCCGACCGGGAGACCGGCATCGGCCGCTACAGCTTCGAAGAGTTCGACCGCGCCATGCGCAAGGGGGTGACCGCCGAGGGAGTGAATCTCTATCCGGCGATGCCCTACCCGTCCTACGCCAAGATCAGCGAAGAAGACATGCGTGCGCTGTACGCCTACCTGATGCACGGCGTGCAACCCGTCACCCAGGCGAATACGCCGAGCGCGATGAGCTGGCCGTTCAACCAGCGCTGGGGCCTGTCGCTGTGGAACTGGGCGTTCCTCGACGACGCGCCGTTCACGCCCTCCAGCGACGCGGACCCGGCGATCAACCGCGGCGCCTACCTGGTACAGGGGCTCGGCCACTGCGGCGCCTGCCATACTCCGCGCGGCATCGCCTTCCAGGAAAAAGCCATGAGCGAAGCCGGTCGTTCCGGGCAGTTCTACCTCGCCGGCGAAACCGTCGAACAATGGCAAGCGCTGAGCCTGCGCAACCTGTGGACGGTGGAGGACACCGTGCAGTTGCTGAAGACCGGGCAGAACCGCTTCGCCACGGTGTCCGGCAGCATGACCGATGTCATCCACCACAGCACCCAGCACTTCAGCGACGACGATCTGCTGGCCATCGCCAGCTACCTGAAGTCCCTGCCGGCCGGCAAGGACGACCTGCCCATGCCCGACAGCGAACGCCCACTGGCAGCACCGGTCGACCTGTACAGCTCGCGGGGCGGTCTCGGCTACGCGCAGTTCTGCTCCGACTGCCACCGCAAGGACGGCAGCGGCGTCCCGGGTATGTTCCCGCCGCTGGCCGGCAACCCCACGGTCGCTTCGGCCAACCCGAGCACGCTACTGCATATCACCCTTACCGGCTGGAAAACCGCGGAGACCGCAACCCACTCGCGGGTCTACACCATGCCCGGCTTCGCCCAGCTGGAAGACCGCGAAATCGCCGAAATCCTCAGCTTCGTCCGCAGCAGTTGGGGCAACCAGGGTTCGTCGATCGATGCCGGCCAGGTGAAGAAACTGCGCCAGCAGATCGAGGCCGGCAACGGCCCGGCCTCGACCTTCGTCTCTCCACGCCTGGCGGACATGCTCGCGGCGCCGAACGCCGAACAGGTGGTACGCGGCATGCGCCTGCACCTGGAGACCCGCGAGCTGCTGCCGGCGAACGTCGGCAACCAGTTGAACTGCACCAGTTGCCATCTGAACGCCGGAACCGTAGCCGACGGCTCGCCCTTCGTCGGCGTCTCGGCGTTCTTCCCCAGCTACGCGCCCCGGGCGGGAAAGGTCATCGGCCTGGAGGAGCGCATCAACGGCTGCTTCCGGCGCTCGATGAACGGTAAGCCTCTGCCGCCGGACTCTGCCGACATGCAGGCGATGGTGGCCTACTTCGACTGGATGAAGAACAACACCCGGCCGCAGGACAAGGTCGCCGGCCGCGGCGTCGGCAAGGTCGACCCGGCGCTGAAGCCCGACCCGGAGAACGGCCGCAAGGTCTACGCCCGACAATGCGCGGTGTGTCATGGCGAGAATGGCGAGGGGCTGAGGAACAGCGCCGGCGAGATGCTCTTCCCACCGCTGTGGGGCGACGAGTCGTTCAATATCGGCGCCGGCATGGCGCGGACCTTCACCGCTGCCGCCTTCGTCAAGCACAACATGCCGATCGGCTTCCAGGAACGCTTCCCGCTCGGCCAGGGCGGCCTCAGCGACCAGGACGCAGTGGACGTCGCGGAGTACTTTTCGCACCAGCCGCGCCCGGACTTCCCGGACAAGATCAAGGACTGGCCGAAGGACAAGCGTCCGCTGGATGCCCGCTACTGATGCCGCAATGAAAAACGCCCCGTCGATGCGTCGACGGGGCGTTTCACTCCTTCCTGGGGCCGATGCGCCTCAGAGGATTTCCAGCAGTTCGACGTCGAACACCAGCACGCTGTGCGGAGGAATGCTGCCGACCGCCTGGCCGCCATAGGCCAGTTCGCTCGGTACGTGCAGGCGCCACTTGGAGCCGGCGTTCATCAGTTGCAGCGCTTCGACCCAGCCGGCGATCACGCCGCCCACCGGGAACTCGGCCGGCTGGCCGCGCTGGTAGGAGCTGTCGAATACGGTGCCGTCGATCAGGGTGCCGTGGTAGTGGGTGCGCACGGTATCCTCGCGGGAAGGCTTGGCGCCCTCGCCAGTACTCAGCACTTCGAATTGCAGGCCCGACGGCAGCACGGTCACGCCTTCGCGCTTGGCGTTCTCGGCCAGGTAGGCGCGGCCTTCGCCAGCGGCGGCTTCGGCCTTGGCCTGGGCTTCGGCCTGCATGCGTTCGCGGATCACCTGGAAGCTGGCCGACAGCGCCTCGCCGGAAACCCGGCTGTCGATACCTGCGAACGCATCGGACAGGCCGGCCAGGACTGCGTCCAGGGTCATGCCTGGAACCGGATTCTCGCGCAGTTGGTCGCCCAGTTGACGGCCGATGCCGTAGCTGACACGGGCTTCGTCAGTGGTCAGGTTGAGTTCGCTCATGGCGCTGCTCCGCTGTGGGGTCGAAAAAGGGCGGCCAGCCTAGCACAGAAGGCCCTTCCCCCCTACCGGCGCAGCCGCTTGTGCTCAACCCTGGCGGATCGACAGCGGCAGCCCGCCGATAAACGAACCCGACTCGGCCAGGAGGCCACACATCTCGTCATCGACATCGGCGCACACCAACTCCACCGGAACCCTGTCCAGCCCGCGCAGTACCTGGCGCGCATGCTCCACGGAGCGCAGGCTGACCGGCTGGCCGAGATCGTCCTCCACCGGATAGGCGCGGTCGCCCATCTGCGCCTCCAGGACATAGATGCCGCCCTCCAGCGACACCAGGTGCAAGGCGTCGATATGTCCGGCCTGGACCCGGCCGGCGAGATCCTGCATGTTCATCGCGAACCTCTCGAGGTTGCGCAGGCAGCGGAAGCCTCCAGGTTTCCGCCAACCGCCTCGGTCCCGACAGCGCCGGCCCGATTCCCGGCATCGTCCGGCCGCCAGGCCCCGACGATGCGAAGGACGCCCGCTCCCGGCGTCCGCCCGATATCACAGGAAAGTCTTGCCCAGGCGACAGGCAACGCAAGCCGGAAACGCCGCCGCCCGTCCGTTTTACAACGGCCGGGCGGCGCGAGCGAAACACTGGAGAGGGTCGTCAGTGACGGGTCTGCTTATCCAGGTAGCCCATGGCGAACGCCGAGAGCACGAAGGTCATGTGGATGATCACGTACCACATCAGCTTGTTGTCCGGCACATTCTTCGCGTCCATGAAGATGCGCAACAGGTGGATCGAAGAGATCGCCACGATGGAGGCGGCCACCTTGTTCTTCAGCGAGCCGGAATCCATCTTGCCCAGCCAGTTGAGCTTTTCCTTGCCTTCGTCGATGTCCAGCTGCGAAACGAAGTTCTCGTAGCCGGAGATCATCACCATGACCAGCAGGCCGCCGACCAGAGCCATGTCGATCAGCGAGAGCAGGACCAGGATCAGGTCGGCCTCGGCCATCGCGAAGATGTTCGGGATGACGTGGAATATTTCCTGGAAGAACTTGATGGTCAGCGCCAGCAGCGCCAGCGACAGGCCCATGTAGATGGGAGCCAGCAGCCAGCGCGAGGCGTACATGGCGTTTTCGAAAAAGCGTTCCATGGTCTCTTGTGTGTATGTGCAGGGGGAAATGGGGCGGCGAGTATAACGCAGCGGCCGGCGGTTTTTATCCAGAAAATCTGTGGATAAATATGTGCACCGAGCCGGGATGGATCCCGCCAGCGATGATGGCACGGGGCCTTGGCCGGATTGCTCAGGCTTTGCCCAGGCGCCGCTCAGGATTCCGGGCGAAACAGGTAGTCGCCGACATGCGGCCGTCGTTCGCCATTGAGTCGGCGCAGTTCGCCCTGCAGGTGCAGGCGCCAGATCGGCGGGTCGACGGCTTCGATATAGCCTTGCTGGGCCAGGCAGTCGGCAATCGCCTGCAACACCCCTTCGGCCACCAGCGGTCCGTGGAAGGGGCCCTGGGCCTTGATCGCCGAAGGCTGGGAGCCGGACATGCCGGCGGCGCAAAGCAGGGTCCAGAGTCCGTTCTCTCCGGCCAGCGGCCTGACCACGCATTCGATTCGCGTGGTCAGCCCCAGACAAGGGCGGATGAGGCAGAGGTTACGCGGCATGGCGGCATCCTCACGGGGGTTCCCAGTTTTGAGCCTACACCTGCCGCCAGGTTCCGCATAGCGCCGGCGGGAACTTGTCCACAGGGCTGAAACGCACGAGGGCGGGGCTTTCCAGCCCCGCCCTCGGCAGGTTCCGGCAACGCGCCGGACTCAGTCCTTCTTCGCCGCGGCCTTGTCCTTCGCCGCGACGGTCTCTTTCTCCGCCGGCTTGTCCTTTTCCTTGTCGTCCTCTTCCATGCCGAGTTCGGATATCTCCTGCAAGCGCGCCACGACCAGATCGTTCACGCTGCCTTTCGGGAAGCGTCCCTTCTCGTCCTGGGCACCGACCGGCTTGCCCACCAGCAGCGCCAGCGCCTCGTCCACCTCGCGCACCGCGTAGACGTGGAACTGCCCGGCGCGCACCGCCTGCAATACGCGCTCGTCGAGCATCAGGGTGGTGACGTTGGCGCGCGGGATGATCACGCCCTGCTCGCCGGTCAAGCCGCGCGCTTCGCAGAGGCGGAAGAAGCCCTCGATCTTCTCGTTGACGCCGCCGACCGCCTGAACCTCGCCGAACTGGTTGATCGAGCCGGTAATGGCGAAGCACTGCTTCAAGGGCGTCCGCGACAGTGCCGAGATCAGCGTGCAGACCTCGCCCAGCGAGGCGCTGTCGCCGTCCACGTAGCCGTAGGATTGTTCCAGGGCGATGCTGGCGGAGATTTCCAGGGGGAACTCCTGGGCGTAGCGGCTACCCAGGTAGCCGGTAAGGATCATCACGCCCTTGGAGTGGATCGGCTGGCCGAGGTTGACTTCGCGCTCGATATCGACGATGCCGCTGCTGCCCGGATAGACGGTCGCGGAAATCCGCGCCGGCACGCCGAACACCGAGTCGCCCACCTCCAGCACGGTCAGTCCGTTGCACTTGCCGACCGCGGCGCCAGCGGTGTCGATCAGGATGATCCCCGCCAGCATGTCGTCGAGGATCCGCGCCGACACCCGTCCGGTGCGGGTCTGCTTGGCCTTGAGGGCACGCTCGATGTGGCCGAGCTGGATCACCTCCTCGTTCGCCAGCTGACGGATGAAATCGGCTTCGCTGACCAACTGGAACAGATCGCCGATCCGTGCCGAAAGCCGCCCCTGGTGCTCGGCCAGGCGCGCGCTGTAGGTCGCCAGTCGCGCCACCGCCGCGCCGCTGAGGGGCGCCATGCCCTCTTCCGAGGTGCGCGTCTTGAGCAACTGTGCGAACTGTTCGAGGCTGTCCTCGCCCAGCGGGATGTCCTCGTCGAAGTCCACCAGCACCCGGAACATCTCCTGGAAGTCCGGATCGAGGTCCTGCAGGGTGTAGTAGATCTGCCGCGAGCCGATGATGATCACCTTCAGTTGCAGCGGGATCACCTGGGGGGTCAGGGAAACCGCAGCCAGGCGGCCGAGTTCGGCCAGCGGCGACTCCATCTTCAACTGGCGCGACTGCAGGGCACGCTTGAGCGCGTCCCAGACGAACGGCTCGCCAAGCATCTTTTCCGCTTCCAGGATCAGGAAGCCGCCGTTGGCCCGGTGCAGCGCCCCCGGACGCAACTGCCGGTAGCTGGTGTAGAGCGCCCCCTGGTCCGAGCTGTACTCGATGCGGCCGAACAGGTTGTCGTAGGTCGGGTGCGACTCGAACACCACCGGCGCGCCGCTGGTCGCGTGGTGGACGATGGCCTGGTTCGGCGCGTACTGCTCGATCAGCCCTTGCTTGCGCTGGGCGTCGGTGCGGCTGTCGTCGACCAGTTGGTCGACCACGGTCTTCAGCAGGTTCAGTTGCATCGCCTGCAGGTAGGCGCAGACGCCCGGGTTGTTGTTGTACTTCTCCACCAGAGGCGCCAGCAGGGGCTGCAGGGCCAGGGTGATGGTTTCCTCGTTGAGCTCGCGCAACTGGTTGCTCGACTCGCGCTTCCACTGCGGCAGGCTCGCCAGTTCCTCGTTGAGGTACTCCTCGAGGGCGGCGATATCCTTGTGGAAACGCTCGCGCTCGGCTTCGGGCAACTGGGCGAATTCGGCCTCGTCGAGGGCCTTGCCGTCCTTCATCGGGGTGAAGGCGACGTTGGCGCTGTCGCGGTACAGCGCCACGTCCTTCTCCAGGGCGCGCCGCTCCACCGAGTCCAGGGCGCGGTCGTAGCGCTGGTTGAAAGCGCGGTCGACGGCGTTCTTCTTCTGCTGGTAGGCCGGATGCTCGAAGACCGCCGGGAAGGTCGACATCAGGTTGTCGATCAGACGGTCGATGTCGGCGCTGAATTCGGTCGCGCTGCCCGGCGGCAGCTCGATCACCCGAGGTTCGCGCGGCTCGTCGAAATTGTTCAGGTAGACCCAGTCGGAGGGCGTGGCGACGCGCTTGCCCTCGGCTTGCAGATAGCGTTTGACGAAGGAGAAGCGTCCGGTCCCCGGCTCGCCCATGACGAATACGTTGTAACCCGGACGCGGCATCGCCACACCGAACTGCAGCGCCTCGACCGCACGCTCCTGGCCCAGCACGCCGCGGAAGGGCTCCAGGTCATCGGTGGTGTCGAAGGCGAATTGCTCGGGAGCGAACGGGCGGGTCAGTTCTTCTGGCGCCAGGCGCAGGCCGGCAGCGACGGAATCGGGCATCGGGAATCCTTGCATCGGGCGGCAGATCGCCGCGGGGTGTCGTCGCCCGCATTCTCCCCCCAGCCTCGCGCCACTGACAAGGCGCGGATGGCGCTATCTCACCGATGTACCAGGTCGGCGCAGCGCAGGCAGTATTCCGCCGCAGGCAGGGCGGCCAGGCGCGCCGGTTCGATGGCCTCGCCGCAGCGCTCGCAGTAGCCGTAGCGACCTTCCGCCAGGCGCAGGCGGGCCAGGCCGACCTGACGCATCCCCGCCTCCGCCTCGGCGAGCAGGCCTTCGAGCACTTCGTCGTTCTGGCGCTGCACCGCCTGCTCGGCGAAGTCCGGCGAATGGCTGCGCGCCAGGTCCCGACGGATCGCCGCGGCGCGTGCCGCGTACTCGGTCGCCAGGGTTTCCAGGGCGGTAGCGGGGTCGAAAGCGCTCATATCCACCTCCTGCATGAGGAACGGCTGACCAAGGCCGGTTTCGCTCAGACCGACCAGAACTTTCCCAAGTCTGGACGGTTCCAAGCGGATTGCCGCTGACGCCGGTCAATTTTCGCCCGGCATTGCGCGCTGCCACCCATTCGGTGCCTTGACACCCCAGTGGCATTCCGAAAAGCTCACGGCGTCGCTGGCCCGCTCCAGATGGCTCCGATCCACCTCAAGAGAGAACAAACGATGAAACGGATTCTGCTCGGTACCCTGTTCGCCGCCGCCTCCTTCAACGCTTTCGCCGACGCTCCCGGCGGCGCCGGCTGCGGCTGGGGCAACATGCTCTTCAAAGGCCAGCGCGGCGTGGCCACCCACGTGGTCGCGGCGACCACCAACGGCACTTCCGGCAACAACACCTTCGGCATGACCACCGGCACCAACGGCTGCCATACCAACGGCGCGCTGTCCTATGGCGGCAAGCCCCTGCTGGTGCTCGGCAGCATGATGGACGAGCTGTCCGAAGACATGGCCAAGGGCAATGGCGAAGCGCTGACCACCTATGCCGTGGTGCTGGGCGTGCAACCGCAGGACCGCGAGCACTTCGCCGCCGTCACCCACGAGCATTTCTCCGAGATCTTCAACAAGTCCGACGCCACCGCCGCCGACGTCTATGCCAACACCCAGGCGATCCTGAAACAGGACGCCCGCCTGGCCAAGTACGCCGAGCAGGCCTGAGCCTCGCCGCCTGCCCGTTCGCGGGCAGGCCCCTTTCCCCAAGCATTAAGCCTTGCCGATGCCGAAACGCCTGTTGCCCTGGATGGCGCTGTGCGCCTGCTCCCCCCTTCTGGCTGCGCCCACGGTTCCCGAGGCCCGCCTCCAGCAACTGGCCGCCGATCCCTACTGGATCGCCCTCGGCCACTACGAACGCGGCAAGCTCGGCGGTTGGCGCAGCTACGTCGACGACGAGCGGTTCTTCCTCGCCGACAACGGCGAGAGCCACCCGGACGCCGAACTGGCGGCCACGCTAAAGGCGCTCTATGCCTCGCCCAGCCTTGGCGACAAGCATGCCCAGTGCGTCTACCCGGCGCGCACCCGCTGGCTGCGCCAGCAACTGCAACTCGACGACCTGCCGCAGCCGCAGTGCGGCGAATACGACAACTGGTACCGCGACATCAACCCGCACAGCGCGGTGCTGGTGTTCCCCGCGGCCTACCTGAACAGCCCGTCGTCGATGTTCGGCCACACCCTGCTGCGCATCGACCAGGCCGACGTCACCAGCAACAACACTGCCCTGCTCAGCTACGCGCTGAACTTCGGCGCCTACATCGAAGGCATGGACAACAGCATCCTCTATGCCTGGAAAGGCCTGATGGGCGGCTATCCCGGCCTGTTCGCGCTGGTCCCGTACCGGGAGAAGCTGGCCGAATACAGCCGCCTGGAGAACCGCGATCTCTGGGAATACAAGCTGAACCTCACGCCCGAGGAGACCGGGCGCATGGTCGAACACGTCTGGGAACTCAAGCAGGTCCGCTTCGACTACTACTTCTTCGACGAGAACTGTTCGTTCCGCCTGCTCGAACTGATGGAGATCGCCCGCCCGGGCATCGAGCTGACCGAGCAGTTCCCGCTTACCGCGATCCCCACCGACACCGTGCGCGCGGTGAAGAACGCCGGGCTGATCGAGCGCATCGACTACCGGCCGTCGCGCGAGAAGGAACTGCTCGCCCGCGCCGAACCGCTCGACCATGCCGAGCGCGACTGGGCCAAGCGCCTGGCGGACGACGACAGCCTGCTCGACGCTCCCGACTTCAAGGCCCTGCCGATGCCGCGCCAGGCGCTGATCCAGGACGCCGCCTTCCGCCTGGTGCGCTACCGCGCCACCGGTCAGGCGCGTGACAGCGGCATCGCCTCGCGCAGCTACAACCTGTTGCGTGCGATCAACCGCAACCCGCCGCCGGACCTCCAGGTCGAGCGCCCCGGCCAGCCGGAAGACGGCCACGAGTCACGGACCTGGCAGTTCGGCGTCGGCAGCCGCGATGACCGCGCCTTCGCCGAGTACGGCCTGCGCATGGCCTACCATGACCTCGCCGATAACGCCTATGGCTTCCCCCTCGGCGCGCAGATCGAGATCGGCCAGCTCAAGCTGCGCCAGTACGAAGGCAACCGCTGGCAGTTGCAGAATCTCGACCTGGTCACCATCCGCTCGCTGACCCCGCGCAACCAGTTGCTCAAGCCGCTGTCCTGGCAGGTCGCCGGCGGCCTGGAGCGGGTGCCGGGCGAGGACGGCGACGAAAACCTGGTCAGCCACCTCAACGGCGGCGCCGGCGGCAGCTGGATGTTCGGCGACGACCTGCTGCTCTACGCCATGGGCACCGCGCGGATCGAGAACAACAGGGACTTCGCCGCCGCCATCGCCCCGGCCGTGGGCTTCGACAGCGGCTTGCTGTGGCGCAACCCGCTGGGCAACCTGACCCTGGAGGCCAAGGGCGACTACTTCCACAACGGTGAAGTGCGCCGCAGCCTGGGCTTCGTCCAGCAGGTCGAGCTGGGCCGCGACCTCGGCCTGCGCCTGAGCGCCGAACGCGAGTTCAGCCATGTCGGCAAGCCGATCAACGAGGTGAAGCTGGAGCTGCGCTGGTACTACTACTGAGCCAGCCTCCGGCGCACCTCCATCAGGGCGAAGCCGAGCAGGTTGAGGCCTTGCCAGGTCGCCGGCTCGGCTGCCAGGGGATCGCTCGCGGCCAGGCCGATGCCCCAGATCGCGTCCACCGGGCTGGCCTCGACCAGCACCCGGTCGGCGGTGCCCAGAAGGTATTTCTTCAGCGAAGCGTTCTGGCCGAACTTGCCGAGGTTGCCTTCGATCACGATTCCCACCCGCTCGGCGTTCCAGCGTGCCTCGTCGAAGCCGGCGACTTCGCGGCCGAGGGCCTTCGCCTCGCCTGGGCTGCGCGCCGCCAGGATGCGCTCGAGCAACCTAGGGTCGTCGAACAAGCGTGCCTTGGCCGCCATCATGTAATGCTCGGCGCTGGCGTAGCGCACCCCGTCGAGCTTGAACGAAGCCTCGTACCACTGGCTGAAACAGCTCTTGCCGACCTTGTCATCCGTCGCCGGGCGATGTCCCCAGAAATACAGGTATTTGAAGCTTTCGCCGGCCGCGCAGCGCTGGCGCAGCCGCTCGACGTCCATTATCTCGCTCATCGGCATTCGTCCCTGGAGCCCGTGAAAAGACGCCAAGGATATCCCGAAGTGGTGTTCAGGCGCGTATCTGCGCCCAGTCCAGGCCGAAACGCGCCAGGTACTTGCGCAGCCGGTCGGCGTCGTTGGGGTTGCGCTTGTCCTGGCGCGAAACGGCAAACAGCCGGCGTCCCGCCTCGGAAAGGGTCTTAGCCCCGCGGCACACCTCCAGCACCGCCTGCAGTTGCAGGCGGTCGAACAGATCCAGGACCTCCACCCGCTGCCCCAGCAGATCGGCCAGTGGCTCCCGGCCCGCATCGAGCCCCCAGGCCTGGCGCAGGCGGAGGATCTCCTCCTCGACCAGCGCCTCGTCGATCCGCCCGCTGTCGGCCAGGGTCGCCATCCGTGTGATGGAAGCCGACAGCTCGCGGAAGTTGCCGGCCCAGCGCGCTTCGCTGGAACCGGCGAAGGCCAGGTAGCGACGCTTGGCCTCCAGGTTGAAACGCACCTGCCGCCCTTGCTCGCGGGCGTGCCGCTCCAGTTCGAAGTCGATGTTCGGCTCGATGTCCTCGCGGCGTCCAGCCAGGCCCGGCAGCTCGAAGGTCCAAAGGTTGATGCGGGCGAACAGGTCCTCGCGGAACAGGCCTTCGGCCACTCGTCCGCGCAAGTCGCGGTGGGTCCCGGCGATAAGCTGGAAGTCGCTCTCCACCTCACGGTCCGAACCCAGCGGGAAGAAGCGCTTCTCTTCGATAGCCTTGAGCAGCATCGCCTGTTCGTCGGCGCCCAGCTCGCCGATCTCGTCGAGGAACAGCATGCCACCGTCGGCTGCGCGCAGCAGGCCTTCGCGCGCATTCTGCGCGCCGGTGAAGGCGCCCTTGACGTGACCGAACAGTGCCGACATCGCGCCGTCGCCGCGCAAGGTGGCGCAGTTGACCTCGACGAAACGCCCGTCGAGCTGGTGCCGGCTGCGCTTGAGTTCATAGATGCGCCGGGCGAGGAACGATTTGCCGGCACCGGTCGGCCCCACCAGCAGCATGGGTGCCCGCGAACGCACGGCGACCCGCTCGATCTGCTCGATGGAGCGGTTGAAAGCGGCATTGCGCGTGGCGATTCCCGACTTGAGCAAAGCCAGGCTTTCCTCCTGTTCGCGGCGGAACCGCGAGGCGATGCGGTCGTAGCGGGACAGGTCGAGGTCGATCAGCGTCGCCGAGCCCTCGGGATGGCGCGCCTCGTCCTTGCGCCGCGACGGCGAGGTCTGCACCAGCCGGGCCGGCAGGTAGCGCGCCTCGGTAAGGAGGAACCAGCAGATCTGCGCGACATGGGTCCCGGTGGTGATATGCACCAGGTAGTCCTCGCGCTCGGTGTCGAAGGGGTAGGCGCTGACGAAATCGTGCAGGGCGCCATAGACCTCCTCGAAGTCCCAGGGGT
This sequence comes from Pseudomonas sp. CP-1, assembly GCF_021213715.1. Taxonomy (NCBI): domain Bacteria; kingdom Pseudomonadati; phylum Pseudomonadota; class Gammaproteobacteria; order Pseudomonadales; family Pseudomonadaceae; genus Pseudomonas; species Pseudomonas sp. CP-1. The sequence continues at coordinate 127,632 of NZ_JAJQKY010000008.1, forward strand.
TGCGCAGTTCCATCTGCTGCAGGCGGACCTCGGTATGCGGCGACACCGCGGCGATGTCGGCGCGAATCCGCTCGGCCAGGCCGAGGTCGCGGGCGTCGTTGCCGTGGATCAGTTCGAGGCGGTCGATCAGCAGGTCCGGCTGCTGGCACAGGCCGATGCTCGGCCGCCACTTTTGCCAGCGCGCCGCGCCCTTGCCGAGACGGTCGAGGGTGGCGCCGATGAAGCCGATGGCGACCGTGCGTTTCATCACTGCTTATCCTTCAAGATAAAGATCGATATGAAAATATATAGAAATAGCCAGGCATCTCTCCATCGAATTCGCCGACGAATCGCGATAAAAAATTTATTCACCTTTAAAATCAAATAGTTAATCAATAAACAGTCTCATCGATAAAAACCTGGCACGCCGCTCGCTATATCCATCTCGACCGCATCGCCCATGCAGGCCGACGGGTCGGGACTCCAGTCCCGCCGGTGCCCGAGCCCACCCCTGGTGTCGGCGTCGTGCATGCCGCCCGCAACAACGACGGTCATTCGCGAATGACGGCAATGCCGCTTCGCGGTTCGATAGCTCAGCCTGGTAGAGCAACCATCCACGAAATGGTCTGTCGCGGGTTCGACTCCCGCTCGAACGTTGCCTTAACGGCAATCACTCAATGGCAACACCCGCCGGTGTGGCCGAGGCGAACTGCGCAAGCGGCCAGGAAGGCCGGACAACGCAAGGGAGCCGAAGCCGCCGCCGGCCCGTCCGGCCCGCGGTTCGGGCACGGGGCAAGGCAGGCCGGGGATCGAGGGAATCGATCGCATGGACAGGACGTCCGCCAGGCCAACCTCCTCCGCGCTCCACCCGCGACGCTCGACGGGCCGGCAACACCGGCACCACGGAAGAATGAAAGGAATGAAGAGATGAAAATGCTGAAGCGCTTTATCGTGAAGAAGAACGAACGCGGCCTGCTGTACTCCGAAGGCGACTTCCTCGCCGTGCTCGAACCGGGCACCTACCGCCGCTTCGATCCGTACGACCGCCTGAGCCTGGAAAGCTTCAGCCTGAACACCCCGCAGTTCGAACACCGCCTGGCCGGCTACCTGCGGCAGAGCGAACCGCAACTGGTGGAGCGCTATTTCACCCGGATGGACCTGGGCGACAACGAGGCCGGCCTGCGCTACGAGGACGGCGTGCTGGTGGAGCTGCTCGCACCGGGCAGCCGCCGACTGTACTGGAAAGGCCAGACCGAGCAGCGCCTGGAGCGCATCGACCTGACCCAGGACTATCGATTGTCTGCCGCGCTGGTCGCCCAGTTGCACCAGCCGAACCTGCGCGGCCGGGCCCTGGCGGGCCTGGACGCAGTGTTGCTGGTCCAGGTGCCGGCGTTCCAGGTCGGCGTGCTCAAGGTCGACGGCGCCCTTGCCGGCCTGCTGCAAGCCGGACAATACGGTTTCTGGCGCTACAACCGGCAAGTCAGCGTGGAACTGGTCGACACCCGTATCCAGGCGCTGGAGGTCAGCGGCCAGGAGATCCTTACCCGCGACAAGGTCAGCCTGCGCCTGAACCTCGCCGCCAACTGGCGCTACAACGACGTACTCACCGCCTTCTCGCGGCTGAGCAAGCCGCTGGAGTACCTGTACCGCGAACTGCAGTTCGGCCTGCGGGCGGCAGTGGGCACCCGTACCCTCGACGAACTGCTGGAGAACAAGCAGTCGATCGACGAAGCGGTCAGCGCCCACCTGGCCGCCAAGCTGGAAGACAGCGGCCTGGAAGTGAGCGGCCTGGGCGTGCGCGACATCATCCTCCCGGGCGAAATGAAGACCCTGCTGGCGCAGGTGGTGGAGGCGGAGAAGGCGGCCCAGGCCAATGTGATCCGCCGCCGCGAGGAAACCTCGGCGACCCGCTCGCTGCTGAATACCGCGAAGGTCATGGAGGAAAACCCGACCGCGCTGCGTCTGAAGGAATTGGAAACCCTGGAGCGGGTGGCCGAGCGCATCGACCGGATTTCGGTATTCGGTGGCTTGGACCAGGTATTGAACGGACTGGTCACGCTGAAGCAGGCCTGATCACGAACGATAGCCGCGCCGTCGACAAGACGGCGCGGAGCACAAGGAAAGCACGATGAAAGACATGAATATCCTCGAAGTGGCCGGCGGCAAGCCGATCAAGCTCTGGACCCAGGGCGTCCCGGTGGAGGAGGAAGCGCGCCAGCAGTTGCTGAACACGGCGAAGATGCCCTTCATCTTCAAGCACCTGGCGGTGATGCCTGACGTACACCTGGGCAAGGGCTCGACCATCGGTAGCGTGATCCCTACCCTCGGCGCGATCATCCCGGCCGCGGTGGGCGTGGATATCGGCTGCGGAATGATCGCCGCGCGCACCTCGCTGGTCGCCGCCGACCTGCCGGACAACCTGCACGGCCTGCGCAGCGCTATCGAGCAGGCGGTACCCCACGGCAAGACCTTCGGCCGCCGCGACCGCGGCGCCTGGCACGAGGTACCGGAGGCCGCCGACCAGGCCTGGAAGGCGCTCGCCGGTCGCTTCAAGGCGATCACCGACAAGCACCCGAGGCTGGAGAAGACCAACAACCGCCAGCACCTGGGAACCCTCGGCACCGGCAACCACTTCATCGAGGTCTGCCTGGACGAGGCCGACCGCGTCTGGTTCATGCTGCACAGCGGTTCGCGCGGGGTCGGCAACGCCATCGGCAACCTGTTCATCGAACTGGCCAAGGCGGACATGCGCCAGCACATCGCCAACCTGCCGGACAAGGACCTGGCCTACTTCGAGGAAGGCAGCCGGCACTTCGACGACTACGTGGAAGCGGTCGGCTGGGCCCAGGATTTCGCCCGGCAGAACCGCGCGCTGATGATGCACGCGGTAATCGAGGCGGCGCGCCAGGTGATCCGCAAGCCGTTCGAAGCCAACCTGGAGGCGGTCGATTGCCACCACAACTACGTGCAGAAGGAGCGCCACTTCGGCCAGGAGGTACTGGTCACCCGCAAAGGCGCGGTGTCCGCGCAGAAGGGCCAGCTCGGCATCATTCCCGGCTCGATGGGGGCGAAGAGCTTCATCGTCCGCGGCCTCGGCAACCAGGAAGCGTTCTGCTCGTGCAGCCACGGCGCCGGGCGGACCATGAGCCGGACCAAGGCGAAGAAGGTCTTCAGCGTCGCCGACCAGGCGCGCGCCACCGCCCACGTCGAATGCCGCAAGGACGCCGACGTGATCGACGAGATCCCGATGGCCTACAAGGACATCGACCGGGTCATGGAAGCCCAGCGCGAGCTGGTGGAAGTGCTGCACACCCTGCGTCAGGTGGTGTGCGTGAAAGGATGACGGGCGCCCTGTGGCGCCCGCTGGGGAAGAATCGAAATGAACAGGGAAGAACGCCATCCGCTCCCCGCCGCCATGCGCGAGCGGGTACTGGATGAGCTGGAACGGATCGAACGCGAGCACGACGTAGTCGTGCTCTACGCCTGCGAGTCGGGCAGCCGGGCCTGGGGCTTCGCTTCGCCGGACAGCGACTACGACGTACGCTTCGTCTATGTGCATCAGCCCGAGTGGTATCAGCGCGTCGAGGAACCTCGCGACGTGATAGAACGCCCGCTGAGCGACGAGCTGGACATCAGCGGCTGGGAGCTGCGCAAGGCGTTGCGCCTGATGCGCAAATCCAACCCGGCCCTGCTGGAGTGGCTCGGCTCGCCGCTGGTGTATCGGGAAGAGCCTGGCGTGCGCGAGGAACTGCTCTGGCTGGGCAACGCCTTTCACTCCGTACCTGGCAGCCGCCATCACTACCTGTCGATGGCACGCAAGAACTACCGCGGCTACCTGAAGGGCGACAGCGTCCGGCTGAAGAAATACCTCTACGTCCTGCGCCCGTTGTTCGCGGTGCGTTGGCTGGATGCAGGCCTGGGCTTGCCGCCGGTGGCGTTCGAGAGGCTAGTGGAAGCCACGCTGGACGACCCGTCGCTGCGCGAAGAGCTGGATGCCCTGCTGAGCCTCAAGCGTCAGCGCGACGAATCGGCCTACGGCCCTCCGCGCCTGGCGCTGCAACGCTTCATCGAAGCGGAGTTGCTCCAGGCCGAACGAGGGGCCGCCCAACCAACCGGCGCGCGCCAGGACAGCCGACTGCTGGATCGCTACCTCCACGACAAGATATGGCAATACACAAGGGAAACCTCATGAGAAAGGACCTCATCGAACTCGACGGCAGCGAAGGCGGCGGGCAGATCCTGCGTAGCGCCCTGAGCCTGTCGATGACCAGCGGCCAGCCGCTGCGCATCCGCAACATCCGTGGCCGGCGCAGCCGTCCGGGGCTGCTGCGCCAGCACCTCACCGCGGTGCGCGCGGCGGCGGAAATCTGCGCGGCCGAGGTCGAGGGTGCCGAGCTCGGCTCACGCGAGCTGGCGTTCCGGCCCGGTGCGATCCGCGCCGGCGACTACGCCTTCGCCATCGGCTCCGCCGGCAGTTGCTCGCTGGTACTGCAAACCTTGCTGCCGGCGCTGCTCGCGGCCAACGGCGAAAGCCGGGTGAGGATCAGCGGCGGCACCCACAATCCACTGGCGCCGCCGGCGGACTTTCTCCGCGACAGCTGGCTGCCGCTGTTGCAGCGGATGGGCGCGGAAGTCGACCTGGAACTGCTGCGCCACGGCTTCGTACCCACCGGCGGTGGCGAGCTGCTGGCGCGGGTACGCCCGGCGCGCTGGCGGCCGCTGCAACTGGAGCATCCCGGCGCGGCGCTGCGGCGCCAGGCGCGGGCGCTGCTCGCAGGGATTCCCGGGCACGTCGGCGAGCGCGAGCTGGAGAGGGTCCGCCAGCGCCTCGGTTGGAGCGACGAAGAACGCCAGCTGGAGTTCCTCGCGGAGGACCAGGGGCCGGGCAACGCCCTGCTGCTGCGGATCGACTGCGAGCACATCTGCGCGACCTTCTGCGCCTTCGGCCAGGCCGGCGTCAGCGCCGAACGGGTGGCGGAACAGGTCGCGACGCAAGCCATCGGCTGGATGGAAAGCGGCTGCGCGGCGGACGAGCACCTCGCCGACCAATTGCTGCTGCCCATGGCCCTGGCCGGCGCCGGCAGCTTCACCACGCCGCGGCTGAGCGCCCATCTGCAAAGCAACCGCCGGGTTATCGAACGCTTCCTGCCGGTGAGGATCGGCGACCAGGCGCTGGACGGCGGCGGTCATCGCATCGTCATCACATCGGCTTGACGAATTCCTCACCAATGCCGACCTAGACTCGCGCCGGACCTGCCAGCGGGCCCGGCGCGAACCTCCGGGAGCCCGTCCCGGCGGTCGAGGAGTCCCAGCCATGTCTTCTTCGCGTCTCGGCGTGCTTGTCCTCGCCCTGCTCCTGCTCACCGCCACCCTGCTCGGCGGCTGCGAAAACACCCACCAGCACCTGCTCGCCCAGGGCTACCCACCCGCCTATGCCGACGGTTTCGACGACGGCTGCGGCAGCGGCCGCCAGGCGGCCGGCTCGATCAGCGGCGAATTCCGCAAGGACGTCCCCCGCTACCTGCGCGAGGCGATCTACGCCAGCGGCTGGGGCGACGGCTTCGAGCAATGCCGGTCGATGGCGCGGAGCGAAGAGCGGCGGCGTTTCGAGGAACGCCAGTGGAACGACCGCGACGCCGATTGGCAGCGCGACCGCGACCAAGCGCTGGCCCGGGCCTTGCGCGAGCGCTGAAGCACGCTGCGACAACCATCCGCAGCATCGATCCCGGTGCGCTTGATCCACGTCAAGCCGGGCAGCGCGCCGCTGGCCTCTCCTCACAGGACCGGTTGTAACGCCTGATAAGGAGAAAAAAAGATGCAGTCCTCGCAACTGCTCCCGCTTGGCAGCCTGTTGCTGTCGTTCGCCACGCCCCTCGCCCTGGCCGATGCCCTGCACGACCAGGCCAGCGCGCTGTTCAAACCCATCCCCGAGCAGGTCACCGAGCTGCGCGGCCAGCCCATCAGCGAGCAACAGCGCGAACTCGGCAAGAAACTGTTCTTCGACCCGCGCCTGTCACGCAGCCATGTGCTCAGCTGCAACACCTGCCACAACGTCGGCACCGGCGGCGCCGACAACGTACCGACGTCGGTCGGTCACGGCTGGCAGAAGGGGCCACGCAATTCGCCGACGGTCTTCAACGCCGTGTTCAATGCCGCGCAGTTCTGGGATGGCCGCGCCAAGGACCTGGGGGAGCAGGCCAAGGGCCCGATCCAGAACAGCGTCGAGATGCACAGTACCCCGCAGTTGGTCGAACAGACCCTGGGCAGCATCCCGGAATACGTGGACGCCTTCCGCAAGGCCTTCCCCAAGGCCGGCAAGCCGGTCAGCTTCGACAACATGGCGCTGGCCATCGAGGCCTACGAAGCGACCCTGGTGACTCCGGACTCGCCCTTCGACCTGTATCTCAAGGGCGACGAAAAGGCCCTCGACGCGCAGCAGAAGAAAGGCCTCAAGGCGTTCATGGACAGTGGCTGCAGCGCCTGCCACAACGGCATCAACCTGGGCGGCCAGGCCTACTTCCCGTTCGGCCTGGTGAAGAAGCCCGACGCTAGCGTCCTGCCCAGCGGCGACAAGGGCCGCTTCACCGTGACCAAGACCCAGAGCGACGAGTACGTATTCCGCGCCGCGCCCCTGCGCAATGTCGCCCTCACCGCGCCGTACTTCCACAGCGGCCAGGTCTGGGAACTCAAGGACGCGGTGGCGATCATGGGCAACGCCCAGCTCGGCAAGCAGTTGGCGCCGGACGACGTGGAGAACATAGTCGCCTTCCTGCACAGCCTGAGCGGCAAGCAGCCGCGCGTCGAATATCCGCTGCTGCCGGCCAGCACGGAGACCACGCCGCGTCCCGCGGAATAACCGGCACAAGGAAAAACGGGGCTCCCCTGGAGCCCCGTTTTTTTCCTCGATGGGACGACCTCAGACCACGCCCTGCGCCAGCATCGCATCGGCGACCTTGACGAAGCCGGCGATGTTCGCCCCCTTCACGTAGTTGACCCGCCCCTGTTCCTCGCCGTACAGCAGGCAGGCATGGTGGATCGACTGCATGATGCCGTGCAGCTTGGTATCCACCTCGCCCTCGCTCCAGCGCAGGCGCATGGCGTTCTGCGACATTTCCAGGCCGCTCACCGCCACCCCGCCGGCGTTCGACGCCTTGCCCGGCGCGTAGAGGATGCCGGCCTCGAGGAACAGGTCGACGGCTTCCAGGGTCGAGGGCATGTTGGCGCCTTCGGCGACACAGACGCAGCCGTTGGCCAGCAGGCGCCGCGCATCCTCGGCATCCAGTTCGTTCTGGGTCGCGCAGGGCAGCGCGATATCGCAGGCCAGGCCCCAGGGCCGGCGCCCTTCGAGGAACTGCAGGGAAAACTGCTCCGCCATCTCGCGGATGCGCCCGCGGCGCACGTTCTTCAGCTCCATCAGGTATTCCCACTGCTCGTCGGAGAGCCCCGCCTCGGCATACAGGGTGCCTTCGGAATCGGACAGCGAGATCACCTTGCCGCCCATTTCCATGACCTTGCGCGCCGCGTACTGGGCGACGTTGCCCGAGCCGGAGATCGCCACCCGCTGGCCGTCGAAGCCGCGGCCACGATCCTTGAGCATTTCCTGGGCGAAGTAGACGCAGCCGAAGCCGGTCGCCTCCGGGCGGATCAGGCTGCCGCCGTAGCTCAGGCCCTTGCCGGTCAGCACCGAGGTGAACTGGTTGGACAGGCGCTTGTACTGGCCGAACAGGTAGCCGATCTCACGCGCGCCGACGCCGATGTCGCCGGCCGGCACGTCCAGGTCGGCGCCGACGTGACGGTACAGCTCGCTCATGAACGACTGGCAGAAACGCATCACCTCGGCGTCGCTCTTGCCCTTCGGATCGAAGTCGGAGCCGCCCTTGCCGCCGCCCATGGGCAGAGTGGTCAGGGAGTTCTTGAAGACCTGCTCGAAGGCGAGGAACTTCAGCACCCCGAGGTTGACCGAGGGGTGGAAGCGCAGGCCGCCCTTGTACGGGCCGATGGCGCTGCTCATCTGCACCCGGTAGCCACGGTTGACCCGTACCCGGCCCTGATCGTCGACCCAGGGCACGCGGAACAGGATCGCCCGCTCGGGTTCGACGATGCGTTCGATGATGCCGGCTTCCAGGTAGTGCGGGTTGGCCTCGAGGAACGGCCAGAGGGAACGCAGCACCTCTTCCACCGCCTGGTGGAATTCGGGCTGATCGGGATCGCGCCGCTTCAGGCGCTCGAGGAAAGCGTCGACGGATTGCGTCATTTTTCTCACCGGTTTCTAGTTTTGTGAACAATTTTTTGCGCGTGACTCTAACAAGCCAGGCGGCACCTAGAAAGTGCGAAATGACGCATTGATGAATCTTTATGGTGCAAAACTGAAACTTTCCGCGTCCGCCAGAATGGCTCGGGCCAGAGCACGCGCCCGGAACCAGGCTGCCTCCCGGGGTGGCCACGCACTGTTGAAGGGCGACGAGGGCACCGTTCGCGTGCATCCCGGCGCCAGATGCGAAAGGGCCTCCCCCTGACGGGGGAGGCCCTTTCTCTGCCTACGGCCGGGTCTAGAAGTCGTAGGTCGCGGACAGGCTGAACACCTGTCCCTTGCTGGTTGCCTTGCCATCCAGGCGTCCGCCGCCGAGGCGATCCTGGTTGACCGTCTTCAACGGCACCTCCTTGACGAACTGCCGCGAGTAGGCCGCGTCGATCGACAACTCCGGCATCGACTGGAAGCGATAGCCGGCGCCCAGGGAGGCGAAGTAGCGATCGCCGTCGGGAATCCGCGGGTCGCGGGTGGCATTGTGGGTCGGCGTCTGGTCGTAGGCGACCCCGGCGCGCATGGTCCACTGGTCGGTCACCTTGTAGTCGCCGCCCACCGCCAGGGTCCAGGTGTTCCGGTAGGTGTAGGGGATGGAGACGATCGTGTTGCCGTGGGACTTGAGGGTCAGGTCCTGGAACGACGACCACTCGGTCCAGGTGGCGCTGGCGCCCAGGCTCAGACGGTCGTTGAACTGGTGTACCCAGTCCAGCGAGGCGTAGGCGGGGATATCCAGGCGCGCCGAGGCGGAAGCGCCCATGCGCAGGTCCAGGCCCGGATAGGCCAGGCCCGGGGTGCCGCCCTCGATGGCGCCCTCGGTCAGCCCACCGTCGTGGTCGTAGAGGTTGTAGTGACCCTTCAGCTTGTTGCGGATCTTCGCGTGGTAGGCGAAGCCCAGGGTGTCGCGGTCGGTCGGCTTCCACACCGCGCCGGCGAAGAAGCCGGGCGAGGTGTTGTCCACCTTGACCCGCATCAGCGCGGACGAGTTCGAGGCCGGGAACGGAATCCCGCCCATGCCCGGGGAGTTGGCGGCCGAGGCATAGAGATCGAGGTTCTGGCTGACGAAGCCGGAGGTGCGCTGGATGATCACCCCGGCGCCCAGGGAGAAGTTGTCGTTGACCTTGAACGACAGGGAGCCGGTCAGGCCGATCGTCTCGATCTTGGTGTCCACCGCGAAATCGCGGCCTTTCCAGTTCGGGTCCCAGGTGCTGCGCATTCCCATCGGAACGACCTGGCTCAGACCGAAGGCGAAGCGGTCGTTGATCGGTACGACCAGGAAGCCGGTCGGCAGCCACGCGCCGAATCCGGCCTGGCCGCCATCGTTGGTACCCAGCTCGGGGGTGCCCGGCCCGTCCTGGTAGCCGCCGGTCATGGGATTGCCCTGGTAGTCGTAGGCATCGCCGTTGTACTTGATGTCGATATCGGCGTAGTTGACCGTCAACTGGGCGATCCGCTTGTCGATGAACGCCATGGCCGCCGGGTTGTTGAACGCGGCGCTCGGATCGTTGGGAAACAGCGAGCCGCCTGCCATCGCACGGCCCCAGCCCGCCGTGTTGGTGGTCGGCACCATGAAGCCGCCGGCTTGCGCCTGGGACGTGCCGAACAGTCCGCCGACGATCAGGGCGCAGAGCAATGGCAATGGTTTTCTGGCAAACAGGCAGGAAATATCGTTTTTGTTGTTCAAGGTTTCACCCCTGGTGGACTGCTAATGCACGGGGCACGATGGTCGGCCTGCTTGAGCGTCCTGGCGGACACCCTCCCCCAGACCGTTTTCCATGTGCGAACGAGGTTCTGCGCCGCTTCCGGCGGAAACTCCCTCGGACCTGCCGGCCCGCGAAGGACGCCTGGCAGCGGGAGCGCGAAACCGCTGGCGCCGAGGGCGCCAGCGGCAGCCCGGATTACGGGTTGACTACGAAGGCCGGGGTCGGCTTCACGCTCAGGCTGTTGATCTTGCAGTTGCCTGCCAGCGACTGATTGCTGGCGCTGAGGGTGTTGGTGGCGTTGCTCCAGGAACCGTTGACGGTGCTCGGGCCACAGGTAGAGGAGAGAATCTTGAAGCCGACGCCATCGACCTTGCCGGCAGTGGTGCTGGAAACGGTCAGCTTCCACGGCAGGCCGGTCATCTGCGGCACGCTGCACAGGGTGTTGCTGCCGCTGACGGTGACGCTGTCGATCGAGGCATAGGAGCCATCGGCGGCGGTCTTGCCCTTGAAGGTGATGTTGCAGGTCACTGGCAGATTGAGCGACGCCGGCGAGCTCACGCTGATGGTGCCAGGTGCGGTGAAGGCCGAGTTGACCGGGGTGATGGTGGCCGCGCTGGCCATGGACGAAACGCTCAGGCAGAGAGCAAGAGCAGCAAAGGACGGCAGGGACTTGATGGATTTCATTGTTTTGTATCCTTCCAGTGAGTTGGCAACGCTCGCGGTTGCCGAGCCTTGATCATGCGGCAGGATCGTCGCCGACCCGCCCCCACGACCACCTTGTGCCTTCCCGTCCGATCCACCTGCCAGGCGAACCACACCACCCGCCTTGGCCGTGCGTACCGGGATTCGGGAGAGGCTTTACCTCATGAGTCCTATCCGGTGCCGACGCTGACGGTCCCCACGACGAGCCGGGACAGACCGGATATCGGAAAGATCCGATAGGGTTTGCCAACCCGCCGCGCCTCGAGATGCCCACCTGGCCGACCTCCGCGAACGCAGGCCTGACAGGGCTGGCAATCACCACGAAGGGGCAGTGGACCAGTCAACGACGGGGGCCAGAGTACGGTCAGCACGGCTCTGGAAAAGCCTAGCGAAAGAAGGGGGTTGACCCTCCGAAGGAAGGTCGGTGAATGCCGTGGAGGGCGGACGAAGCGTCGTCGCGAAGGAATCCTGATACCTCTGTCAACATCCGCGTCGGGAAGAAACGCACCATGACGGGGCGTACCTACCAGAATTGGCAGCTCGCGAAGCGACCCAGCCAACCCAAAGTTAGGTTGCCAACTATCGGTCGGACGATGACGGCACGCGAACGAGACCCGGCTGCAACTCGAACACCTCCACGCCCTCCGGCGTGGAGCGTCCGATCTTGACCTGTTGCGCCATCACGCTGGCGCCGGGAGCCTGGCGAAAGTCCACGAACAGCCGGTCACCCTCGTGGCGTATCGCCTCCGGCGGCACGACGATGGCCTGTTCGTTGCGATAGGTGGTGACCGTCAGCTTGGCGCTCATTCCCAGACGAATCTTCTGCAACTGGCGGGGATCGAGCGGCGCTACCGATACCGTCACCTCGAACTGCGGGCTACCTCCCTGGGCCATGCCGGGCAGAGCCTGACCACCGAGGGCGGCGATGACGCCCGCCAGCGTGGTGCCCTCGAAGCCGTCGCCACTGATTTCCACCGCCTGCCCTTCGCGCAACTGGTTGATATCCAGTTCGGAAACCTTCGCAGATACCTTCAGCCGCTCGACGCTGGCCAGGCCGAACAACGCCTGGCCCTGCCCCAGCTTGCTACCGGCCTGCACCGGTTCGCGGCTGCCCTGCTCGCCAGCCAGGCCGGGCGCCGCGACGACGATACCGGCAAAGGGCGCGCGCACCGTACGGCCATCCAGCTGGGCCTGCAGCGTCTCGTATTTCACGCTGGCGTTGGCCAGGTCCATTTCGGCGATCTGGCGATTCTCGCCCTGCCCCTTGGCGCGGGTCGACTCCACTTCCCGCCGGGCCGCCTCCAGGTCCATGCGCTGCTGGCTGGCCTGTTGTTCGAGATCGTCGAGTTCGTTGCGCGGGACGATCCCGCGCTGGAACAGCTCGCGGGTCTCGCGCAACTTGCGCTCGGTGCTGCTCTGCGCCAACTGCGCGCTGCGCAGGGCACGACGGACCCGCGCCATGTCCTCGCCACGCTCCCAGTCGCGCAGGTCCTGCAGGGTGCGACGGGCCTTGAGCAACGCCGACTGTGCCTCGCGCACCTGCACGGCGATCTCGCGGGTGTCCATGCGCAGCAGCTCCTGTCCTTCCGCGACCCGCTGTCCCGGCTCCACCAGCAGCGCCTCGACATTGCCGGCGAAGGGCGCCGCCAGGGTCACCACGCGCCCCGGTTCCAGGCGTCCGACCAGGCCGATCTGATGCACCAGCGGGGCCGCCCGTACGGCGACCCAGCGCTCCCCTTCCGTGCGTTTCGCGGTGCCGCCGGCGAGGACCAGCCAGGCCAGCGCCGCGACAACCGCCAGGCCGGCGGCGAGCGGCAATGCGGGCCGGCGCAGGAAGGAAAACCGGTCAGTGGTCATTGAGCGAAATCTCCCAGCTATCCAGGGTCATGCCGACGATCAGGTCGAGCTGCGTCTGCGCATTGAGAAACGAGATCAGGGCATTCAATTGGGTGTTCTCGACGTTGCGCAGGTCGGTCTCGAAGCTCAGCACCTGGAAGTTGCTCGAACGCCCGACGCGCAGCTTTTCCCGCTCGATCTCCAGCTTGCGCCGCGACAAGGCGGTGGCGCGCTGGGCGATCTGGTACTGGCGCCAGCGCGTGCCGAGGTCGCGCACCGCATCGATGACGTTCTGCTCCAGGGTCTGCCGGGCATCCTCGATCAGGATCTTCTGGTTCTCCACGTCGACCTGGGCGCGCACCTCGGCCTGCCGGCGGCTGAGGTCGCCGATGGGAATTTCCACCTGTACCCCGGCGTAGCTGTCCCAGCTGCGTGAATTGTCGCCACCGCCCTCGCTGTAGCGGTCGCGGATCTGGCTGGCGCCGCCCACCAGCGAGACATCCCACAGGCGCTGGTTCTTCGCCAGCACCAGGTTGAGGTCGGCCTGGCGACTGCCGATCAGGCGTTGCAGGTATTCCGGTTGCTGCTGCAGGGCGGTCCTGATCGCCTGCTGGCGGTCGACCTCGATCGGCGTGGCGGCCAGCGCATCGCTGGCGCGGATCTGCGTCGACAGGTCCAGCGCCAGCAGTTGCAGCAGGGCCAGGCGTGCGCTGTCGACCTGGTTGGCGGACTCCTCGACGTTGAGCTCCTGGCTGGCGACGTCGGCCTCGGTCTGCACGATCTCGAATTCGGCCATTCGCCCGGCGCGGATCATCGCCCGGTTGACCTCGAGCAGCTCCTGGGTCCGCGCCAGGGCTTCGCGAGCGATGCGCGCCTGCTCCTGGGCGCGCAGCAGCTCCCGGTAGGCACCGATGACCTGGCTGATGGTCTGCGACACGCTGGCCTTGAGTTGCAGGCGATTGGCGTCTTCGGAGAGACGTGCCAGGCGCAGCGGCGCGGTGGTGACGTCCCAGCCCGCATCGCGCAGCAACGGCTGGACGACGGTCAGGTCGAGGCCATCGCTGCGGTAGCGCCCGGCCTCGTCGGCGGTGCGGAACTGCTTCACCCAGGCCAGGCTGAAGCGAGTGCCATATTCGCCAAGCAGGGTCGCGGTGGGCGAGACATTGCTGGTCCTCGTGCGGTCTTCGGTGGCGCGGTTGGCGCGATAGTCGCCGCGCACCACCAGCTTCGGGTTGAAGGCGTCGGCGGCGACCCGCAGGTCGAACTTCTGCGCGATTCGTTGCAGGTAGGCGCTACGGATTCCACGGTTGTTGCGCAGGCCAAGATAGACCGCGTCGCTCAGGCTGAGGTCGATCACCTGCTCGCTGAGCAGTACCGACCTGCCCTGCTCGCGGGCCATGCTCGGTACGTCCGGACTCAGCGCCGGGTTGACGCTGGCCGCCACCGGAAGAGCGGCGACCAGCCACAGCACGCCCAGGCCCCACCTATTCATCGCGCAGCGCCTCGACCGGTTGCAGGCGAGCCGCCGAGACCGCCGGATAGAGCCCGAAGAACAGCCCCACCAGCAGGGTACTGCCCATCCCCAGCGGCAGGGCCGCGTAGGCCAGAGAGAAGGTCCAGCCGGAGAACCTGGCGTAGAGATACGCAGTCGCCACGCCGAGCACCGCGCCCGACAGCGCGCCCGCGGCGGTCAGGGTCACCGCCTCGATCAGGAACAGGTTGCGGATGTCCCGCTGGCGCGCGCCCAGCGCCATGCGCACGCCGATTTCCCGGCGGCGTTCGGCGACACTCATCAGCATCACGTTCATCACTCCGACGCCGCCGCCGAGCAGGGAGATGATCCCCAGTCCGGCCAGCAGGTAGGTGAAGGTCCGGGTCTGCCGCTTGAGTCCATCGAGCACCTGCTGCGAGACCTGGACCTGCGCCTCGTGACCGGGCAACCGCGCCGTCAGGGCCGCGCCCAGGGCCGCGCCGACGCTATAGACGTCCGCTCCCGGCGTGACCCGCGCCACCACGTGGCTGACCTCGGCGGCCGGCTGCAGGCGCGGCATGCCCGGCGCCGGCACGAACAGCGAGTCGTTGGCGGCGAACGGCAAGAGAGCGGCGCTGGCCTGCGGCTGGAGAATGCCGATCACGCGGAACAGATAGTCGTTGACCGTCAGTTGCTCGCCGAGGCGCAGCGGATCGCCGGGCGCCCCCAGGGCCTCGGCGATTGTCGCGCCCACCACCACGTAGGTGTCGTGATCGTCGAAGTGCGAGAGGAAACGTCCTTCGCGCAGCCGTAGCCTGGCGGCGGCTGCGAGCCCGGCGCTGGCGCCGACGATACTGGCGTTGCTGGTGCGTCCGTGAAAGGTCACCGGGGCCGAGTACAGGCCCAGCGCCGCCAGGTGCTCCAGACCGGCCACGTCGCGGAGCAGCGGTTCGGTGTCGAGCGACGCCGGCATCGGCATCGGCGCCTGCGGGGCGAACGGGAACTGCACCACCAGGGTGTCGGTGCCCATGTCCTTGAAGATGCTCATCGCTTCGTCGGTCGCGTTGCTGCCGATGTTCAGCATCGCGATCACCGATGAACAGCCCATGACGATACCCAGCAACGCCAGCAGCGAGCGGCGCCCCAGCCCGCGAAGACTGGCGAGGGCCTCGTGAAGCAATTGCCGGGGCGACGGGCTGGCGCTCACCGGCAGGCCTCCGCCAGGTCCTCGTGCACCTCGCCATGCCGTACTGTCAGTTGGCGCCCGAGACGGGCGGCCAGGCCGGGATCGTGGGTGACCACCACCAGGGTCACCTGGCGCTCGCGGTTGAGCGTGAGAAGCAGCTCCAGCACTTCTTTCGCGGTGCTCGCGTCGAGGTTGCCGGTTGGTTCGTCGGCGAGGATCAGCGCCGGCTCGCCGACCAGCGCGCGAGCGATGGCGACGCGCTGCCGCTGGCCGCCGGAGAGGTCCGCTGGACGATGGCCGGCGCGCTCGGCCAGGCCGACCCGGGCGAGCATCGCCTCGGCCCGCTCCAGTGCCTCGCGGCGCGGCATCCCTCGATAGCTCAGGGGCAGCGCGACGTTGTCCAGCGCGTTCAGCCGCGGCAACAGGTTGAAGCTCTGGAAGACGAAGCCGATCAGGCGATTGCGGATCGCCGCCAGTCGGTCCCCGTCGACGCTGAAGATGTCGTGCTCGGCGAAGCGGTAGGCGCCGCTGTCCGGGCGGTCGAGCAGGCCGAGGATATTCAGCAGGGTGCTCTTGCCCGAGCCCGACGCGCCGACGATCGCGCAGCTTTCTCCGGGAAAGATGTCCAGGCAGACGTCTTTCAGTATCTGCAGCGGCTGCCCCCCCAGGAGGTAGCCCTTGCCGATCCCCTGCAGGGAGATCAATGATTCGTGCTTGTTTGTTGTTGGCATTCGCACCCGACCGCTCGCATCCCTTCAAGGCCCGCCCGGTCGTACCGCCGCAAGGCCGGCGATACAGGCCGAACGGCCATACTGCTGATGATGGAGACAGCGCACAAGCCGCCACCACCGGCAACGCTACCCCGAGGCGCCAGCGCCGAGCGAAGGTAGCGGCTGGTCCGCCCGGCCAATGCCGGTACTCGATTCCGCCGGGCTTCGCCATATGGCGCGGCCTCTCCGGGCAGGCGGTATTGAGCGCACGGATCGGCTGCGCAGACCACTAGCAGAGCTGACACCATCGCGGCCGTCGATGCACCCCCATCTTTAGTTAGGTGAAGGCTCAGGCATGCTGCTTGGGAGCCCCCCGGGTACCGCCGATGGAGGTGTCCTGCGCAGTTCCCATGTTCCCCTGCGCATGGCTCGTTGAATTCCAGGCATGAAAAAACCGCCGGCCGGCAACGCCGGCGGGCGGTTTCTCGAGGGCGCGCTTACGCCAGTTTCTTGTAGCGCACGCGGTGCGGCTGGGCCGCGGCGTCGCCCAGGCGCTTCTTGCGGTCGGCCTCGAACTCGGTGTAGTTGCCTTCGAAGAAGGTCACCTTGCCATCGTCCTCGTAGGAGAGGATGTGGGTGGCGATCCGGTCGAGGAACCAGCGGTCGTGGGAGATCACGATGGCGGAGCCGGGGAAGTCCAGCAGCGCCTCTTCCAGCGCACGCAGGGTTTCCACGTCGAGGTCGTTGGACGGTTCGTCGAGCAGCAACACGTTGCCACCCTGCTTCAGGGTCAGGGCCAGGTGCAGACGGCCACGCTCACCGCCGGAGAGGTCCTTGACGAACTTCTGCTGGTCGGCGCCCTTGAAGTTGAAGCGACCGACATAGCTGCGCGACGGGACTTCGTAGTTGCCGATCTTGATCTGCTCGAAACCGTCGGAAACCTGCTCCCACACGGTCTTGTTGCCTTCCAGGCTGTCACGGCTCTGGTCGACGCTGGCGATCTGCACGGTCTCGCCGATCTCGATGGTGCCGGAGTCCGGCTGCTCCTTGCCGGTAAGCATGCGGAACAGGGTCGACTTGCCCGCGCCGTTGCCGCCGATCACACCGACGATGGCGCCCTTGGGAATGCTCAGGGACAGGTTGTCGATCAGCACGCGGTCGCCGTAGCCCTTGGTCACATTGTGCAGTTCGATGACCTTGTCGCCCAGGCGCGGACCGGCCGGGATGTAGATCTCGTTGGTCTCGCTGCGCTTCTGGAATTCCTGCGACTGCAGTTCCTCGAAGCGCTGCAGGCGCGCCTTGGACTTGGCCTGGCGGCCCTTGGCGCCCTGGCGTACCCACTCCAGCTCGGCCTTCATGGCCTTGGCGTGGGAGGCTTCCTGCTTGGCTTCCTGGGCCAGGCGGGCGGCCTTGGATTCCAGCCAGCCGGAGTAGTTGCCTTCGAACGGGATGCCATGGCCACGGTCGAGTTCGAGGATCCAGCCGGCGACGTTGTCGAGGAAGTAGCGGTCGTGGGTGATCGCCACCACGGTGCCGGGGAAGTCGTGCAGGAAATGCTCCAGCCAGGCCACCGAGTCGGCGTCCAGGTGGTTGGTCGGTTCGTCCAGCAGCAGCATGTCGGGAGCCGACAGCAGCAGGCGGCACAGCGCTACGCGGCGCTTTTCGCCGCCGGACAGGTGCTCGACCTTGGCATCCCACGGCGGCAGGCGCAGGGCGTCGGCGGCGACTTCCAGCTGGCGTTCCAGGTTGTGTCCGTCGGATGCCTGGAGGATCGCCTCCAGCTTGGCCTGCTCGGCGGCCAGGGCGTCGAAGTCGGCATCCGGCTCGGCATAGGCGGCATAGACCTCGTCCAGCCGCGCCTGGGCCTGCTTGATCTGGCCGACGGCCTCTTCGACGATGTCGCGCACGGTGGCCTGCGGGTCCAGCTTGGGCTCCTGCGGCAGGTAGCCGACGTTGATCCCCGGCATCGGCCGGGCCTCGCCTTCGATCTCGGTGTCGACGCCGGCCATGATCCGCAGCAGGGTGGACTTGCCCGCGCCGTTCAGGCCGAGCACGCCGATCTTGGCGCCGGGGAAGAACGACAGGGAGATGTCCTTGAGGATTTCACGCTTGGGCGGAACGATCTTGCCGACCCGATGCATGGTGTAGACGTACTGAGCCAAAACGAGCACCTCATGAAGAAAAGGAAAAAAACTCGGCCAAGTATATGACAGACCGAGAGAAAGCTGGCCAGCCACCCCGGTTTTCGTGGGGCGAGGCGCTTTGCCGGCGAATGTTCGCCGTCCGATTCCAGGCCGCTACGGTGACGCTGAGCAGCGTACTGGCCGCCCTTACCGTCTCCGCTACCCTCGTCCTGTCGAAGGCGTTCTGCCTGAGCGAGGCGGCGACCATCGCCCCGTGCGGGATCTGGGTGGGCCTGGCATTGCTCGCGGCCATGGTGCTGCCTCTCAAGACCTGACGCGAAGCAAGGCGTGGGTAGATCCATCCTGCTACAATTGATCCAAACCAGTCTCAAAAGAACAAAAAAAACCTCAAAAATGACACTCGCTCCCAGACCCGCCCAGCTACCCGACTCGCCGCACAGGGACAGTCTCGACCCAACGCCAACCCCGTCGTATCAAGACCAGCGCCTGCTCAAGGCCCTGGCCACCGCGATGGTCAATCATCCGCGCGCCACCATGGGAGAACTGGCGGAACTGGCAGGCGTGAGCAGGGCAACCCTGAACCGTCATTGCGGTACCCGCGAAGGTCTCAAGCGGCGCCTGGAAAGCCATGCCAGGAGTACCCTCGAACGCCTCACCCACAGCGCCGCCCTGCAGCGGCTGGAGCCGCGGGAAGCGCTACGCGAGCTGATCCGGGAACACCTCGCCCAGCGCGACCTGCTGGCGCTGCTGATGTTCGAGCAGAACCCGGGACGCCAGGCCGGGCATGGGGACGCCAGTTGGCAGTCCTATGTCGAAGCCCTGGACGCCTTCTTCCTGCGCGGCCAGCAGAAGCGTGTGTTCCGTATCGATATCAGCGCGGCGACCTTCAGCGAACTCTTCATCGTCCTGATCTACGGCATGGTCGATGCCGAGCGCCGCGGTCGCGCGGCCAGCGCCGGGTTGTCCGCCACACTCGAGGAGCTGTTCCTGCGTGGCGCGTCGAACCCCGCACAACCTGCCAGCCCTTGAGCGGGCGGCAGTTGCCACCCGCTAGCACCGTTTCCCACACGTTTACCCGCTCAACTCCTGCCGCCTCGATGTACCACCAGGCTCCGTCCCTCGTCCCAGCCTCCGCCGAGCGCGCGGAACAGGTCGACCAGGGCGATCTGCCGCTGGGTGCTGCCGTCGATGAAGGCGATCTCGTTGAGGAAGCTGCTGCGCTGCGCATCGAGGTAGCGCAGGTGGTTGTCGACGCCACTCTCGTAGCGTGCCTTGGCCAGCTTCAGGGCTTCGTTGCTGCTGTTCGCCAGGGCGCGCAGGGCCTTCTCTTCGCGACGCAGGGTATCGCTGGCCGCCAGGGCGTCGGCGACCTCGCGGAAAGCGGTCTGGATGGTCCCCTCGTAGGCAGCCACCGCCGAATCCTTGCGCGCCTCGGCCAGGCTCAGGTTGGCACGGTTGCGCCCGCCATCGAAGATCGGCAGCGTCAGCGTCGGCAGGAAGCTCCAGGAGCGCGAGCCGCCATCGAACAGGCCGGACATTTCCGCGCTGGAGGTGCCGAAGCTGCCGGTCAGGCTGATGCGTGGGAAGAACGCCGCGCGCGCCGCGCCGATATCCGCGTTGCGCGCCCGCAAACGATGTTCGGCGGCAAGGATGTCGGGGCGTCGCTCGATCAGCTCGGACGGCGTGCCGGGAGCGATGTCCTGCAGCAGCTTCGGCCGCTGCCCCGGACTCCGCGGAATCGCCTGCGCGGCATCGTCGCTGCCCAGCAGCAACACCAGCGCGTTGAATGCCTGCTGTTTCTGCCGCAGGTTGCGCTCCTGCTCGGCGCGCGCCTGCTCCACCAGGCCAAGGGCTTCCTGGTAGTCCAGCGCGGTGGCGGCGCCGGCCGCGCGGCGCTGGTCGATCAGGGCGAAGGAATACTCGCGGCTGACCAGGGTCTGACGGGTCAGCGCCAGGCGCCGCAGGGCGCCGTCGTAGCTCAGGTAGGCCTGGCTGACCTCGGCGACCAGGGCGATCCGTGCCGCACGCGCCGCCTCCTCGCTGGCCAGGTACTGTTGCAGGGCGGCGTCGGTCAGGCTCTTGACCCGACCGAAGAGGTCCAGTTCGTACTCCGGCAGGGCCAGCCCGACCTGGTAGCTGCTGGCCACTTCCGAGCGATTGCCGGCGGACAGGTCGGCCGGCTGCCGCTGGCGGTTGCCGGTGGCAGCGGCATTCAGGCCCGGAACCCGGTCGGCGCGCTGGATTCGGTACTGCGCGCGGGCCGCCTCGATATCCAGGAGGGTCTGGCGCAGCGAGCGGTTGTTATCCAGGGCCATGTCCACCAGGCGGCGTAGTTCGGCATCGACGATGAAACTCTTCCAATCCAGCGTGTCGATCGCCGCGCCCTGGCGCTGGGCGGCGGCGCCGCTCCAGCTGTCGGCCACCGGCGCGGCGGGACGTTCGTAGGTCGGCGCCATGGAGCAGGCGCCGAGGGTCAGGGCTATCAGCAGCGCCGATACGCCGAAAGCAGGTTTGCGCATCTCGTTCACTCCCCGGCCGAAGCGGCCTGTTCGATGGGTGCCGGCCTGCTGCGCAGCAGCGACAGCAGCCAGACGAAACAGATAGGTACGAACAGCACGCCGAGGAAGGTGGCGCTGAGCATCCCGCCGATCACTCCGGTGCCGATGGCACGCTGGCTCGCCGCGCCGGCACCGCTGGCCAGGGCCAGGGGTATCACGCCGAGGATGAACGCCATGGAAGTCATGATGATCGGCCGGAAGCGCAGGCGCGCGGCCTCTATGGCGGCGTCGCGCAGGCTATGCCCCTGCTCCCAGAGTTCCTTGGCGAACTCGACGATGAGAATCGCGTTCTTCGCCGAAAGACCGATGATGGTGATCAGGCCGACCTTGAAATACACGTCGTTGGACATACCGCTGACCATCACCGCGAGCACCGCGCCGATGGCGCCGATCGGCACGATCAGCATCACCGACAGCGGGATCGACCAGCTCTCGTAGAGCGCCACCAGCAACAGGAACACCACCAGGATAGCGAGGGCGAACAGGCTGGTGGCCTGCCCGGCGGAGACCTTCTCCTGATAGGACAGGCCGGTCCACTCGTAGCCGATGCCGGCCGGCAGCTGCGCGGCCAGGCGCTCCATTTCCGCCATGGCTTCGCCGGTGCTGAAGCCGGGCGCGGCGTCACCGACGATGCGGATCGACGGGTAGCCGTTATAGCGCACCAATTGCACCGGTCCCTCTTCCCATTTCACGCTGACGAAGGCGCTGAGCGGTACCAGGTTGCCAGCAGCGTTAGGCACGTATAGCTCGAGCACGCTTTCCGGGGTCATCCGGTTGCCCTGTTCGGCCTGGATCACCACCCGCTGTTGGCGCCCCGCATTGGTGAAGTCGTTGATCACCTCCGAGCCGAAGGCAGCGGACAGCGTGCCGCTGATGGTCTCGAAGCTCACCCCCAGGGCGCGGGCCTTCTCCCGGTCGATCAACAGGCGCAGTTGCGGCGCTTCGGCCAGTCCTTCCATCATCGCGTAAAGGAATTTCGGGTTGGTCTGGATCTCACCAAGAAGAGTATCGCGAGCCTGCAGCAGCGCTTCGCGGCCGACCCCGCTACGGTCCATCAGGCGCAATGCGAAGCCGCCGGAGTTACCCAGACCGTTGATCGGTGGCGGCGACACGGCCATGACCGTGCCATCGTCGGGCAGCGCGAAATGCTCGTTCAGCGCGGCGATCTCGGCGGCGGCCGACTGCTCGGCGCCTCGCTCGGACCAGTCCTTGAAGGTCGGGAAGGCCAGCGCGGCATTGTCGCCCTGGCCGGAGAAGCTGAAGCCCGAGATCAGGAACACCGAAGCCACCGCCTCGCGGGACTTGAGGAAGCGCTCGAGCTCCTCGCCGGTGGCATCGGTGCGCACGCGCGAAGCGCCAGGCGGCAGTTGCACGTCGACCACCATGTAGCCGAGGTCTTCCGCCGGCACGAAGGCTTCCGGCAGGCGCAGGTAGAAGTAGCCGAGCATGGCCACCAGGCCGGCGTACACCAGCATGAAGCGTCCGGCGCGCGCCACCAGCTTCGAGTTGAGCAGCGAATAGCGCTCGGTGACGCGGGCGAAGCCACGGTTGAAGGCGCCGAAGAAGCCGCGCTTCTCGTGGTGCCCTTCGGGAATGGGCTTGAGCAGCGTGGCGCACAGCGCCGGGGTGAAGGTCAGGGCGAGGAAGCCGGAGAACAGGATCGAGACCGCCAGCGACACCGAGAACTGCTGGTAGATCACCCCCACCGAACCGGCCATGAAAGCCAGCGGCAGGAACACCGCCGAGAGCACCAGGGTGATGCCGACGATGGCGCCGGATACCTGCTTCATCGCCTTGACCGTGGCCTCGGCCGGGGAAATCCCCTCCTCCGCCATGATCCGCTCGACGTTCTCCACCACCACGATGGCGTCGTCCACCAGGATGCCGATCGCCAGGACCATGCCGAACATGGTCATCATGTTCACCGAGAACCCCAGCAGGTACATCACCATCAGCGTACCCAGCAGGCACACCGGCACCACGATGGACGGGATCAGGGTGTAGCGGACGTTCTGCAGGAACAGGAACATCACCAGGAACACCAGGACCATCGCTTCGATCAGGGTGTGGATCACCTTCTCGATGGCCACGTCGACGAAGCGCGAGGTGTCGTAGGGCACGCTGTACTGCATGTCCTCGGGGAAGAACGCCGACAGTTCGGCGAGACGCTGTTTCACCAAGGTAGCGGTCTGGATCGCGTTGGCCCCGGGCGACAGCTGGATAGCCCCGCCCACGGTGGGCGTGCCATTCAGTCGCGAGGAAATGTTGTAGCTCTCCTTGCCGAGTTCCAGGCGCGCGACATCGGCGAGCCGGACCAGCGAGCCGTCCTCGTTGGCGCGCAGCACTACCTGGCCGAACTCCTGCGGATCGTCCAGGGTGCCCTTCACCGCCAGGGTCGCCGTCAGCTCCTGCGCGGAACTGCCCGGTGCGCTGCCGAAGGCGCCGGCCGGCACCTGCACGTTCTGCCCGCGGATGGCATTGCTCACGTCGTCGATGGAGAGGCCGAAGCCCACCAGCTTCTGCGGATCGATCCAGACCCGCATGGCCGCCTCGGAAGAGAAGAATTGCAGCTTGCCGACGCCCGGCAGGCGCCGCAGCTCGTTGTTGATATTGCGCGCGGCGTAGTCGCCGAGGGCGGTGGTGTCGCTGCGCTGAGCGCCTTCCTTGTAGCTGAGCGCATAGATCAGCAGGAAACCGGCGCTGGTCTGCTCGACCTGCAGGCCCTGGGTCAGCACCGCCTGCGGCATGCGCGCCTCGGCTTTCTTCAGGCGGTTCTGCACGTCCACCTGGGCCAGGTCCGGATCGGTGCCCGGCTCGAAGGTGACGACGATCTCGGCGGTGCCGTTGGAGTTGTTGGTCGACTCGAAGTAGAGCAGGCCCTTGGCGCCGTTCAGCGACTCCTCGAGCACACTGGTGACGGAGTCCACCAGCACCTTCGCCGAGGCGCCGGGATAGGTGGCGGTGATGGTGATCTGTGGCGGCGCGACATTGGGGTACTGCGCTACCGGCAATTTGGAAATGACCAGCAGGCCGGCCAGGGAGATGAACAGGGCCACCACCCAGGCGAAGTTCGGCCGCTTGATGAAGAATTCGGACATCGGAAAATCCTCGGGGCGAACCCGCCCTTACTGTTGCGGCGCAGATGACTGGGCTTGCGCCTGGGCACCATCCGGCTTCGGCACGATCTTCACCCCCGGCTGCACCGCAGCCAGGCCGCCGACTATGACCCGGTCACCCGGCTCCAGGCCCTCGGTGATCTGCCAGCGCGAACCCTGCATGACGCCGGTACCGACGCTGCGCGCCTCGGCGCGCTCGTCGGCGCCCACCACCATCACCTGGGCGCTGCCGTCGCCGGAGCGGCGCACGGCCCGTTGCGGCACCAGGATCGCCTGGTTGTCGATGCCCTGGGGCGTACGTACGCGCACGTACATGCCCGGCAGCAGGACCCCGTCGGGGTTGGCGAACTTGCCGCGCAGGGCGATCTGGCCGGTGCCGCGATCCACCGCCACGTCGGCGAACTGCAACGCGCCCTGGCGCTCGTAGGGCGTCCCTTCGACGCGCAGGGTCAGCGCCTGGCTGTCGCCGGCGGCCAAGGTGCCTTTCTTCAGGGCGTCGCGCAGGCGCAGGGCCTCGGCCGCGGTCTGGGTGAAATCCGCATAGATCGGATCGAGCTGCTGGATACGCGCCATCAGCGTCGCCTCGCCCTGCCCGACCAGCGCGCCCTCGGTCACCAGCGCGCGGCCGATGCGCCCGGAGATCGGCGCAGTGACCGAGGCGTAGCCGAGGTTCAGGCGCGCGGTCTCCAGGTCGGCCTGGGCCGAGCGGGTCGCCGCCTCGGCGCTGCGCAGGTCGGCGGTGGCGGTATCGAAGTCCTGCTGGCTGACCGCCTGGATCTTCACCAGCGGCTCGTAGCGACGCACCCGCGCCTGCGCCTCGAACAGCACCGCGCGGTTCCGCGCCAGCTCACCCTCGGCGCGCGACACCGCAGCCTTCAGCGGTGCCGGATCGATCTGGAACAGCAGGTCGCCAGCCTTGACGTCGGCGCCCTCCTCGAAGCGCTTCCGCACGACGATGCCGGCCACCCGCGCGCGCACCTCGGCGACCCGCACCGGTTCGATCCGCCCAGGCAGTTCCGAACTCAGCGCCAGGGGCTCGGCCTGCACCGTCAGGACCTCCACCGGCAACACCATTTCGGCGGCCTCCTGTCGCTCTTCCGCCGGCCCACAACCCGCCAACGCGATGGCCATAGCCAACGCCCCGATCCTTCCTATTGCACGCAAATCAGCCATGACCCACCCGACCGTTGATTGAAAACGGATCGAATGGTACTTTTTCGAGCTAATTGAGTCAATATTGTCTCAAATGATCTTTTGACAGCTAATTCCTTTGGACGCGAGGCCAGTTTTCTGCACAATGCGCACAATCAGAAAAACCAACCGGGACCCATCGATGACCCTGATTTCCCATGACGAGCGACTCATCAAGGCGCTGGCAGTCGCTATCGTCGACCGCCCGCGAGCGACGCTGAAGGAACTGGCCGAGGCGGCCGGCGTAAGCAAGGCCACCCTGCACCGCTTCTGCGGCACGCGGGACAACCTGGTGCAGATGCTCGAGGACCACGGAGAGACCGTACTGAACCAGATCATCCAGGCCTGCGACCTGGAGCATGCCGAGCCTCTGGAGGCGTTGCAGCGCCTGATCAAGGAACATCTCACCCACCGCGAGCTGCTGGTATTCCTGGTATTCCAGTACCGCCCGGACTTCCTCGACCCGCACGGCGAAGGCGCACGCTGGCAGTCCTACCTGGAAGCGCTGGACGCCTTCTTCCTGCGCGGACAGCAGAAAGGCGTGTTTCGCATCGACATCACGGCAGCCGTGTTCACCGAACTGTTCATCACCCTGGTCTACGGCATGGTCGATGCGGAACGCCGCGGACGGGCGGCCAGCTCCAATTCCGCGCATACCCTGGAGCAGATGTTCCTCCACGGCGCTTCCAATCCGGCGCGCTCCTGACCCTTGCGCCCGCGGCGGCGCCCCTCTCGTCGCCGCATGGCACGGACCGATCCGCGTGCCGTCGACTTCGGCCGCCCGGAGGCCTGCTCGACACTCGGGAAGATCAGTCGTCACCGGTCCTGCGACAAAGTGCCTCGACAGCCGGAAAGGACCGTGACGCTCGTCGGCGATACTGGCACTTGGCCTTGCTTCCGGGCATCCTAACTGTCTACCGAATCACACCTCCCCCAGGAATTCCGGTCAGTGTCGACCCCCTCGCTAACCCCGTCGCCGCCTCCCGCCGGCGACCCACTGACCGTACCCGACCGACCGGCAGCCAAGGCTGGCCTGCTGTTGCTGGTCCTGTTGATGCTCGGCCTGCTGCTCTGGCAGATGAGCCAGGAGCTGCGCCAGCAGGAACGCTTCGAACACGAGCGAGCCGCGGCCCAGCTCGATCGTCTCAACGACCGCCTGTCCCTGACCCTCGAACTCAAGGCGCGCACCGCCCTCGCCCTGCTCCCGGGCGTGCCCCCCAGCGAGCGTGGCGAGATCCAGAACAGGCTGTTGCCACGCATCAGCGATGCGCTGCCGCAGGTGCGCCAGTTGCAATGGGTGGACAGCGCCCCGCAGACGGGCAGCCCGTCGCCGGAAACGACGCTGCCCGAGCAGTTGCGCCAGCACGCCGGCTCCGGCCTCTACCACTATTGCCTCGACCCGCGCGACGGCGAATCCCTCTACCTGACCCTGCGCGAACCCGGCAGCCGCCGCGACAGTGGCTTCTGGCTGTTGCACCTGGCCAGCGACAGCCTCGCCCAGTGGAGTCCCGACCTGCCCACCGGCAACCTGCTCTGGCGCCTGGAAGACCAATACGCCGGGCGGGTGCTCTGGCATACCCCAGGGAGCACGGCGCTGCTCGACGACATGCAGACCCTCGGCGTGGAACCGCTGCGCAACAGCGACTGGCAGCTTCGCGGGCTCTACGACAGCACGCGAGTGCGGCTCGGCCTGCTGCCGGGAATCGGCGGCGAGCTGGCGATCTTCCTCCTGCTGGTCGGCGTCACCGTGTACATGCTGCTGCGCCTGCACCGCGAGCAGCAAGGTCTGCGCGCCATGACCCTGGCCTCGCAGCGCAGCCTGCGCCAGGCGGCCACGGCACTGGCGGCGATCGACGAGCGGGTGCTGGTGACCCGCGCCGACGGCCGCCTCAGCTACCTCAATCCCCAGGCCGAACGCCTCTTCGGCATCAGTTCGGCCCAGGCCCGCCAGCATCACCTGCTGGGCCTGCTGCCGGACCTCGAGCCAGGCTGGCTGACGGACGCCGGTGGCGACGGCGAGACCCGTAGCGAGTTGCTGCCGCTGCGGGTACGCGGCGAGCCGCGGACGTTCACCCTCAGCCGCCATCCGCTGGCCAGCTATCCGGCGCTCGCCGACCAGGCCTGGACCCTCCGCGAGCAGATCCTCCAGGGCGGGCAGGTCTGGGTGTTGCGCGACGTCACCGAGGAACAGCACGCCCTCGGCGTCCTGGAGGAAACCCGGCGGCGCTACCAGGACATCTTCGAAGGGGTCGGCGTGGCCCTCTGCGTGCTCGACCTCTCCGCCCTGCGCCAGGCTCTGGTGGAACAAGGCCTGGACAGCTGCGCCGCACTGCGCGCCTGGCTCGCCGGCGAACCCGGGCGGCAGCAGGCGCTGCTGGAGCGGATCCGCATCACCGAGATCAACGATGTCAGTCGCCGCCTGCTGCAGATCGAGTCCACCGAACAGGCCTGGCAGCGCTTGCTCGACCACGGCCCGCTACAACCGGACAGCCTGCGCCTGCAGGTGATCGAGGCGCTCATCGAACGCCGGCCGGTACTCGAACTGGAAGCCACGCTGCGCTGCGGCAAGAGCACGCCGCGGCACCTGTGGTTGCAACTGCGCCTGCCGGAAAACCCCGGCGAATGGCATGCGGTGACCCTCAGCCTGTCCGACGTCACCAGTCGCAAGGAAGTCGAACTGTCGCTGATCGAGCGCGAGAAGTTCTGGTCGGACGCGGTCCAGGCGGTGCCCGATACCCTCTACATCCACGACCTGCACGCGCGCCGGGTGATCTTCAGCAACCATCACCTGGGCCAGCAACTGGGCTACAACCAGGAAGAACTGGCGCGGATGGGCGAGAACTTCTGGGAAACCCTGCTGCACCCCGACGACCAGGAATACTACTGGCGCATCCGCAACCTGCAGCACGTGGTCGGCGACGGCCTGCTGCTCGACAGCCAGCTGCGCTGGCGCCACCGCGACGGCCGCTGGCACTGGTTCGACATCCGCGAGCAGGCCTTCAGCCGCGACCGCAGCGGTCGCGTGGCGCGCCTGATCGGCGTGGCCAAGGACATCACCTTCACCGTCGAGGCGAACAACGCGCTGCGCGAGAACGGCCGACGCTACCGCATGCTGGCGGAAAACATCAGCGATGTGATCTTCTCCACCGACGCCGAACTCAACGCCAGCTACGTCAGCCCCTCGGTACAGCACGTGTTCGGCTACAGCCCGGAATGGGCGCTGCTCAACGGCCTCCATCAGACCGCCACCAACCCGCGCCAGCTCGGCCGCCTGAACGGCCTGCTGCGCCGCGTGCGGCACGCCATCGGCGACCGCCAGAAGCTCGCCGAGCTGCGGGAAAACCCTGGCCAGCATCTGTTCGCCCTCGACTGCCTGCGCGCCGACGGACGCAAGATTCCCATCGAACTGCGGATCGTCCTGATGTGGGACGAGCACGACCGCTTCGAAGGCCTGCTCGGCATCGCCCGCGACATCAGCCAGCAGCGCCGCGCCGAACGCGAGCTGCGGATGGCGGCGACGGTATTCGAACACTCCACGGCGGCGATCATGGTCACCGACCCGGCCGGCTACATCGTCCAGGTCAACGATTCCTTCTCGCGCCTGACCGGCTACAGCCCGGCCGACGTGCTCGACCAGCAGCCGCGCCTGCTCACCGCCGACCGCCAGGAAGCCAACCAGCTCAAGCACGTGCTCGCCAGCCTGCAGCACAGCGGCAGCTGGGAAGGCGAGATCCTGCAGAAGCGCAAGACCGGCGAACTCTATCCGTCCTGGGTCGGCATCACCGCGGTGCGCGACGAGGAAGGCGACCTGGTCAGCTTCGTCTGCTTCTTCAGCGACATCAGCGAGCGCAAGGCCAGCGAGCGGCGCATCCACCGCCTGGCCTACTACGACGCCCTCACCCACCTGCCCAACCGCACGCTGTTCCAGGACCGTCTGCATACCGCCCTGCAACAGGCCGAGCGCAACGGCCAATGGGTGGTGCTGATGTTCCTCGACCTCGACCGCTTCAAGCCGATCAACGACTCCCTCGGCCACGCCGCCGGCGACCGCATGCTGCAGGAAGTGGCGACCCGCCTGAGCGCCTGCGTCAGCCAGGACGATACCGTGGCGCGCATGGGCGGCGACGAATTCACCCTGCTGCTGCCTTCCCAGGGCGACCGCGAGATCGCCCTGAAACGGGCGATCCAGGTCGCCGAGCTGATCCTCGGCCGTCTGGCCCGGCCGTTCACCCTGGAAGGCCGTGAATTCTTCGTCACCGCCAGCATCGGTGTGGCCTTGTCGCCCCAGGACGGCGCCGAACTGAGCCTGCTGATGAAGAACGCCGACACGGCGATGTACCACGCCAAGGAGATGGGCAAGAACAACTTCCAGTTCTACCAGGCCGAGATGAACGCCCGCGCCCTGGAGCGCCTGGAACTGGAAAGCGACCTGCGCCGCGCCCTGGAACTGGGCGAGTTCGTCCTCCACTACCAGCCGCAGTTCACCGGCGACGGCCGCCGCCTGACCGGCGCCGAGGCCCTGCTGCGCTGGCAGCATCCGCGCCGCGGACTGGTTCCGCCGAGCGAGTTCATTCCGGTGCTGGAGGAGATCGGCCTGGTGGCCCAGGTCGGCGACTGGCTGCTGGCGGAAGCCTGCAAGCAGTTGCGCAGCTGGCACAAGGCCAAGGTGCGGGTGCCGAAGGTCTCGGTGAACCTCTCGGCACGGCAGTTCGCCGATGGCCAGTTGGGCGAGCGGATCGCCGCGATCCTCTACGAGACAGGCATCCCGCCGGCCTGCCTGGAGCTGGAACTGACCGAAAGCATCCTGATGAGCGACGTCGCCGAGGCCATGCAGATCCTCTCCGGGCTCAAGCGCCTCGGCCTGGCCATCGCGGTGGACGACTTCGGCACCGGCTACTCCTCGCTGAACTACCTCAAGCAGTTCCCCATCGACGTGCTGAAGATCGACCGCAGCTTCGTCGACGGCCTGCCCCACGGCGAACAGGACGCGCAGATCGCCCGGGCGATCATTGCCATGGCCCACAGCCTGAATCTGATGGTGATCGCCGAGGGCGTGGAGAGCCAGGCCCAGCTGGACTTCCTTCGCGAGCACGGCTGCGACGAGGTACAAGGCTACCTGTTCGGCCGGCCGATGCCCGCCGAGCAGTTCGGCATGCTCTACGCCAGCGACGTGCTGTTCATGTTCAACGAGGGCTGAGCCGCCGTGCGGCGCGCTTGAGCGCCGCTTGTCCGCGACATGATGGCCTTTCATGTGCCAGCACCCGCCGCATGGGTTAGAATGCGCGCCTTTTCCCAGCACCGATCCTTATGAGGACCGCCATGTTCAGCCGTGATTTGACCCTCGCCCGCTACGATGCCGAACTCTTTGCCGCGATGGAGCAGGAAGCCCAGCGCCAGGAAGAGCACATCGAGCTGATCGCCTCCGAGAACTACACCAGCCCGGCGGTGATGGAAGCCCAGGGTTCGGTGCTGACCAACAAGTACGCCGAAGGTTATCCGCACAAGCGCTACTACGGCGGCTGCGAGTACGTCGATATCGTCGAGCAACTGGCCATCGACCGCGCCAAGCAACTGTTCGGCGCCGATTACGCCAACGTCCAGCCGCACGCCGGCTCCCAGGCCAACGCCGCGGTCTACCTGGCCCTGCTGTCGGCCGGCGACACCATCCTCGGCATGAGCCTGGCCCATGGCGGCCACCTGACCCACGGCGCCAGCGTCTCCTCCTCCGGCAAGCTGTACAACGCTGTGCAGTACGGCATCGACGCCAATGGCCTGATCGACTACGACGAAGTCGAGCGCCTGGCCGTGGAGCACAAGCCGAAGATGATCGTCGCCGGCTTCTCCGCCTATTCCCAGGTCCTCGATTTCGCCCGCTTCCGCGCCATCGCCGACAAGGTCGGCGCCTACCTGTTCGTCGACATGGCCCACGTCGCCGGCCTGGTCGCCGCTGGCGTCTACCCGAACCCGGTGCCGTTCGCCGACGTGGTCACCACCACCACCCACAAGACCCTGCGCGGTCCGCGCGGTGGCCTGATCCTGGCGCGCGCCAACGAGGAGATCGAGAAGAAGCTCAACTCCGCGGTATTCCCCGGCGCCCAGGGCGGTCCGCTGGAGCACGTAATCGCGGCCAAGGCGGTGTGCTTCAAGGAAGCCCTGCAGCCGGAGTTCAAGACCTACCAGCAGCAGGTCCTGAAGAACGCCCAGACCATGGCCCAGGTCTTCCTCGACCGCGGTTTCGACGTGGTTTCCGGCGGCACCCAGAACCACCTGTTCCTGCTCTCCCTGATCAAGCAGGACATCACCGGCAAAGACGCCGACGCCGCCCTCGGCCGCGCGTTCATCACCGTGAACAAGAACTCGGTCCCGAACGACCCGCGCTCGCCGTTCGTCACCTCCGGCCTGCGCATCGGTACCCCGGCCGTGACCACCCGCGGCTTCAAGGAAGCCGAGTGCCGCGAGCTGGCCGGCTGGATCTGCGACATCCTCGAGAACATGGGCGACGAGTCCGTTATCGACGGCGTACGCGAGAAGGTCAAGGCGATCTGCGCCAAGTTCCCGGTCTACGGCAACTAAGCGACAAGGCAAGACGAAAGAGCCCGGCAAATGCCGGGCTTTTTCATTTCCTCCGAGGAAGGAGGCGCCGGGTAGCGTTATCGCCGGTCCTCGACATGGATCACCGCCAAGGCCTCGGCATCCTCGCCCCGCCGGGAGCGGCCGTGCATGCCGACGAGCAGCTCGCCGGCGTCCTCCTCCAGTTCCTCGCGAGGGACGAAGGTAAGGATGTCCGGGTGATGCCCGGTCACCACCCAGCCGCGGCCGTTGTCCAGGGTGATCACGCCGAAGTCGCCCGCCGGCGTGCCGACCTGTACCGCTCCCCACTCGGCCAGCAATGCCCGCGCCTGGGCCGCGAGGTCCGGCTCCGGCTGCGTGAGGATCACGCAAGTGCCCCGGGCGAACAGCACCCAGGATTTGTCCGCGCCACGGATGCAGTCCCGCCAGGCGCCGATCAATGCCTCCCTGTCCATTTCCACGCTCCTTTGACGTCGATGCGCCTCAGCGGCCTTCGACGATGCGTTCGAAGCCCTCGCGGATACTGTCCTCCGGCAGGTTGTCGCCGATGAACACGATCACGCTCTCGCGCGCCTCGTCGTCCCGCCACTCGCTATCCCAGTCGAAGCCGTAGAGTCGCAGCACGCCCTGGAACACCAGGCGACGCGGCTCGTCGGCGATGTTCAGCACGCCCTTGTAGCGCAGCAGGGAATTGCCATGCCACTGCAACAGGTCGTCCATGAACTCGCTCAGTCTTTCGAGATCGAGCGGCGTGTCGCTGCGCAGTACCAGGGTGCCGATGCGATCGCGGCTGTCCTTGGCTGCCACCGCTCGCAGCGGGCGCAGGCCGATGCCCGGACCGAGGTCGGCGTTGAGGTTGAAGCCACGTACGTCGAGCAGGTGCGCCAGGTCGATGCGGCCGTGCTCGACCACATGCACCAGCGCCCTCCGGTTGATCCGTTGCAGGCGCTGGCCCAGGGCCTCGAAGGTGGCGGCGTCGACCAGGTCGGTCTTGCTCACCAGGATGCGGTCGGCGAAGCCGACCTGGGCCTGGGCGATGGTTTCCTGCAGGTGACGCTCGGCGTTGGCGGCGTCCACCAGGGTGATGATGCCGTCCAGCACGTAGCGCTGGCAGAGTTCCTCGTCGGCGAAGAAGGTCTGCGCCACCGGCGCCGGATCGGCCAGGCCGGTGCACTCGATCACCAGGCGGTCGAAGTCGATCTCGCCGTTGTCGCGGCGCTCCAGCAGGAGGAACAGGGCCTTTTCCAGGTCGGTGTTGATCGAGCAGCAGACGCAGCCGTTGGACAGCGTCATCACCTGCACCGGCTCGACGCCGAGCAACTGGCCGTCGATCGGCGTCTCGCTGTACTCGTTCTCGATCACCGCGATCTTCATGCCGTGCTCGGCCTGCAGCAGGTACTTGAGCAGGGTGGTCTTGCCGGCGCCGAGGAAGCCGGTGAGCACGGTGACGGGGATCGGGGCGGGGTTGTCGTTGGCTACTTCGGACATGCGCAACTTCCAGAAAAGACGCGGGCCACGTCAGACGTGGCCCGCGGAAGGATGGGGATTCAGCAGCAGCGGATCGGCCGACCCTTGCCGCCACCGTAGCGCGCCTCCTGGCGCTCGCGGAAGAACTCCTCGTAGGTCATCACCGGCTTGTCCGGGTGCTTGTTGCGCATGTGCTCGACGTAAGTGTCGTAGTCGGGCATGCCGACCAGCATCCGGGCGGCCTGGCCCAGATACTTGCCCATGCGGCTGAGGTCGTTGAACATGGCGAGTTCCTCGTTAAGGCTCCCCGGCGAACCGGGGAGCGCGGCCGGTCAGGCGTCGGGAATGGGCTCGAACGGGGTTTCCTTGTCGGTCCGCTCGCTCTTGCCCCAGGCCGCGATGCCGACCTTGATGGCGTAGAACAGTACGCTGAACACCACCAGCAGGAACAGCACGGTCAGACCGGCGTTGATGTAGGCGTTCAGCACCACGTGCTGCATCTGGCCGATATCCTTGGCCGGCGCCAGCACCTGGCCAGCATCCAGCGCGGTGGCGTACTTCTCGCCAAGGGCGACGAAGCCGACCGCCGGGTTGCTGTCGAAGATCTTGATCAGGCCCGCGGTGGTGGTGCAGATCAGCAGCCAGGCCGCCGGCAGGATGGTGACCCAGACATACTGCTGGCGCTTCATCTTGATCAGGACCACGGTGGCGAGCATCAGCGCGATGCCGGCGAGCATCTGGTTGGAAATGCCAAACAGCGGCCACAGGGTATTGATCCCGCCCAGCGGGTCGACCACGCCCTGGTACAGCAGCCAGCCCCACAGCGCCACGCAGCCGCCGGTGCCGATGATGTTGGCGGTCCACGACTCGGTCTTCTTCAGCGCCGGCACGAAGTTGCCCAGCAGGTCCTGCAGCATGAAGCGCCCGGCACGGGTGCCGGCGTCCACCGCGGTGAGGATGAACAAGGCCTCGAAGAGGATCGCGAAGTGGTACCAGAAGGCCATGGTGTTCTCGCCCGGCAGCACCTGGTGGAGGATGTGCGCGATCCCCACCGCCAGGGTCGGCGCGCCGCCGGCACGGGCCAGGATGGTGGTCTCGCCGATGTCCTGGGCGGTCTGGGTGAGTTGCTCCGGCGTGATGGCGAAGCCCCAGCTGCTGACGGTCGCGGCCACCGCGTTGACGTCGGCGCCGACCACCGCCGGCGGGCTGTTCATGGCGAAGTAGATGCCCGGCTCGATCACCGAGGCGGCGACCATCGCCATGATCGCCACGAAGGACTCCATCAGCATGCCGCCGTAGCCGATGTAGCGGGCGTCGGGCTCGCGGTTGAGCAGCTTCGGCGTGGTCCCCGAGGAGATCAGCGCGTGGAAGCCGGACACCGCGCCGCAGGCGATGGTGATGAACAGGAACGGGAACAGGCTGCCTTTCCAGACCGGGCCGGTGCCGTCGGTGAACTGGGTCAGGGCCGGCATCTTCAGTTCCGGCATGACGATCAGGATGCCGATCGCCAGGCCGATGATGGTGCCGATCTTGAGGAAGGTCGACAGGTAGTCGCGCGGCGCCAGCAGCAGCCACACCGGCAGTACCGAGGCGACGGCGCCGTAGCCGATCAGCATCCAGGTGATCTGGATTCCACTGAAGGTGAAATGCGGCGCCCATTCCGGACTGGCCGCGACCTGCCCGCCGAGCCAGATCGAACCGAGCAGGAGGAACACCCCGATGATCGAGATCTCGCCGATCCGGCCGGGGCGGATGAAGCGCATGTAGACGCCCATGAACAGCGCGATGGGAATGGTCGCGAGGACGGTGAACATGCCCCAGGGGCTGTCGGCCAGAGCCTTCACCACGATCAGCGCGAGCACCGCGAGGATGATGATCATGATCAGGAAGGCGCCGAACAGCGCGATGGTCCCGGCCACCTGGCCCATTTCCTCGCGCACCAGCTCGCCCAGCGAGCGGCCGTTGCGGCGGCTGGAGATGAACAGGACCATGAAGTCCTGCACCGCGCCGGCGAGGACTACGCCGGCGATCAGCCAGAGGGTGCCGGGCAGGTAGCCCATCTGCGCGGCAAGGACCGGACCGACCAGCGGACCGGCGCCGGCGATGGCGGCGAAGTGGTGGCCGAAGAGGATGTGCTTGTTGGTCGGGACGTAGTCCAGGCCATCGTTGTTGAGTACCGCGGGAGTGGCGCGGTTGGGGTCCAGTTGCATCACCTTGCTGGCGATGAACAGGCTGTAGTAACGGTAGGCGACCAGGTAGATGGCCACCGCCGCCACCACGATCCACAAGGCGTTGATCGCTTCGCCACGACGCAGGGCGACGACGCCCAGGGCCGCGGCGCCCACGATCGCCACCACCAGCCAGGCGAGGTGACGTAGCAGGCTATTGTTATTGTTCATAGTGTTTGGCTTCCGACAGATGGAGGGCGCAGTTCTGCAGCGAAAATTCTAGCCGCGAACCGACCAGGGGTCATACGACCTTAGTCTAGAGCGGTTACCGCACGATGGCGGTAGGCGCAATGTCGCAGGAATCCGCCGGAAAAGTCCATGGCCGACAAGGGCCGGCCAGGCGAAAACACTTCGGCGCGGCCTTGCCCTCTCCGTAGGAAGCGCCCTGGGAAAACGCCGTATGCCCAAGCCGTTCGTCTGCCGTGGCAACGGAGGCGGCAACCTCCGGCGGGCAGGCCGCGCACACGAAAAAGCCCGCCGTAGCGGGCTCTTTCCTGGGCCTGAAATCTCAGGCCGGTTGCTTGGCGTAGCGCGCCAGGGTGCCGTCGCGACTCATCACCGCCAGGGTGTTGCTCAGGACCTGCTCGCCCGTCGCATCCTTGCTCGCGAAGATCTCGCCGAAATGCTGCTGGGTGACCTGGGCGAAGTGCGCCCGGTCCTTGGCTTCCACGCCGAGCAGCACGGCATAGGCGTCGAGCGCTTCGCCCTGGCCCTTGGCCATGTCCT
Source organism: Pseudomonas sp. CP-1 (assembly GCF_021213715.1). Lineage (NCBI taxonomy): Bacteria > Pseudomonadati > Pseudomonadota > Gammaproteobacteria > Pseudomonadales > Pseudomonadaceae > Pseudomonas > Pseudomonas sp. CP-1. Next base: position 163,521 of record NZ_JAJQKY010000008.1, read on the forward strand.
CGGCGATGTTGTCGAGCATCCCGTTCATGGCGAAGATCGAGCGGCCGCCGTAGCCCAGGCGTGCATTGGTGTTGCAACCGTTGGTCCCGGAGGTCATGCCGAAGGTGGCGTTGCCCGAGGTACCGTTGGTGGTGGTGGCCAGCAGGTGCGGGAACAGGCCGCGCTGGCCCTCGAACACCATGTTGCCCCAACCACAGCCATTACCGCCTGCCGCGTCGGCGTGTGCCGTCATGCTGCCCAGGCTCAGCAGCCCCAGAACCAACCCCTTGCTCAAAAGTCGCTTGTCCATGTCTGCGCTCCGCAGTTGTATTTTGGAGAAAAACGCTTTAGCAGCTTTGGCGAGACTTGACGAACTGTCAAACTCGGACACATGCCGCCGATCCAGCCGCACAGGCGGGGACGGACGGCACCGCCGATCGAATTCCGCCACTTCCCCGCCGGCATGGCTTGGCTATAGTGGTATCCAGCAGCGCGCACCGAGGGATCGCGACATGAGTGACCAGCACGACGAACGTCGACGTTTCCACCGGATCGCCTTCGACGCCGACAGCGAGATCCTCCAGGGAGAACGGCGCTGGGAGGTCTTGCTCCACGACGTCTCCCTGCACGGCATCCTGGTCGGCCAGCCGCAGGACTGGAACGGCGACCCGCAACGGCCCTTCGAGGCCCGCCTGTACCTGGGCCTGGATGTACTGATCCGCATGGAGATCAGCCTGGCCTGGGCTCGCGACGGCCTGCTCGGCTTCGAATGCCAGCACATCGACCTCGACTCCATCAGCCACCTGCGCCGCCTGGTGGAACTGAACCTGGGCGACGAGGAACTCCTCGAGCGCGAGTTGGCCCTGCTGGTCAGCGCCCACGACGACTGAGGCGGATCACTCGAAGAGGGCGTCCAGGGCCTGCTCGAGGCGCGTCACGGCGATCACCTGCAATCCCGCCGGCGCCTCCTTCGGCGCGTTGCCGAGGGGTACGATGGCACGCTTGAAACCATGCTTGCCGGCTTCCTTCAGGCGCTCCTGGCCGCTCGGCACCGGACGCACCTCGCCGGACAGCCCGACCTCGCCGAACACCAGCAGGTCGTGCGGCAGCGGGCGGTTGCGCAGGCTGGACATCACCGCCGCCATCAACGCCAGGTCGGAGGCGGTTTCCAGCACCTTGACCCCACCCACCACGTTGAGGAACACGTCCTGGTCGTAGGTCGGGATACCGCCGTGCCGGTGCAGCACCGCCAGCAGCATCGCCAGGCGGTTCTGGTCGAGGCCCAGGGTCACCCGCCGCGGATTCGCCAGGTGACTGGTGTCGACCAGCGCCTGGACCTCCACCAGCATCGGCCGCGAGCCTTCCCAGGTGGCCATCACCACGCTGCCGGGCACCGCTTCCTGGGCCCGCGTGAGGAAGATCGCCGAAGGGTTGCTCACTTCCTTCAGGCCTTTGTCGGTCATGCCGAACACTCCCAGTTCGTTGACCGCGCCGAAGCGGTTCTTCACTGCCCGCAGCAGGCGCAGGCGGCCGTCTGACTCGCCTTCGAAATACAGTACGGTGTCGACCATGTGTTCGAGCACCCGCGGGCCGGCCAGGGCGCCTTCCTTGGTCACGTGGCCGACCAGGAAGATCGCCGTGCCGCTCTGCTTGGCATAGCGCACCAGCATCGCGGCGCTCTCGCGGACCTGGGCGACGCCGCCCGGCGCCGATTGCAACTGCTCGGTGAAGATGGTCTGGATCGAGTCGATCACCATCACCCGCGGCTGCTCCTGGCGCGCGGTGGCGATGATGGTCTCGATGCTGGTCTCGGTCATCACCTTGAGCTTGTCTTCCGGCAACGACAGGCGCCGCGCGCGCATCGCCACCTGCTGCTGGGATTCCTCGCCGGTGACGTACAGCGCCGGGACGCGGCTGGCCAGGTTGCAAAGGGTCTGCAGGAGAATGGTCGACTTGCCGATGCCGGGATCGCCGCCGATCAGCACCACCGACCCGTCCACCAGGCCGCCGCCGAGAACCCGATCCAGTTCGGTGGAACCGGTCGTGAAGCGCGGCATCTCCTCGACGCTGACCTCCGCCAGGGTCTTCAGGTTGGCCTGCTGGCCGGCCCAGCCGCCGCGCCCGGAGCCGCTCGGCGCGGCCTCGACGACGGTCTCCACCAGGGTGTTCCAGGCCCCGCAGTCCGCGCACTGGCCGGCCCATTTCGGGAAGGTCGCGCCGCACTCGGTGCAGCCGTACATGCGCTTGGCCTTGGCCATGGGAACTCCTCTCGCGGGCAAAGCGCAGATGATAGCCGCTGGCTTGATTCCGATCAGCCTCGATCGACCGCGCTTCGCGCGACACTGATGGCCGGACAAGGAGACTTCCATGCGCACACTGCTGTTCCTGCACCTGCTGGGTGCCGCGATCTGGGTCGGCGGCCACTTGGTCCTGGCCCTCGGCATCCTCCCCGGCGCCCTGCGCCGCCGCGATCCCCAGGCGATCCGCGCCTTCGAGCAGGTCTACGAGCGGATCGGCATCCCCGCCCTGCTGTTGCAGGTGGTCAGCGGCCTGTGGCTGGCCAGCCTGTGGCTGCCGTTCGACCACTGGTTCGGCGCCACGCCGGTGGCCCGTGCCCTGCAGCTCAAGCTGCTGCTCCTGGCGGCGACCGCCGCCCTGGGCGTGCATGCGCGCCTGCGCCTGATCCCGAACCTGGACGCCGAGAGCCTGCCGAAGCTGGGCTGGCACATCGCCGCGATCACCCTGGTGGGCCTGTGTTTCGTCGCGGTCGGACAGAGTTTCCGTTTCGGCGGCGCCTTCTGAGCATGCCCACATGAAAAAGGGCGCCGGAGGCGCCCTTTTTCATACCGTTGTCGTGAATGAATCAATGGCCTTTTCCGTTGGCCTTCCTCAGCCTCTCGGCGATTTCGTCCTTGAGTTGCACCCGTTGCTGCTTCAACCCCTGCAGCGCCAGGTCGTCGAGGGGTTCGCGACCGCCCTCGACCTCGTAGATGCGCTTGTCGAGGCTCTCATAGTCCGTCGCCAGGCGAGTGAAGTGGGCGTCGTTGCCATGAAGTTGCTTCAGTTCGGCATGAAAATCCGGAAACTCCCGGGAAAGCGGATGTTGCTCGAGCGGCATGACGGACCTCCTCTGACGTTGTATACGACACATCCAGACTAGCCCAGCAGGCCTCCTCCGAACATTGCCCCCGATCACTTCGCCGCCGCAGTGCCGTTCAGTTCGCCGCGTCGCAGGCTTTCCACGCTGTTGCCCAGCGCATCGCGGGCGCCAAGGTCGGCACCGCGCGCCGACAGCGCCTGGAGCAGCTCCTCGCGCTCGAACAGCGCCGCGTACATGGCCGCGGTCTGCCCTGCGCCGTTGCGCTGGTCGGGGCTGCATTGCGCGCCGATCAGGCGCCGGGCGATGCGGACCTCGCCCTTGAAGATGGCGCCCATCAGGGCGGTGTTGCCGCGCGCATCCTGGACGCAGGGGTCGGCACCGGCCTCCAGCAATTGTTCCACCGCTCCGCCATGGCCGTGGTAGGCGGCCAGGATCAGCGCGGTATAGCCCTTGGCATCCTGCACATCGAGGTCGAAGCCGGCCTCGACGAATTCCTTCAGCATGGCCTGGTCACCGCGTCGGGCGGCATCGAAGAAGTAGTCGCGCAACCGCGCTTCGACCTCGACCCCATGCACCTCGCCAGCCTGCGCGGCCAGCGCCGCGAGCAGCAAGCCTGCCAGAATCCAACCTCGCATCGTCGTCATCTCCCGCCAAACCGATAGAGGAAGGGCGGCCTGGATGGCCGCCCCGGTTGCGATCAATCCTGGAGCTTCGCCGCCAGTTGCCGGACGCGCTGCAGATCGGCCCCGGCCACCTTGGCCAGGCCCGTACCGTAGTCGCTGTCAGCCTTGTAGAAGTAGGAAAGCATGATGTACTTGCTCTCGTCGTCGGTGATCGCCAACGCCCCGCCGAGACTGGCGATCAGGTCGGCCTGGTCCTTCTTGCCGTAGGAGCGGAACAGCTCGCCGGTCTGCTTGAAGTTCTGCTCGCGCTGGATCTTCGCCTGCTGGGTGGTGCCGCTCAGCGGGGTCCGCACGTAGCGGGCGCTGGCCTGCTCCTCGCGCGGATCGAGCCGGCTCGGCTGGTAGTTCACCCCGCTGGTACTGTGTCCGGCGTTCAGCGCGCCGTCCTGGTTGACGGTATTGACCTCGCTGCGCGGGCGGTTGACCGGCAGGCCCAGGCCGTTGGCGCCGACCCGGTACATCTGGGTGTCGGCGTAGGCGAACAGCCGTCCCTGGAGCAGGCGATCCTCGGAAGGCTCGATGCCCGGCACCAGGTTCGACGGTGCCATGGCGACCTGTTCGGTTTCCTGGAAGAAGTTGTCGACGTTGCGGTTCAGCACCATCTGGCCGATCTTGCGCTCGGGAATGCCCGGCCAGATCTTGGTCGCGTCCAGCGGATCGAAGTCGAATTTCGCCAGGTCCTCGGGCTTGAGCACCTGGATGTACAGGTCCCATTTCGGGAAGTCGCCCTTCCGGATCGCGCTCACCAGGTCATTGGTCATGTGGCTGTAGTCGCGACCCTGGACTTCCGCCACCTGTTTCGGATTGAGGTTCTTCTGGCCCTGCAGGCTCTTCCAGTGGAACTTCACGTAGTGCACTTCGCCCCTGGCGTTGACCAGCTTGTAGGCATGCACGCTGTTGCCGTCCATTTCCCGGTAGCTGGCCGGGGTGCCCTCGTTGGAATACAGCAGGGTCAGGGTGCGGGTCGCCTCCGGCACGTGGGAGAAGAAATCGAAGCGTCGCGAGTCGTCGTCGAGGTTGCTGCGCGGGTCCGGCTTGAAGGCATGGACCATGTCCGGGAACTTGATCGCATCGCGGATGAAGAAGGTCGGGAAGTTGTTGCCCACCAGGTCCCAATTGCCGTCTGCGGTATAGAACTTGGTGGCGAAACCGCGTGGATCGCGCAGGGTTTCCGGGGAGTGGTTGCCGTGCACCACAGCGGAGAAGCGCACGAATACCGGGGTCTTCTCGCCCTTGCGGAAGACCTTGGCCATGCTCAGGTCGCTGATATCGGCGCTGGCGACGAACTCGCCATGGGCGCCGGTGCCGCGGGCATGCACCACGCGTTCGGGAATACGCTCGCGGTCGAAACGTTGCAGCTTCTGCAGCAGTTGCACGTCCTGCAGCAGCACCGAACCGTTGGGCCCGGCGGTCTGAGAGTTCTGGTTGTCGCCCACTGGCGCACCGTTGTCACGGGTCAGGGTCGCGGCCTGCACGGACAGCGACAGGAGGCTGGCGGTCAGGCTTGCCGCCACCAGCAGGCGGCCGGGACGGAAGGCGTTCAGGGAAGGGATCATGGAAGAGCTCCTAATGGCTTGTCAGGCGTCTTGTTGCGCCCGACCAAGGTAAGGAGCGCCGCCGGCGACGCTAAATTGAAAAACCTCACCGCGCCGATTAGGAATATCAATGCGCCCATGAATCGCAAAAAGAAATAAAAAAGACCGCCAGCCGAAGAACGCCCGCGCTGGTGCACCAGGTACTCCCAGTCCGCTCGCCGGTAAACGAGTTCACCTTCGTTATTTGCCTGCGAAGTTAGGTCGGAGAACCTCGCCGCTCCAACTTTAACTTCCGGCATCTGCATGGCGCAGTTCCAAGTTGCCGAAGTTGCTTTGTCTTCTTTCTTGGCGAATTCCTGAAAATCGACATGAGTGTAATGTTTTTCCTCTAAACTTCGTTTCTCCCCACAAGACCCGACGCAAACGTATGCCTTGCGAATTTTCGCGTTGCCGGGGGGAACCAAAACACCAATCTTCCAGCCTGAGCAACTTGCCGAAGGCTGCATTAGACTGCCTTTACCTATTAGCGAAATACAGGGAGTGAACCCATGGGTCTTCTGAGTGAATTCAAAGCCTTTGCCGTCAAGGGCAATGTCGTGGATATGGCTGTCGGTATCATCATCGGCGCGGCCTTCGGCAAGATCGTCTCGTCCTTCGTGGGCGATGTGATCATGCCGCCGATCGGACTGCTGATCGGCGGAGTCGACTTCTCCGACCTGGCGATAACGTTGAAGGCCGCCGAAGGCGACGTGCCGGCGGTGGTGCTGGCCTATGGCAAGTTCATTCAGACCATACTCGACTTCGTCATCGTGGCCTTCGCCATCTTCATGGGGGTCAAGGCGATCAACCGCCTCAAGCGCGAAGAAGCCGTCGCGCCGTCCGAACCGCCAGTGCCGAGTGCCGAAGAAACCCTGCTGACCGAGATCCGCGACCTGCTGAAAGCCCAGCAGAACAAGTCGTGATCACGTCGGCGGAACAATGAAAAAGGGCCCGAACGGGCCCTTTTTCATTGCCGGACAACAGGCCGGGCGGCGGCGCTATCCGCCGCTACTGCGCGGGCACGCACCTACCAGTAGTTCTCCACCGCCACCTGCCCCGGGCGCCGGGTCAGACTGAGGTTCATGCCGCGAGCCTTCAGCACGGCGCGGGTGTCCTCGATCATCTGCGGGTTGCCGCAGAGCATCACTCGCGAATGCTCCGGGGTCAGTTCCAGGTCGGCGGCACGCTCCAGATCGCCGTTCTCGATCAGCGTGGTGATACGTCCGTTCAGGCAACCGGGTACCTGCTCGCGGGTCACCACCGGGATGAACTGCAGCTTGTGGGCATGCTCGGCCAGGTATTCGCGCTCGGCGAGGCCGGCGATCAGCTCGCGGTAGGCCAGCTCCTTGCTCTCGCGCACGCTGTAGACCAGCTTGATGCTTTCGAAGCGCTCCCAGACCTCGAAGTCCTGCAGGATCGAGACGAACGGCGCCACACCGGTACCGGTGGCCAGCAGCCAAAGGTCACGACCATCCACGAAGCGGTCGAGGGTGAGGAAGCCGAAGGCCTGGCGATCGACCAGCAACTGGTCGCCCTCGCGCAGGCGGCTGAGTTCGCTGGTGAACTCGCCGTCCGGGACGACGATGGAAAAGAAGTCGAGGAATTCGTCATGAGGCGCCGAAACCATCGAGTAGGCGCGCCAGACGATACTGCCGCTGGGCTTGTACACGCCGAGCCGGGCGAATTGCCCGGCGCGGAACCGGAATCCCGCGTCGCGGCTGGTACGCAGGGTGAACAGGTTGGGAGTCAGAGGCTGCACGTCGAGCAGCGTCTGGCGGGTGAATTTCTCTTCGCTGGCGGTCATGGTCCGCTCCGGATACCGATACTCCCCTAGTGTCCCGCAAAGCACCCGGCAGAAACACCCGCAAGGCTTGTGGCTATCCCCGCTGACGGGAATAGCCAGCGGCCGATCAGCGCTTGCGGTTGACCACCTGGGCCGCACGCAGCACGTCGCTGCCGATCTGCGCCTCGTAGTTCTTCCACAGCGGCTTCATGGCGTTGCGCCAGGCCTCGTGCTCTTCCGCGCTGAGGCTGACCAGGCGGCTCTTGCCGGCGGCCAGCAGGTGCTCGCGCTCCTTCTGGTTCAGCGCTTCGGCTTCCTTGTTCACCACCAGGGTGACCTCGTCGACGATGCTCTCCAGTTCAGTGCGGGTCTGGTAGGGGATGCTGGTCCAGAATGCCGAGCTGGTGATCAGCATGTAGCTGAGCGCGCCGTGATTGGTCTCGGTGATGTACGGCTGCACGCTGTCGATCTTCTGTCCGGCGAGGTTCGACCAGGTGTTCTCGGTGCCCTGCACGCTGCCGGCCTGCATAGCCTTGAGGGTCTCGGCGTAGGACAACTGCTTGGCGGTGGCGCCGAGCATGGCGAACTGCGCTTCCAGCACCGACGACGGCTGGATACGGAAGACCAGGCCCTTGGCATCGTCCGGCCGGTGCAGCTCGCGAGTGGCGGAAAGCTGCTTCATGCCGTTGTTCCAGTAGGCCAGGCCATAGATACCGTGCTTGGCCATGGAGCGCAGCAGTTCGCGGCTCTTGTCGCGCTTCTGGAAACGCTTCAGGGCCTCCAGGTCATCGAACAGGAACGGCAGGTCGAACACCTGGAGTTGCTTGGTATAGGGCTCGAACTTGGACAGTGAGGTGGCCAGCATCTGCACCTTGTTGGCGCGCAGGGCCTCGATCTCGTCGGCGTCGCCGAACAGCGTCGAGTTGGGGTAGACCTCGACCTTGACCTTGCCCGGCAGACGCTCCTCGGCAAGCTTCTTGAACAACAGCGCCCCCTTGCCCTTGGGCGTGTCGTCGGAGACCACATGGGAGAACTTGATCACGATCGGGCCGGCGTCCTCGGCATGGGCGACGGCGGAAACGGCGAACAGTGCGGCGAGCGCCACACCGACAAACGGCTTGAACATCGATGTACCTGTGCGATGGCAACGACGAGCCCCGCGACGGCTCGCACGGGTCTCGTTCGGAAAACGGGTTGGGTGACGGTCGCCGCTCGAAGTGGCGAAGGCGCCCGTCCAGGCGCTACCGGGTCATGACAGGCGCTATCGAAGCCCTAGCCCGGTTATTATTGGCGTGCCCGGCTGGATGACTCGTCGGTAAGGAAACGACTAACCAGAGCCGGGTAAAGAATTTTTCGGCATATCCGTGTGCCGCACAAGCTGGAGAACTCCAACCAGCTCTCAGTTTCGACAGATTGTTAATTGACGAGCGGGATTCGCCCCGCCGGGAACCCGATGCCTCTATTCGCCACCCCCTTCGCCCAGCTCGATCTGGTCCGCCAGCCCGAGCAGGACGGCGAGCCCCTCCAGGCGTTCGACGCCGCCGACGAATACCTGCTCAACCAGTTGCACGAACGGGGCGTGACGGCGCAATGCCGGGTGCTGGTCCTCAACGACGCCTTCGGCGCCCTCGCCGCGAGCCTGGCGCCGCACGTCCAGGTCACCAGCAGCGGCGATTCGCACCTGGGCTTCCTTGCCCTGCGCAAGAACCTCGCGCGCAACGGCCTCGACCTGGGCTCGGTGCGCTTCGTCCCGGCCAGCGAAACCGCCGTGGGGCCCTTCGATCACGTGTTGGTCAAGGTGCCGAAGACCCTCGCGTTGCTGGAGGAGCAACTGATCCGCCTGCACGGCCAACTGGCACCGGGCGCGCAGGTCGTCGCCGCGGGGATGGTCAAGCACTTGCCACGCGCCGCCGGCGACCTGCTGGAACGCTACATCGGCCCGATGCACGCTTCGCTGGCGGTGAAGAAGGCCCGCCTGCTGATCGCCGAGGCAGCGGAGCGCCCGCAACCGCGCTCGCCCTATCCGACCCGCTATCACCTGGAGCAGCCGCCGCTGACGCTGCTCAACCACGCCAACGTATTCTGCCGAGAAGGTCTCGACATCGGCACCCGCGCCTTCCTCCCGCACCTGCCGCGCAGCCTCGGCGCGCTACGCGCCGCCGACCTGGGCTGCGGCAACGGGGTGCTCGGCATCGCCTACGCGCTGCTCAACCCGCAGGCCGAGCTGACCCTGGTGGATGAGTCGTACATGGCCGTGCAGTCGGCACGGGAAAACTGGCAAGCAGCGCTGGGCGAGCGGCCGGCGACGTTCCGCGCCGACGATGGCCTGGCCGGCCAGGCGGCGGGCTCGCTGGACCTGGTCCTGTGCAACCCGCCGTTCCACCAGCAGCAGGTGGTCGGCGACTTCCTCGCCTGGCGCATGTTTCTCCAGGCTCGCGATGCCCTGGCGGCGGGCGGCGAACTGTGGATCGTCGGCAACCGCCACCTGGGCTACCACGCCAAGCTCAAGCGGCTGTTCCGCGGGGTCGAGCAGGTCGCGGCGAATCCGAAGTTCGTGATCCTGAAAGCGGGAAAATAGTCAGCCGAGCGCCGCCGGGGTGTCCACGTCGCGGAGTACGCCCGGATCGTCGCACGGTACCTCGCGCCAGGCCGGACGATGGGCCAGCAGCACGCGGCGCGCGCCCTGGTCGCCGTCCAGTTGCGCAAGCGCGTCCCAGAAAGCGCGGCCGAACAGCACCGGATGACCGCGCTGGCCGTCGTACAGGGGAAACACGATGGCTTCGGGAGTGGCCATCGCGGCCAGACGCTCGAGGGTATCGGCGGCGATCCAGGGCATGTCGCCGAGCAGGACGGCGATGGCCCGGGCCGGGCTGTTCCTCGCCGCCGCGACGCCGGCGGCCAGGCTGTGGCCCATGCCCGACGAGGCGTCGAGGCTGTGGACAAGCCGCTGTTGCGCCGGCAGGCCCAGGCTCGCCGGGGTGTCTCCGGCACGCACCACCACCCGCACCTCGGCGAACGCCTCGCGCGCCCGCGCCACGCTGGCCGCCAGCAGGGTCGTGCCATCAGCCAGGCGCGCCAGGCGCTTGTCGCTGCCGAAACGGCGCCCCTGCCCGGCCGCCAGGACCAGGCACAGCACCTCGTCGGCGGCGACCATCAGAGCCGCTCGCGGGGAATGCCGTTGCGGATGCGAAGAATGTCCGCCAGCACCGCCAGGGCGATTTCCGCCGGCGTCTTGCTCCCCAGGTTGAGGCCGATCGGCGCGTGGATCCGCGCCAGTTCGGCGTCGCCCAGGCCGCCGATGCGCCGCAGGCGCTCGAAGCGTTTCTCCGAGGTCGCCCGCGACCCCATCACGCCGATATAGAAAGCTTCGGTACGCACCGCCTCGAGCATCGCCAGGTCGTCGATCTTCGGATCGTGGGTCAACGCCACCACCGCCGTATCGGCGTGGCAACCGCCGTCGGCGATGAACAGCGAGGGCAGCTCGCGACGGATCTCGATCCCCTCCAGCAGCACGCCGCGCAAGGCTTCTTCGCGCGGGTCGCAGAGGATCACCTCGAAGCCCAGGCCCTTGCCGAACTCGGCGCAGGCATGGGCGACGCTGGAATAGCCGGCCAGCAACAGGCGCTGGGCGGCACCGACGCGCAGGCGCACGCGCTCGCCGTCGCGTTCCGCCCGTGGGCCGTGGCTGGAATCGTCGCGCAGGCTGCGCGCGCCGCTGCCCAGTTCGACCTCGCGGAGCAGGCGGCGCTGGCCAAGCAACGCCGACTCCAGCTCGCGCAGATGGGCCTGGACGTCGCAGTCCGGCGCCAGGTTTTCCACCAGTACGTCGAGGATGCCGCCGCAGGGCAGGCGCACGTTCGAGTTCGGGTCGTCACCCTCGCCGTAGCGCACGATCACCGAGGGCTCGGGGAAACCGCCGGCGGCGACCCGCTCGAGGAAATCATCCTCGACGCAGCCGCCGGACAGCGAGCCGATCCATTCACCGCTGGCGTTCACCGCCAGCAGCGATCCCGGCGCGCGGGGCGCCGAGCCGTAGGTCGTGAGCACGGTACAGAACCACACCCGTTCGCCGCCCACGGACCACTTCAGCGCCTGGCGGACCACCTGTAGATCGAGGTGTTGCACGATTCACTTCACCTTGACGGTATGCACCGAAGCGCTCTCCGTCTTCAATTGCGCGACCTGTTGGGGACCGAGGTCACCGGGCAATCCGCCCCAGGTCTGGCGCAGGTAGTTGAGCAGGTCCGTGAGTTGCTCGTCGTCGAGTTTCCCGGCGAAACCGGGCATCGGTTGCATGCGTTCGAAGCCGGTGAACTGCTGTTCGACGATGCCGTCTTCGATCACTCGCAACAGATTACGCGGGTCTTGCAGGCGCAGGGTAGTGTTGCCGTTCATCGCCACCGCGATATGCGGCTTGCCCTCGCCTTCGCCGCCGTGGCAGCCGGCGCAGACGTTGAGGTACTGCTGGCGACCGCGCTTGCCGCTGTCGTTCAGCTGCGCCTCGGGTAGCGCCTGGACCACCTTGGCCGGCGGCGGCTGGTCGCCGAGCAGGTAGGTGGCCATGGCCGCCAGGTCGCCGTCGTCGAGGTGCTGGGTGCTGTGGTGCACCACCGGGAACATCTCGTTGAACATGCTGCCCTGGGCGCTCATGCCGTGCTTGAGGAAGCTCGCCAGGTCCGGCTGGGTCCAACCGCGCGCGGCAAGGTCGCCGGGCAGCAGGCTGGGCGCCAGGTAGCCGTTGAGCAGGCCGCCGCTCAGGCGCTTGTCCTGCTCCAGGGCGCCGGCCAGGTTGCGCGGGGTATGGCACTCGCCGCAGTGGCCGAGCACCTCGACCATGTACTGCCCGCGTTTCCAGGCCTCGCTGCGCCCTTCCTCCGGCTGCAAGCGCACGCTCTTGCCGTAGAGCAGGTTCCAGCCGGCCAGGCCCATGCGCACGTTGAACGGGAAGCTCAGGCTGGTCTGCGGCGCCGGCCGGGCGATCGGCTCCTGGGCCATCAGGTAGGCGTAGATGGCGTCGGCATCCTCGCGCTCGATCAGGTGATAGGAGGTGTAGGGCATCGCCGGATAGAGGTAGGCGCCGTCCTTGCGCTTGCCCTCGGTAAGAGCGGCGAAGAACTCGTCGGCGCTGTAGGCGCCGATGCCGTGTTCCTTGTCCGGGGTGATGTTGGTGCCGTAGATGGTGCCGAACGGCGACTGGATCGGCAGCCCGCCGGCGAACGGCGCGCCGCCCTCGGCGGTATGGCAGGCCATGCAGTCGGCGGCGCGGGCGAGGTATTCGCCGCGCTTGACCAGCGCCGCGTCGGCGCCGGCGGCGGAGGCCAAGAACGGCGACAGCGCGGCCAGCGCCAGGGCGAGGCCGGAAAGGGTGCGTTTCATCCTCAAGCCTCCTTGACCAGGCCGAGTTCGTCGAGCACGTCGCGGGTGGCGCTGTAGTAGCGCACGTAGCCGGTGCAACGGCAGATGTGATGGCCGAGGCTGTCCTCGATCGCCTGCTCCAGCTCGCTGCGCTTGATCGGCTGGCGCTGGGCTTTTTCCACCAGCACGGTGGCGGCGTTGACGAAGCCCGGCGCGCAATAGCTGCACTGGAAGGCGAACTGGTCGACGAACTTCTGCTGGATCGGGTTCAGCTCGCGGATGTCGCCGTTCTCGTCGCGCTGGGCATGGCCCTCGATGGTGCGAACCTTCTTGCCGTCGAAGTAGTGCGCGCCGGTGATGCAGGTGCGCACTTCCTCGCTGGTGCCGTCCGGATTGTCGACGATCACCACGCAGGCATGGCAGATGCCCTGGCCACAGCCCAGGCGCGAGCCGGTGAGGTTCTGGTATTCGTGCAGGTAGTCGATCATCGGCAGGTCTTCGGCGACCTCCACCGGACCGACGGCTTGACCGTTGAGGGTCATCTGGAGCTTGCGGTTAGCCATGGAGGGCCTCCTTGATGCGGGCGGGAGTGATGGGCAGGTCGCGGACGCGCTTGCCGGTGGCGTGCGCCACGGCGTTGGCGATGGCGCCGACCACCGGGATCATCACCACCTCGGCGATGCCCTTGGCCGGATCGGTCGGTGACAGCGGCGGGAGGATCTCCGCCGTCTGGTTCCACACCGCCACGTCCTTCGCCCGCGGCAACCGGTAGCGGTTGAAGTTCCAGTCCCCTTCCGCGGGGCCGCCCTCGTAGAGCGGCATTTCCTCCAGCAGCGCATGGCCGATACCCATGGCGATGCCGCCCTCCAGCTGGCCCTTGACCAGCTCTGGCACCAGCACCCGGCCGCACTCGATCCAGGAATGGTGGTCGAGCACCTGCACCTCGCCGCTGCCCTTGTTCACCTTCAGCTCGACCAGGGTCGCCACCGGACTGTAGTAGGTGACCATCGCGTTGTTCAGCTGGGTCGCCGGATAAGCCGGATTCTGCCGGTCGAGCAGGTGGAAGCCGGCGCTGTTCATCATCGCCTTCTTCACTCCCGGCGCGCCGTCGCCGTACTTCACCGCCATGGCGTCGAGCGGCAGGCGTTCGCGCACGCCATCGATGACGAAGTCCGCCTCGGCCCAGCTCCAGCGGTTGAAGCCGTGGACGCTGACACCGGTGACCAGGCCCATCTCGTGGGCCTTCTTCGCCAGCTCGGCGAAGGGAATCGGCGCCAGGCCGTTGCCGGTCAACTGGCCGTCGACCCATACCGCGTTTTCGCGGCGCACCACATAGGGATTGGCCTGGCCGCCGAACGGACCGCTGCGCCACAGCGCCAGGGCCGCCGGCCACAGGCCGTGGTTGAACAGTACGCGCGCGGCTTCGCGGGTGGCGTGGCTGAAATAGAACGCCGAGTTGGTCGCCGACGACGGCGAGGCCAGCTTGCCGACCCAGCGCGGATCGCGTAGCGCGGCGTCCTGCTCGGCCTGGCTCATCAGGTAGGGATTGCCCTTGGTGGTGAGCCGCAGCTCGGGCCATTCGGTCTCGGCGGTCTTCACCTCGTCCGCCGGACGGCCGAGGAAGTCGCCGACCACGAAGGCCTGCGAGGTGGACATCCCGGTACCGATCTCGGTGCCGATGTGGCGCAGGCTGATGCGCCCGTCGGCGCTGAACTCGATGCTCGCCATCGGCGCCTCGGCACCGGTGCCGAAGTCCTTCTGGCAAATGGCGAAGCCGACCCCATACCAGTTGTCCGGGTCCTCCGCGTCGAAGCGCTTCTTGCGTGCGTCGCGGTCCTTCCACACCTCGTGGGCAGCGGCCTTGTCGAGGATCTCGTGCAGGCGCAGGGCACCGGCCGGGACCGCGCCCTGGGTGTTCTTCATGCCCGAGCGCAGAGCGTTGCGACGACGCAGGTCGATGGCGTCGACGCCCAGCCGGCCAGCGATCTCGTCGACCATCATCTCGGTCGCGGCCATGGTCTGCAGGGTACCGTAGCCGCGCATCGAGCCGGCCTCCACGCCGCGCGAATGATAGGCGGTGACCGCCAGGTCGTTCTGCGGCATGTAGTAGATCGACTGCGCGGCGGTGGCGCCCACCGCCGCCACCGAGGCGCTGTAGTTGGCGCGCCCGCCGCCGTCGGCGCTCATGTCGGCGCGGAAGATGCGGAAGCCGAGGTCGTTCCTGTCTACCGCCAGTTGGTAGCGGATGTCGAACGGGTGGCGCTTGATGCCGCTCTGGAACTGCTCGTAGCGGTCGTTGGCCAGGCGCACCGGCACACCCTCGCCATACAGCGCGGCGAGCGCGGCATAGAAGACGAAGATGTTGTTGTCCTTGGAGCCGTAGCCGACGGTATAGCCCGGATGGATGTTGAGCTTCTCCAGGGCGAAGCGCGACGGCTTGATCATGTGCACGCTTTCGTAGGCGACTTCGAACGGGCACTGGGTGGCGACCACGAAGTGCAAGGTCTTGCTCGCCGCGTCGTACCAGCCGTTGCCGTTGTCCGGCTCCAATGCCGCCGGCTCGATCGATGGGGTCTTGTAGCGCTCGTCGAAGACCAGCCAGTCCTGCGGCGGGTTTTCCAGTTGCTCGGCCATGCGCTTGGCATGGAACAGCCCCTGCTCGGTGAGGTCGCCGTGCAGCTTCGGCTCGCGGGTCCATACCGGTTTGCGGTTGAGGATGGTGGGGAACAGCATCGAGTCCTTCAGGCTGGAGAACTCGTCGTCCTCGTAGGGCGTCTTGCCGCCGACCCGGACGAAGCGATAGCTGCCGTAGGGATCGCCCTGGTACAGCGGGGCCTGGGCGCCATAGCGGATCGCCTTGTCGTTGAACTTGAGCTTGAGCTTGGCCCGGCGGAAGCGCTCGAAGTCGTTCCAGATCAGGATCGCCACCGGATGGCCGATGAACATCGGCACCTTGCCCGGCGGCAGGAGCGGATCGGGCGAATGCGCCTCGGGGAAGACGATGCCGTCCTTCTCCAGGTCGGCGGCGGTGACGATACGGTCCGGCTGCAATTCGGCGCCCAGCCAGGAAAGGTCGTGGCCTTCGTAGATGCGGTCGGCGCGAACGGTCTTCAGCAACATGGCGTGGCCTTGCTGCTGCGGCCAGCCGGGCATGTCCCTGGCGCGGATATCGCGGGCGAACACCTTGTTGCCGCAGACCTTGGACAAGGCGTCGTTACGGAAACGGACCTGGCCGTTGCCCGCCATCCAGCGCTGGGCGGAAACGGTCACCTGGTTCTCGAACAAGGCAGCGAACGCCTGGCTGCCGAGCGGCGCCAGGGTGACACCCACGCCGGCGATCAACCCGCCCTGGAGAAAGGCGCGCCGGGATATATCACGGTTGGACATGCAAGTTCCTCTGGGTGGTACGGTTCCCACCCATGTCGTTATTCAGGCTTGAACAGCTCGTCCGGACGGACGAAGTGGAGCACGCAGGCGGAAAAACCTGACTCAGGAGTTAATTTTAGCGACAAGTCGCACCCGAGGAAAAGTCCCGTCTACCGCTGGAAGGCCCCATGGACACTCGACTTTGGTCGCCTGCCAGGCCGGCTCCAACCTTTTCGTGCGCTTCTCTGAATCTTCGATTTCGGCAATGGCAACAGCCAAGAGGTAACCACATGTTACTCTCCGCCCTCCTCTCGAAACGCCCGACCCCAGCATGTCCAGCCAACCCAGCTCCCTGCTCCGCCATCGTCCCTTCCTCGCCTTCTGGCTGGCCCGCGTCTGCACCGCCAGCGGCTTCCAGATGCTCACCGTGGCCATCGGCTGGCACATCTACGAACTGACCGGCAATGTCCTCGACCTGGGCCTGGTAGGCCTGGTCGAATTCCTCCCGCGGGTACTGTTCATGCTCCACACCGGGCATGTTGCCGACCGCTACGACCGACGCAGGATCGCCGCCCTCTGCCAGGCCGGCCAGGCCCTGGTGGCGGTGGCACTGGTGCTCGGCGCGGCTTCGGGAGAGATCACCCGCAACATGATCTTCGTCCTCGCCTTCGCCCTCGGTACCGCCCGCGCCTTCGAAATGCCGACCACCCAGGCGCTGCTGCCGAACCTGGTACCGGCCGGGCTGTTCCCGCGCGCGGTGGCCGCTTCGGCTTCGGCGATGCAGGCGGCGACCATTGCCGCCCCGGCCCTCGGCGGCCTGCTCTATGCGTTCGGTGCCTCCTGGGTCTACGTGCCGACCGCGACTCTCTACGTCCTCGCCTGCGTCCTGACGCTCAGCCTGCCGGTACGCAACCAGCCGCTCACCCAGGGCAAGGCCACCCTCGACTCGCTGCTCGCCGGCATCCGTTTCATCCGCAGCCGACCGGACATCTTCGGCGCAATCTCCCTCGACCTGTTCGCCGTGCTCCTCGGCGGCGCCACCGCCCTGCTCCCGGTGTTCGCCAAGGACATCCTGCTCACCGGGCCCTGGGGCCTCGGCCTGCTGCGCTCGGCTCCAGCGGTGGGCGCCCTGGCGATGTCGTTCTGGCTGGCGCACTTCAGCATCGAACGCAACGTCGGGCGGATCATGTTCCTCTCCGTGGGCATCTTCGGCCTGGCAACCATCGCCTTCGGCCTGTCGAAATCGTTCTGGCTGTCCCTCGGCGTGCTGGTGGTACTCGGCGCCGCGGACATGGTCAGCATGGTCATCCGCGGCGCCTTCGTGCAACTCGAGACCCCCGACGAGATGCGCGGCCGGGTCAGCGCGGTGAACGGCCTGTTCATCGGCGCCTCGAACCAGCTCGGCGAGTTCGAGTCCGGGCTCACCGCACACTGGTTCGGCACGGTACCGGCAGTGGTCCTCGGCGGGATCGGCACCCTGGTGGTCACCGGAGCATGGATGAAGCTGTTCCCTAGCCTGGCGCAACGCGACCGCCTGCACTGAGGCCAATGCCGTCGCGCGTCGCTGCCCCGACAGCGGCGTATCGGCGATAACGCCTGGGGCGTTATCCGTCCTCCCCATGGAACACCGCACCTTCTCGGCAATAAGAAAGCCCGGCATCGAGCCGGGCTTTTCTCGCACCTTGCGGCGTGATCCGCGGTGTCAGGCGGGGCGCCGCATCTCCCGATGCAGGCGGTCGACGGTGCGCTCGCTACCGTTGTCGGCCAGGCGCAGATCGACGCGCCCCATGTCCTTGTGCAGACGGTCGACGGTCTGTTCGCTGCCGTTCTCGGCCAGGCGCGCCTCGCGGCTGGTCATGTCGCGGTGCAAGCGATCGATGGTCTGCTCGCTGCCGCTTTCGGCGACCCGGCGTTCTTCCTGGACGCGCGGCGCCTGGGTCTTGCGCAGGCGCTCGAGGGTACGGTCGGAACCGTCGGAGGCGATCAGTTGTTGGGCACCGCGCAGGGCGATGGATTCGACCCGCGGTGCGGCGAAGGCGGCATTGGCGGTCAGGGTAGCAAGGGCGATGGCGAGAATCAGCGGGCGTTTCATGGCAGTGGCTCCAGGTATTCGTTACGTGGGGCCATTCTCTGTTCGGGAAACTCGATTGGAAAACGAAGCGCGCCAATAGTATTCATCGACGTTTGAAATAGTGCGAATAACCGCTCTAACACAGCAGTTACAGCAAGAATACGCCTCTCCGACCGACCTCGACACGGATTGACGGCATCGATATGAAGAATCGAAGAAATCGAAAGTTTGAGAAAAACACTCGGAATTGAGCACGGACCTCCCTCTCCGCAGAACCGGAGAGGGGCTCCGTCAGCAGCCTCCGGAACGGAGGCCGGCAGGGTTCAGAAGCGCGCCACCACGTTGAACAGGACCCGCGTCTCGCGCTTCCCATCGCGCTGGTCGGCTGGCTCGCCGATGACCTGGCGGGCAATCTCCGGGTTGAACGACAACTGGTCGGTGAGGTTGAAGCGCACCCCGGCACCGATCGAGCCGAGCTTCTGCTGCTCGTCATCGTCCACGTCGAGGTTGTAGGTCTTGCCCCAGTCGTAGAAAGCGTAGGCCTGGTAGCTGCGCAGCCAGCTATAGCCCACCGCCTGGCCATAGCGCGGTTCGAGCTTCAGGGCGAAGCCACGGTCACCGGTGATGTTGCCCGGGGCGAAGCCGCGACCGATCCCGCTGCCGCCAACGCCGAAGCGCTCGCTCGGCAGCAACGGGTCGAAGCTGTACTGCCATTGCAACTCGCCATACACCGACCAGGGTCCGCCGAGCCCTTGCAGACGCCCGATGTTGCCGTTGAGATAGACGAAACGTCCGTCGGCCACTTCGCGGGAACGACGTTCATCGTCCTTCTTGGTCGCGCCCCACATGTCCAGGCCGATGTTGTTGCGCACCTCCGCCAGGTTGATGCCCATCCAGCGGTCGACCCAGTCATAGGTCAGGCGTTGCTGGAACACCCGCACATGGTCACGACCGGGGTTCGAGGCGTCGCTGGCGAAGTCGCGCAGGCGGGTCTCGGTATCCTTCCACTGCAACGCCAGGCCGCCGCTCAGGTTCTGCGAGCGCGAGCGGATGAAGGGATGGTTGTAGGAAATGCTGCCTTCGGTGCTCTTGCTGACGCTGTCGAAGGGGAATACCGAGTCCGGGATGTCCGGGTTGACCTTCGAATAGGAACCCATGATCTGCAGGGTATCGCCGGCGAACATGCCGCCCAGCGGCAACGTGCCGCGCAACTGGATGTAGCGGGTGGCATCGCTGAACGGCGAGATCGCACCGAGCACGTCGATCTGCTCGTAGAAGCCCAGGCGGGAGAACTCGGTGGCGCCGAAGGCCAGGGTGGTCGGGTCGGTGTAGTGCGAACCGCGGTTGTCGAGGCTGACGAAGCCTTCGTATCGCTGCTGCTGCAAGGCCACGTCGAGGTTCGACGAGCCCAGCGCCTGACCCGGGCTGAGCACGCTCTGCACGTTGACCCCCGGCAGGTCGCCGACCAGCAGCAGGCCGCGCTCCAGGGTATCGGCATCCAGCGGACGTTTTTCGGTCAGCGGTGCGAGCAGTTCCTCCACCCGCACCCGCGGCCCATCGACGGTTCCCTTGATCTGCACGTGTTCGAGGTAACCCTCGATCACCTGCAGGCGTACCTTGCCGCCCTCGATGCTCTGCTCCGGCACCACTACCTGGGTCAACAGGTAGCCGTCCTGGCGGTACTTGGCGGTGAGGCGGTTGGCCAGGTCGACCAGTTCGGCCAGGGACACCTGCTTGCCGAGCATATGCTGGTAATAGGACTCGAGCACCGCCTTGTCATAGCGGGTGTTGCCTTCGATGCGTATCTCGCGCAGTTCGAAGCGGATCTGTTCGCTGCCTTGCGGCGCGACCTGCTTGGGCACCACCAGCGGCGCCTCGGGCTTGGCCTGCGGCTCGCTGCGGGGCTTGAAGCGTTCATCGAGCTGGGATGGCTGTACAGTCCCTGGCAACTCCACGGCGGCGGCGGAAGCTGCCAGCATCCCGCAGCCACAGAGCGTCACCCAGCGAAGCGTCCATTGCGAAGGTTTCATCATTCACCTCGGGCAGATGACGCACTACCGCCCGGAGACGATAGTGCGCATTGCGAAAAGGGTTAGAAATTCAGAGGCTTGTTGAAGCAGCTCCAGTAGTCGGCCAGGTAGCTCTGGTTCGAGCAACCCGCCCCACTCTCGGCCTCTGCCCTGAGCGGACGATCGGTGAACTGCCCCACCCGCTTGGCGCTGGCGTCCTCCGCCGGACCCGCGGCGGTAGCCGGCAGCAGGTTAGGATCGCTGACGTCCATGCCCAGAGCGTAGGCGCGCAGGAACGGGTTTTCGAGGAACGGGTTTTCCAGCGTGGTGGTGCGGTAGACCGCATCCCCGGGGGTATCCGGATCGCGCCCCTTCTGCAGTTCGCGCAAGTCGGAGAGCGCTGCCAGTTGCCCCAGGTCGCCCGGCGTGACCGGCAGCGGCAGGATGCTCAGCAGGTTGCCCTGGTAGTTGAGCTGGTAGTTGCCGCTGGTGAGGGCAAGCCCACCCTGGTTGATGTCGTACTGGCCTACGGCTTCGCCGCCCACCCGACCGAGCCCGCCGGCGAGCACCTGACCGGCGCTATCGCCATTCTTCAGGCCGGAAACCTGATAGGTCAGCGCCGGGTCGGCGGTGCCGACCTGCTTGCTCTTGGCATCGGCGAATACGTTGAGCAGCGCCTTGGTGATGGTCAGGTCATTACCCTGGTAGGCCAGGTCATAGTTGCCACTGGTCAGCACCAGGCCGCCCTGGTTGATGCCATACACACCCACGTTCTCGCCTGCGTCGCGGTTCAGCCCGCCGGTCAGGATCGAGCCGGCGCTGTCACCGTTCTTCAGGCCGCTGACCTGGTAGGTCAGGCTCGGGTCGGCGTCGCCATAGACCTTGGTCTTGCCGTCGGCGATCACATTCAGCAGCGCCTTGGTAATGGTCAGGTTATTGCCCTGGTAGCTCAGATCGTAGTTGCCGCTGTTCAATGCCAGGCCGCCCTGGTTGATGCCGAACACGCCGACATTCTCGCCAGTCACGCGGCTCAGGCTGCCGCCGTTGAGCACGGCACCGGCGGTATCGCCGTTCTTCAGCCCGGACACCTGGTAGGTCAGTGCCGGATCGGCATCGCCATAGACCTTGGTCTTGGCATCGGCGATCACATTGAGCAGCGCCTTGGTGATGGTCAGGTTATTGCCCTGGTAGCTCAGGTCGTAGTTCCCGCTGTCCAGACCCAGGCCGCCCTGGTTGATGCCATACACACCCACGTTCTCGCCTGCGACGCGGTTCAGCCCACCGGTCAGGATCGAACCAGCGCTGTCACCGTTCTTCAGGCCGCTGACCTGGTAGGTCAGGCTCGGGTCGGCGTCGCCATAGACCTTGGTCTTGCCGTCGGCGATCACATTCAGCAGCGCCTTGGTAATGGTCAGGTTATTGCCCTGGTAGCTCAGATCGTAGTTGCCGCTGTTCAATGCCAGGCCGCCCTGGTTGATGCCGTACACGCCGACATTCTCGCCAGCCACGCGGCTCAGGCTGCCGCCGTTGAGCACGGCACCGGCGGTATCGCCGTTCTTCAGCCCGGACACCTGGTAGGTCAGTGCCGGATCGGCATCGCCATAGACCTTGGTCTTGGCATCGGCGATCACATTGAGCAGCGCCTTGGTGATGGTCAGGTTATTGCCCTGGTAGCTCAGGTCGTAGTTCGCGCTGACCAGACCCAGGCCGCCCTGGTTGATGCCATACACACCCACGTTCTCGCCAGCCACGCGACTCAGGCTGCCACCGTTAAGCACCGCGCCAGCGGTATCGCCGTTCTTCAGGCCACTGACTTGGTAGGTCAGGCTCGGATCGGCATCGCCATAGACCTTGGTCTTGGCATCGGCGATCACATTCAGCAGTGCCTTGGTGATGGTCAGGTTATTGCCCTGGTAGTTCAGGGTGTAATTGCTGCTGACCAGGCCCAGTCCACCCTGGTTGATGCCGTACACGCCGACGTTCTCGCCAGCCACGCGGCTCAGGCTGCCGCCGTTGAGGACCGCACCGGCGGTATCGCCGCGCTTGAGACCGGAGACCTGATAGGTCAGCGCCGGATCGAGGTCGCCATAGACCTTGGTCTTGGCATCGGCGATCACGTTCAGTTGCGCCGGAGTGATGCGCAGGTCGTTGCCGACGTAGCTGAGGGTGTAATTGGCCGTGTTGAGGCCCAGCCCGCCCTGAAGTATCCCGTAGTTGCCGACGTTCTCCCCGGCCACCCGGCCGAGGTTGCCGCTCAGCACGCCGGCGGCGGTATCGCTGTTCTTCAGGCCACTGACCTGGTAGGTGAGGGTCGGATCGGCGTCGCCATAGACCTTGGTCTTGGCGTCGGCGCTGACGATCAATTGCGCCGGCGTGACGGTCAGCTTGCCGTCCTGGCGCACCAGTTGGTAACGCTGGCTGAAATACTCGCTGCCATTGGCGTTACCGGTGATCGCGTACTGCCCGACGTTCGACGCCTGGGTCGCCGTGGTGCTGGCGGTCGCCTGGTAGAGGTCGTTGAACTGGCTGTTGACGTAGGCGTCGATGGCGTTGATGCCGGACATCGTGGCCGTCAGAGTCGGATTCACATCACCGTAGACGCGGGTAGCGTCATTGGCGGTCAGGGTGGCGGTCTGCTGGCGGGAAAGGATGTCGCCGGCAGTGGTGGTGGTCTTGAACATCTCCACCTGGGCGCGCTCGGCGAAGCTGTTGAACGCTCCCTCGCGCATGAACAGGTCCAGGCGGGTATCGACGCGGCTGGTCTTGCCGCCGAGGCCGAAGATCAGTTCCTCGGTCAGGCCGGTGCCGACGTCGTACTGCAGTTCGTCGGTCACGCCGATCACGCCGCCGAAGCCCTTGACGCCCCAACTGGTGCCCCAGTTTCCGGTCCAGGTGGTGACGCTGCCGTTGCCGGCGGCGACGGTGAACCCGCTGGGCGCACCGCCGTTCGGGGTGGCGGTGACGTTGCTGCCGTTGACCTGGTAGCGCAGGTTGGTCACCAGGTAGTCCGACGAGTCGTTGGTCGGGAAACTGGCGGAACCGCTGACCCGCCGATAGGGCAGCGCGGTGAACACCAGGCGGTCGAACTCGCTGTTGCCGTCGGCGGTCAGCGTGTAGTTGCCGGTGGTGCCGACGCTGTTGGCCTCGAGAATCCGCGTGCCGACGCTGGAGACGATGTTCTGCGCCGTGCCGGTCATGCTCTGGTTGATGAACGGATCGAACACCGTGCCGCTCGTGGTCACGCCGGTGGCGTTGCTCTGCCGGTACTTGAGCGTACCGTTGAAGGTCTGCAGCGCCAGGTTGCCGGCGTAGTTGTCCCAGGAAGCCAGGTCGATGCTACCGGCGCGGCCGGCGAGGTTGGCGGCGATCAGCGCGGTACCGGCCTGCTGGCTGATCTTGCCGGCGGTGCTGGTCTGCATCCACAGGGTGCCGCTACCCAGGTCGACGATGCCGCTGGTCTGCGGCGTGCCGCCGCTGAGGAAGTTGATGTTGCCGCCGGCGCGGATTGCCAGGCTGCCGTTGCGGAACAGGATCGGCGCAGAGATATCCACCGCACCGGCAGGTCCGGTGGCGATCAGTTCCAGGCCGCGACTGGCGCCGCCCAGGTTGCTGGTGATCAGCGGCGCTTCCACCGACAGCCGGTCGCTGGCGCTGAGGGTCACCTTGCCGCCTGCCAGCGCCCCGGTGACCACCGAGGCATTCACCGTCGCATCGCCGCTGGCGCCGTTGGCGCCCCCCACCGAACCTGAGGTGCCGCCGGAGGCGACGATGCGCAGGGTGGTCGGGTCGAGCAGCCAGGTGCCACCGTTGCCGTAGGGTGCGGCGACGCTGACGTAGGCGCTGTCGGCGATGCTCAGGTTGACCTTGCCGGAGGTCTCCACCAGGCCGCCGTTGCCGCCCTGGGCGCCGCCGCGCGCGAGGATCCGCCCGTCCATGCGGGTATTGCCGTCGGACCAGACCACCGCCAGGCCGCCATTGCCCTTGCCGGTAGCCGAGACGTCGATGCTGGCGCCCTTGGCCAGCGTAGCGTTCTTCGCCCGTGGCAGCTCGCCGCGGCCCTGGAAGTCGCCGCCGATGCGCACGCTGCCGCCCTGTGCGGCGCCGCGGGCGTCGATGCTGGCGGTGCTCGCCAGGGCCACCTGCTGCCCGCTGACCAGCACGTCGCCACCGTTCTTCGGACCGCTGACGTCGATCTTGCCGGCGATCTGGATGTCCCCGGACTTGCTTACCAGCGCCACGCTGCCCTCGCGCACCTCGGTGCCGCGGGCAAGGATCACGCCGGACAGGTTGACCGCGTTGTCGACCACCCGGGAAGCCTGCTCGGCGGTGATCAGCACGCTACCGCCGTCGGCCTGGATCGCGCCGCCGTTGCTGACCAGCGCCTGGGCATCCTGCGGCTTGCGGGTAACCGGGTCGGTCACGGCGATCGACACCAGGCCATCGCCGTAGAGGTCGATGGTCGCGGCATTGCCGGCGGCCATCGCCACGGTGCCGAGGCGGGCGTTGATCACGCCGTTATTGGCCACGGACGGCGCGACGAAGGCCGCCAGGCCTTTCTCCGCGACGCTGATGCTGCCGTCGTTGACGATCCGCGCGTCGGGGTTTCCGGGCTGGTCGAAGATCAGCTTGCCCTGGCGGAAGTGTTCGTCGCTGATGTTCGCCGTGGTGGTGATCAGGGAGCCCACGTCGACCTTGGCCGAGCCGCTGAAGACCACGCCGTTGGAGTTGTAGATGATCACCTGGCCGGGCGCGGAGATGCGCCCGGCGATCACGCTTTCCTGGCCTGCGGTGACCCGGTTCAGGGTCGACGAGGTCACACCGGGCTGGTTGAAGCGCACCGCCTCGTCGGCGGAGACGTCGAAGCCCTTCCAGTTGATGATCGCGCGCTGGGTGCTCTGGTCGATCAGCGTGGTCTTGCCCTGCTGGCTGATCTTGATCTCGTTGGGGTTGAACTGGGCACCGGTAGGTGCCGCCATGGCCGCGTTGATGCTGGCGATGGCGAACATGAGGGTGCTGCTGGCGGCAAGGACGAAACGCCCTTCCCTACCAGCTTTCGAAGAGGTGCGCTTGCCGCGCTGGCTATCCGGACGGACCATGAAAATCTCCCTATCTGCGTGGCGCATGTCAGTTTTCCAGCACTGCATTTCGTCAGTTAAATGACGAAAATCTGAGAAGCAATTCACATTGCGCCTTGTGTGCCAAAAAAATGCCTTTCAGATCAAAAATTGTCCACTTGAAAGGGCGACCGTTCGTCGGAGTGACTCAAAAATGACACTACCGAGGTTAAATATGTAATACCGTCAAAAAACCGACAATACTTTCGGGATAATCACTGTCAAGAAAACTGGAAGACCTCCCTGGCACGCGGGTTTGCTAGGCTAGGCAGCCCCCGTCCGCTGCCGCCAAGGAACCTTCCATGAGCCATGCCCTGCGCGCCGTTTTCCTCGACCATGCCTCCCTCGACCTCGGCGACCTGGACATGCGCCCCCTGCGCGCCGCCTTCGACGAGCTGCAACTGCATGCCGCCAGCCAACCGCAGGAAGTCGCCGCGCGGCTGCACGGTGCGCGGGTCGCGATCAGCAACAAGGCGCCGATCGACGCGCAATGCATCGCCGCCTGCCCAGAGCTGGAACTGATCCTGGTCAGCGCTACCGGCACCAACAACATCGATCTCGCTGCCGCTCGCGAGCGCGGTATCGTCGTCGCCAACTGCCATGGCTACGGCACGCCCTCGGTAGCCCAGCACACCCTCGCGCTGCTACTGGCCCTGGCTACGCGCCTGCCGGACTACCAGCAGGCGGTACGCAGCGGCCGCTGGCAGCAATCCAGCCAGTTCTGCCTGCTGGACTTCCCCATCGTCGAACTGGAAGGCAAGACCCTCGGCCTGCTCGGCCATGGCGAACTGGGCGGGGCGGTGGCGCGGCTGGCGGAGGCGTTCGGCATGCGCGTGCTGCTCGGTCAGTTGCCAGGACGGCCCGCCCGGGCGGACCGCCTGCCGCTTGGCGAACTCCTGCCACGGGTCGACGCCCTGACCCTGCACTGCCCGCTGACCGAGGACACCCGCGGGATGCTCGGCGCCGCCGAACTGGCGCTGATGAAGCCTGGCGCCTTCCTGGTCAATACCGCCCGTGGCGGCCTGGTCGACGAACAGGCGCTGGCCGACGCCCTGCGCGGCGGCCACCTGGGCGGCGCCGCCACCGACGTGCTCAGCGTCGAGCCGCCGAGAAACGGCAATCCGCTGCTGGCCCCCGACATCCCGCGCCTGATCGTCACCCCCCATAACGCCTGGGGCAGTCGCGAAGCGCGGCAGCGCATCGTCGGCCAACTGGCGGAAAACGCAGAGGCATGGAAGGCCGGGCGCGCCCTGCGGGTTGTCAACGCCGGCTGAGACGGCGCTGCGGGCACCGCGCACGGATGAACGGCGATCCTCGCCGACAATCCATGCGGGTATGCCAGGCCCAAGCCTGTTAAGATTTCCCATTTTTTCCGGAGCCCGCATGGACCCTCGCAGTGAAGTGCTGCTGCGCCAGCGCCACCTCTTCGCGACCCCGCTGCTGCTGGCCGGCCTGCCCGCCGACGACCTGCTCGCCGAGCTACCGCAGGCCCAGGGCTGGAGCTGGCACGCCGGCGAGCAGGCGCAGCTGGACGCCCGCTTCCCCGGCCGTAGCCGTTTCGACACGCGCGCGCCGATCGGCGCCTGGACTTCGGCCGTTCTGTTCCTGCCCAAGTCCCGCGAACTGACCGACTACCTGCTGGCCAGCCTGGCCGCCCGCCTGCCCGGCGGCGAACTCTTCCTGGTCGGCGAAAAGCGCGGCGGGATCGAGCGCGCGAGCAAGCAGTTGGCCGCCTACGGCAAGCCCCGCAAACTGGATAGCGCGCGGCATTGCCAGCTCTGGCAGGTGCGTATCGAACAGGCGCCGGCCGAGCCCGACCTGCACGCCCTGGCCCAGCGCTACAGCCTGCCGCTGGCCGATGGCGAGCTGCAGGTGGTGAGCCTGCCGGGGGTGTTCAGCCATGGCCGCCTGGATCGCGGCAGCGCGCTGCTGCTGGGGCAACTGCAAGCCCTGCCCGGCGGCCATCTGCTGGACTTCGGCTGCGGTGCCGGCGTACTCGGGGCGGCTCTCAAGCGTCGCTACCCCGCCAGTCGCCTGACTCTGCTCGACGTCGACGCCTTCGCTGTCGAGAGCAGCCGACTGACCCTCGCCGCCAACGGCCTGGACGGCGAAGTGATCGCCGCCGACGGCATCGACGGCGCGCCGCGCGAACTCGCCGCGATCGTCAGCAACCCGCCCTTCCACCAGGGCGTGCACACCGACTACCAGGCCTCCGAGCGCCTGCTGCAACGCGCCGCCGAGCACCTGGCGCCGGGCGGCGAACTGCGCCTGGTCGCCAACAGCTTCCTGAAGTACCCGCCGTTGATCGAACGCCACCTCGGCCCCTGCCGGACACTCGCCGAAGGCGACGGTTTCCGCATCTACTCCGCCCGTCGCTCCTGATTTCTGCCTGGAACCCTGTGAATGAAGCTTTTCCTCTCCCTGCCCGCACGCCCGCAGCCAGACCCTTCCGTGGCCACCCGCCGGGAGGCCGCCGATGACTGACCTGAACGCCAGCCAGGGCCAGCAATTGCGGCGGGTGCTCAAGCCGCGCCACCTGAACATGATCGCCATCGGCGGCTCCATCGGCACCGGGCTGTTCGTCGCCTCCGGGGCCACCGTGGCCACCGCCGGGCCCGGCGGTGCGCTGCTTTCCTACGCCCTGATCGGGCTGATGGTGTACTTCCTCATGACCAGTCTCGGCGAGATGGCCGCCTACATGCCCGTTTCCGGCTCGTTCTGCACCTATGGCAGCCGGTTCGTCGAAGATGGCTTCGGTTTCGCCCTCGGCTGGAACTACTGGTACAACTGGGCGGTGACCATCGCCGCGGAGCTGGTGGCAGCGCAACTGGTGATGAGTTTCTGGTTCCCCGAGGTGCCGGGCATCTACTGGAGCGCGATCTTCCTGGGCATCATGTTCGGCCTCAACGTGATTTCCGCGCGCGGCTTCGGCGAGAGCGAATTCTGGTTCGCCCTGATCAAGGTAGTCACGGTGGTGATCTTCATCGGCGTCGGCCTGGCGACCATCTTCGGCATCATGCATGGCGTGGAGTCGCCCGGCTTCAGCAACTTCACCATGGGCGACGCGCCCTTCGTCGGCGGCTTCCAGGCGATGGTCGGGGTGGCGATGATCGCCGGCTTCTCGTTCCAGGGCACCGAACTGATCGGCATCGCCGCCGGTGAGTCGGAAAATCCGCGGAAGAACATCCCGATCGCCATTCGCCAGGTGTTCTGGCGCATCCTGATGTTCTACATCCTGGCGATCTTCGTGATCGGCATGCTGATTCCCTACACCGACCCGAACCTGCTGAAGAACGATGCCAGCGACATCAGCGTATCGCCCTTCACCCTGCTCTTCGAGCGCGCCGGCTTCGCCGCGGCGGCCGGGGTGATGAACGCGGTGATCCTCTCGGCGATCCTCTCCGCCGGCAACTCCGGCATGTACGCCTCGACCCGGATGCTCTACAACCTCGCCCTCGAGGGCAAGGCACCGCGCCTGTTCTCCCGTGTCTCGCGCAGCGGCGTGCCACGCAATGCGCTGTACGCCACTACCCTGGTCGGCGCCCTGTGCTTCCTCACTTCAGCCTTCGGCGACAGCACCGTCTACACATGGCTGCTGAACACCTCGGGCATGTGCGGCTTCATCGCCTGGCTGGGCATCGCCATCTCCCACTATCGCTTCCGCAAGGGCTACCTGGCCCAGGGCGGCCGCCTGGAAGACCTGCCCTACCGGGCCAAGCTGTTCCCCTTCGGCCCGCTGTTCGCCTTCGCCCTGTGCATGGTCATCACCCTCGGGCAGAACTACCAGGCGCTGGTGGGCGAACGCATCGACTGGATCGGCCTCCTCGCCACCTACATCAGCCTGCCGCTGTTCCTGGCGATCTGGCTGGGATACCGCTGGAAGAAGCGCGCGCGCTTCGTTCGCTACCACGAAATGGACGTCAGCCCGACCAATACCTGATTCACCCTGCCGCCCAGCGATTCCTCGCGGATCGCTGCGGATGCCGGCACGTTTCCTTGCGATCAGGCTCCCTCGCCGCCCTCCCGGACGAAAGTTTCCGTCCCGGGCTTGCCCAAGCCGCCCGGCTTGGGCAGAATGCGCCCCGTCCTAGGGGAGTAGTCTCCCGCGAGCGCCGCACCGGCCTCGCCCGGCACGCGTCAACACACTTGGTCCGCAGACCATGGCGCGCGCGACCCAAGCCTGCCCAGACAGGCCAAGGGTTTGACAAGACCTATGACACGCACGATCTGACCCGGGGCGGGCAGATGGCGCGTGTCATGGTGATTGGTCGACCCGCCCCTTAGGAAGCCTGATGGAATCGCTGTTCGTCCCCACCCTGATCGTTGCCCTCGCGGAAATCGGCGACAAGACCCAGTTGCTGGCACTCCTGCTCGCGGCGCGTTTCCGCAAGCCGTGGCCGATCATCGCCGGCATCGTTGCCGCCACCCTGGCCAACCATTTCGCTGCCGGCGCGGTGGGCGCCTGGGTCGCCAGCTTCTTCTCGGAAGCTACCCTCAGCTGGATCCTCGCCGCCTCCTTCATCGCCGTCGCCCTGTGGACGCTGGTACCGGACAAGCTCGACGACGAAGAGTCCGGACTGAAGAAATACGGCCCCTTCCTCACCACCCTGATCGCGTTCTTCCTCGCCGAGATGGGCGACAAGACCCAGGTCGCCACGGTCATGCTGGCCGCCCAGTATCCGCATTTCTGGCTGGTGGTGATCGGCACCACCCTGGGCATGCTGATCGCCAACGTACCGGTGGTACTGATCGGCAACCTGGCCGCCGATAAGCTGCCGCTGACCCTGATCCGCCGCCTGGCCGCGGCCGCCTTCGCCGCACTTGGTCTGTACGCCGCCTGGCACGCCGCGCAATTGACCGGCTGGCTCTGAAGGACTGCGCCGCCGGGCCCGGGATGGCTGGGCGGCCAATGCAAAATGCATAGGAACGGCTACAGTTCAGGCAGGCACCGGATGCCTGCCCCACCACTCGCCCACGAGAGCCGGAGATGCCCTCACACGACCTGAAACGACTCGCCCGCCATCACATCGAGCTGTCCTGGAACAAGGGCCGCATGGCGTTGGTGGAGCAGTTGCACAGCAAGGATTTCCTCTACAAAAGCTCGTTCATCGGCCATCCCCTGGATACCGCCGGCTATATCCGCCTGCTGCAGGACATCCGCACGGCGATGCCGGACCTGGAGGTCGTGGTCGAAGACTGCATCGGCGAGGAACGCAAGGTGTTCACCTGGAGCACGCTGATCGGCACCATCGTCCGGCCGACCCTGGGCTATCCGGCCAGCGACAAGGTGCTGAGCATTTCCGCGATGGGCTTCTGGGTGTTCAACCCGCAGGGCCAGTTGCAGGAGCTGTGCACCATGTTCGACATGGAGAGCTTTCGCGCCCAGCTGGGACTGCAGACCCGACCCTTCGCGGAAAAAGCGCTGCCCTAGCCAACCGTCCTAGGCATTGAAATAGCCGTTGTCGCGGAACCAGTCGATGGCGCGCAGCAGGGTGTCGTCGAGGGCGGTGGTGGAGAAGAAGCCGAGTTCCTCGCGGGCCTTGCGTCCATCGAGGAACTGCCCGCCAGCCATCACCTCGATGGCGGTTTCGTCGAGCAGCGGCAACTGGCCGCTGACCCGGTAGCGCAAGCGGCCCAGGGTGGCCAGCGCGCGAGCCATGGCCATCGACATCGGCTGCGGCGCAGGCTGGCCGAGCAGCTCGGCGATGCGCCGGGTCAGGTCGGCCATTTCCAGGTTGTGCCCGGTCAGCAGGTAGCGCTCGCCGATACGCCCGCGCTCAAGGGCCATCAGCAGGCCGCGCCCGGCTTCGGCGGCATCGATGACGTTACGCTGGCCGGCGACGTAGTGGGTCATCTCGCCATTGCCGATGGCGGTGATCACGCGTCCGGTGGTCGGGCCGATGTCCAGTTCGCCGAGTACCATGCCGGGGATCCCGATCACCACCGGCAGGCCGTTGCGCGCCTGCTCCCGGGCCTGCTCGTCGAGCGCCCATTTGCACAGCACGTAGGAACTCTTGCCGCTCGGCAGGCTGTCGTAGAACAACCCCTCGTGCCCCGGTAGTCCCTGGGGATGCCGGGGCATGGCATATGCCGAACCGACGTAGAGGATGCGCGGCACCCTGGCCTGCAGGCAGGCGGCATAGAACGGGTTGGTCTGGCCCAGCGCGCTGGCCACTTCCTCCTGCCAGCGGCGCGGCCGCGAAGGATAGTAGCCGGCGCTGAAGATCACCCCGTCGAGGCCGCGCAGGGCGCGTTCCAGGCCGGCGTGGTCGAGCATCTCGGCGACCCGGCACTCGGGCTCCAGATAGGCGAGACGCTGGATCTGCGAAGAAGGACGGTGGATCAGCACCAGATCGTGACCGGCGGCCCTGATGGCGCGCGCGGCGTGATGTCCCAGCAGGCCGGTGGCTCCGAGTACGGCGTATTTCACATGAGCTCCAGGGCGTGAGAGTGGCTGTTCGTCCACGGGTCCCGCAAGCGGGTCGGCCAGCAGTCTAGGCCGAACGCCGGCGAGATACCAAACAGCAGGTTACGGAAATACACAACAGGCGTTTCCGATGGTAAGCCTGTCGGCGCGCCGGCCGCCCCCCGCGACCGCGCGCCCTGGCCTCACTTGCCGCGCCTGGCCTGCTGGTACAGCGGCATCACCTTGGGAATCGCGGCCTGGAGATTGGCCATCCGCGAACTGTCGGAGGGGTGGGTGCTGGTGAACTCGGGCTGGCTGGCACCGCCGCTGGCCTTGCCCATCTTCTGCCAGAGGGTGATCGCCGCTTCCGGGTTGTAGCCGGCGCGGGCGGCCAGCTCGAGACCGATCAGGTCGGCTTCGTTCTCGTTGGCACGACTGTTGGGCAGGGTCATCAGGTAGTCGACGCCGGTATTGGCCAGTTGCAGGCTTTCCTGGCCGAGGCCGGCCAGGGCGCCGATCTGGCTGGCGACCTGCACGCCGTAGGCCTTGGACATGGCCTCGCGCCCATGCTCGCGCAGGGCGTGAGCGATCTCGTGGCCCATCACCGCGGCGATCTCGTCGTCGGTGAGCTTCAGCTTGTCGATCAGCCCGGTGTAGAAAATGATCTTGCCGCCGGGACCGCAGTTGGCGTTGAGTTCGTCGCTCTTCACCACGTTGACTTCCCAGTTCCAGCTGGTGGCGTCCGGGCGGAAGGCGGCGGTCTGCGGGATCAGCCGCTGGGCGATCGCCTTGACTCGCCGCGCGTCGGCACTGCTGGTATCGAGCACGCCGGCGCTTTTCGCCTCGCCGAGAGTCTTCTGGTACGACTGGGCGTACATCTGGTCGACTTCCTGGCTGGACAACATGCTGAACATGTATTGCTTGCGGTCGACGCCGACGGCGCCGCCGCTGGTGGTGTTCACTGCCTGGCAACCGGCGAGCAGCAGCGCGCCGGCGAGGGTGGCGAATCGGAAGGGATGAGCCATGGTCCTTTGTTCTCCTCTGAAGGCCGAGCGCATGGTAGGCCGCGCCTCGAGCGCCGGCAACAGCCGTTGGCGAGGAAATCTCCATCGGCCGATTAAGGATTTGCCGCCCTCTTGCCGATAACCTCGCCAGAGACAATTCCAACAAGGGTCGGAAGTCCCATCATGAAGCTCAAGTCGATCCAGTTTTCTGTCGCCGCCCTCGCCGGCGCCAGCGTTCTAAGCGTCGTCGTGGTGTTGGTGCTGTATGCCCTGTTCGCCGGCGCGCGAACCCAGGAACTGGTGCAGCAACGCACCCAGGGCCTGCTGGAGAAGGTCATCAACGAGCGCCTGGTGGCCCTGGCCCGCGCCCAGGTCAGCCAGATCCAGCGCGAGCTGGAGTATCCGCTGACGGTGGTCCACGGCCTGGCCAACAGCACCCGCCTGCTCGGCGAGCCGGGCGCCGACGGCATGCCGCAGCTGAACGCCAGCCGCGACGAAATCTCCGCGCTGCTGCGTAGCACCGTGCAGAACAACCCCAAGCTGCTCGACACCTTCATGGCCTGGGAAGCCAATGCCTTCGATACCGACGCCGCCTTCGCCGGGCAACCCGGCAAGGGCTACGGCCCGGATGGTCGCTACCTGCCCTGGTGGTATCGCGGCGCCGACGGCAAGCCGATCGTCGAGGCCATGACCGACAGTATCGATAGCGAAAAGCTGCTGCCCACCGGGGTGCGCGAGAACGAGTTCTACGCCTGTCCGAAAGAGAACAAGCGTCCCTGCATCATCGACCCGGCCCCCTACGAAATGGGCGGCAAGACCGTGATGATGTCGTCCTTCAACGTGCCGATCATGGTCGGCGACCAGTTCCGCGGCGCAGTCGGCGCCGACCTCTCGCTGGCCTTCATCCAGGACCTGCTCAAGCGCGCCGACCAGCAGCTCTACGATGGCGCCGGGGAAATGGCGCTGATCGCCAGCAACGGCCGCCTGGTGGCCTACACCCGCGACGACAGCAAGCTCGGCGAGCCCGCCGGCAGCGTCCTCGACGGCAACGAAGTGGACAACCTGAAGAACCTCACGATCGACCAGCCGCTCTACGACATCGACGCCGAGCACGGTCACATCGAGCTGTTCCTGCCTTTCACCATCGCCGACAGCGGCGTGCGCTGGACCCTCATGCTGCAGATTCCCCAGGCGGCGGTATTCGGCGAACTGCAGCAACTCCAGGGCGAGCTGAGCGACCAGCGCCAGCAGGATATCCTCGGCATGAGCCTGGCCGGTCTGGTGGTAGCGGCCCTCGGCCTGCTGGTGGTCTGGCTGGTCGGCTACGGCATCGCCCGGCCGCTGCGCCAACTGGTCGGCATGCTCGACGACATCGCCCAGGGCGAAGGCGACCTCACCCGCCGCCTGAGCAGCGAGCGCGCCGACGAGCTGGGCTCCATCGCCAAGGGCTTCAACACCTTCCTCGGCAAGCTGCAGAACATGATCGGCCAGGTGGTGCAATCGGTGCAGAAGGTCAGCGACTCCTCGGAGCACACCGCCGACATCGCCATCCGCACCAACCAGGGCGTGCAGCAGCAACTGGCGGAGATCGAACTGGTGGCCACCGCGGTCCACGAGATGACCGCCACCGCCCAGGACGTGGCGCGCAACGCCACCCACGCCGCCGAGGCAGCCAACCACGCGGACCAGGCCGCGCACCAGGGCAAGCAGATCGTCGAAAGCAGCTCGGCGGCGATCCAGGCCCTGGCCAGCGAGATCGGCCGCGCGGTCGGCGTGGTGCAGAACCTGGCCAAGGACAGCGAAAACATCAACGCGATCCTGGTGGCGATCCGCGGTATCGCCGAGCAGACCAACCTGCTCGCCCTCAACGCCGCCATCGAGGCCGCCCGCGCCGGCGAGCAGGGTCGCGGTTTCGCGGTGGTGGCCGACGAGGTACGCAACCTGGCGCAGAAGACCCAGCAGGCCACCGAAGAAATCCAGAGCATGATCCAGCAGTTGCAGCAGGGCACCCGCGACGTGGTGAAGGTCATGCAGGACAGCCAGGACCGCACCGACGACAGCGTGCGCCATGCGCGCCAGGCGGCCGAAGCGCTGGAGTCGATCACCCAGGCGGTATCGGTGATCAACGACATGAACACCCAGATCGCCAGCGCCGCCGAGGAGCAGAGCGCGGTGGCCGAGGACATCAACCGCAACGTCGCCAACATCGGCCAGGTCGCCAACCAGGTGGCCGGCGGCGCCGACGAGGCCTCGCAGGCCAGCGCCGAGCTGACCCGCCTGGCCGAGCAGCAGCGGCGCCTGGTGAATCAGTTCAGGG
Source organism: Pseudomonas sp. CP-1 (assembly GCF_021213715.1). Classification (NCBI taxonomy): domain Bacteria; kingdom Pseudomonadati; phylum Pseudomonadota; class Gammaproteobacteria; order Pseudomonadales; family Pseudomonadaceae; genus Pseudomonas; species Pseudomonas sp. CP-1. Next base: position 198,282 of record NZ_JAJQKY010000008.1, read on the forward strand.
TCTAGCGTCAGGCCGGGGTCAGGCACTCCGGCCCGTCGGTTTCAGGCTTGTTGACGAAGCCGGCCAGGGCCACGCTGCGCAGGTTCGGCTGGGGCTTGGCGAGCAGGCTGATCAGCGCCGGCAGCGGCGTGTCCGGAGCCAGCCAGGCATCCTGCTCGGCCTCGTCAAGCAGCAGCGGCCGGCGGAACTCGGCGGCCGCCTGGGATACCTGGGCCACGCTGAGCCAGGTCTGTCCCTGCACCGGATAGGCCTCCCAGATGCCGGCGAAGAACAACAGGCGCTCGCCGGTGGAAACCCAGTACGGACGCTTGCGCACCCCGCGCCATTCATAGAAGCCGTTGGCCGGCAGCAGGCAGCGGCGCTGCTGGAACGCCTCGCGGAACATCGGTTGCTCGGCGAGGGTTTCCGCCCGCGCGTGGCTGGGCGTACGCGACAGGTCGGTGAGCCAGGCCGGGGTCAGCCCCCAGCGCGCCAGGTCGGCGCGGCGCGCACCGGCGTCCTCGCGAACCATCAGCACCTGGTTCGCCGGAGAAATGTTCCAGTGCGCCCGCCAATCCGCCGGAAAGCCCGGCAGGGCCGCCAGCGACGGATTCCAGCGGAACAGGGCGTAACGACCACTCATGCTTGGCACTGCCTGGTGAGGGAAAGCCGCACAGTGTAACCCGAAGCGCCACACTGGCCTTGCCGAACGCAAGCTGAATGAAACCCAATCTTAACTTGACGCGCCTATCCTCCAGGCTTATGGTGCCGCCCGCATTCTGTAACCCACACAGGAGTCCTGCATTGGACAACAGCCCTAGTCGATTGCGACAGGTCCATCCGGCGAGCTAGTCCAGCAGAACCCTCTGCCACTGCCTCGCCGAACATGGCGGACAGTGGCGATCCGCATCCCGTCCGGGATGACGCATCCCCATTTTCCCTTCGTGTCCCTTCCCTCGCGCCAACCGCGCAGCGGGAAGCCGCGGTCCTGCGCAATCCATCGTCCTTTATCCGCGCGGACCGACGGCCCGCGCCAGCTCCGGCCGTCGGCCGGCAACGAGGTGAAACATGGATTGGAAAGTATTTCTCCTGCGCGTCGCGGTCGCGCTGGTCCTGGGCGCCCTGATCGGCGCCGAACGCCAGCTGCGCCAACGCCTCACCGGCCTGCGCACCAATGCGCTGGTCAGCACTGGCGCCTGCCTGTTCGTGCTGATGACCCAGGGCGTGCCCGGCCTGGCCGGCGACGCTTCGCGGATCGCCGCCTATGTGGTCTCCGGGATCGGCTTCCTCGGCGGCGGCGTGATCATGCGCGACGGCCTCAACGTGCGCGGCCTGAACACCGCAGCCACCCTCTGGTGCACCGCCGCCATCGGCGTCCTGTGCAGCATGGGCCTGCTGCTGGAGGCCACGCTCGGCAGCCTGGTGGTGCTCTGCGCCAACATCCTGTTGCGCGACATCGCCCAACGCCTGAACCGCCAGGACGTGTTGCCGGCCAGCGAGGCCGAGCAACGCTACGAAGTGCAGATCGTCTGCCGCGCCGAGGACGAGATCCAGGTTCGCAGCCTGATGCTGCACAGCCTCGGCAGCAGCGACCTGCGCCTGCAATCGCTGCACAGCGAGGATCTGGACAACCCGGCCAAGCTGGAAGTCCGCGCCGAACTGCTCGGCACTCCCGAGGCTCCGGCGCAGCTGGAACGCCTGGTCAGCCGGGTCAGCCTGGAGAAGGGCGTCAGCTCGGTGCGCTGGCAGGTCTTCGAACTGGCGGCCGACTGAGCGGCGGCCGCCTCAACACAACAGGCTGCCGGGGCCGCAGGGCTCCGGCGGCTCCTCGGCCAGCGGGGCGGCGGCGTTGTAGGCGAGGATCAGTTCCCGCGCCCGCTCCGTCTGCTCGTCCGCCACCAACAACGCCAGCAGTCCGCCAGGCGGCAGTTCGCCGATGGCGCCGACCAGGTGGCGGCCGCTGACATGGGCGGCGATCCCTTCGCTGGCGAGCATTCCCACCAGCATCTCGGCCTCCAGCAGGTCGGCCGGCTCATATACGCGCTGCATCAGTCATCCTCCCGGCGGACGTTCAGTGACCAGTCCTGCCCATCGGTGCGCAGGTCGAACAGGATCGGCCGGCAGCACACCGGGCAGTCCTCGTAGTACTGCTGGTCGCCGGCGCTCAGGTCGAGCAGCGCCTCGGCCGGTTCCCCGCAGTAAGGGCAGCTATAGGCCTGGCTTTCGAGCATCGCTGCACCCCCTATGAGTTCCGTTTATAATCGCGCGGTTCAATTTTCGGCCACCCCCTTGGGCGGCCTTCGCAGCATCCATATGGAACCAGAAAGCATGATGGGCGAGTTCGAAGCCATCCGACCCTACAGTGACGCCGAAGTCCCCGCGGTATTGCAACGCCTCCTGAGCGACGACGCCTTCCTCGGCGCCCTGGTCCGCTACCGCTTCCCGCGCCTGGCCGGTCCCCTCGGTTGGCTGCTCAAACCTCTTATAGCCCATCGCCTGGCCCGCGAGGTCACCGGCATCCGCAGCGTCGCCACGCTACAGGACAAGTTCGAGCCCTACGTCGACCACACCATCGAGAAGGCCACCGATGGCGTCACCTACTCCGGGGTCAATCGCCTCAAGCCAGGCTGCGCCTACCTGTTCATCGCCAACCACCGCGATATCGTGATGGACCCGGCCTTCGTCAACTACGCCGTGTACCACGCCGGCCTGCCGACCCCGCGCATCGCCATCGGCGACAACCTGCTGCAGAAATCCTTCGTCAGCGACCTGATGCGCCTGAACAAAAGCTTCATCGTGCACCGTTCGCTGAGCGGCCGGCGCGAGAAGCTCGCCGCCTACCAGACGCTCTCCGCCTACATCAACCACTCGATCCGCGAGGACCGCCAGTCGGTGTGGATCGCCCAGGCCGAAGGGCGGGCCAAGGACGGCGACGACCGTACCGACTCGGCGATCCTCAAGATGTTCCACATGAGCCGCAAGGACGAACCCTTCGCCGAAATGGTGCGCGCCCTGCATTTCATCCCGGTGTCGATCAGCTACGAATACGACCCCTGCGACCTGGCCAAGGCCCGCGAGTTGCACACCCGCGCCAGCACCGGCGAATACCGCAAGGCGCCGGGCGAGGACGATGCCAGCATCGCCCTGGGCATCACCGGCTACAAGGGCCGCGTGCACATCAACTTCGGCGCCGAACTGGAGGGCGAGTTCAGCGACGCCAAGCAGTTGGCCGCCGAACTGGACCGGCAGATCCTCGGCAACTACCGTCTGTTCCCGGTGCACTACCTGGCCTACGAGATGAGCGAGAACCGCGACCCGGGCCTCGCCGTCCCCACGGCCGAGAGCCTGTTCGGCAGCGAAGAACTGGAGAAGGCGCGCAAGGAATGGAACCGCCGCCTGGAGCAATGCCCGGCCGAGCAGCGCCCCTGGCTGGTGCTGCAATACGCCAACCCGGTACTCAACCAATACCGGATCAAGCAGCAATCCTGAAGACGAAAGCCCGGCGCCGCCGGGCTTCTCCATCGGGCAACGGCTTCGAACCCGCAGACGGTTATCCGCGTGCGGTTCGGCTCGCCGAGGCAGGCCCTCTCAGAACCGCGTGCTGGCCCAGCTGACCAGCAGCGCCAGGCCCAGGCAGGCGGCGCCGAATCGGTAGAAGAACAGGTTGATCCGCAGGGTCGCCTCGTCCATCGGCAATGCCTCCTCCCCCGCCTCGCCCTCCGCGGCCCAGCGCGCCAGGGCGCGACGCTCGCGTGCGCGGGTGGCCAGCAGCAGCCAGGCGCCGGCGACACCGAAGAACAGCGCAAGGCCGTTCACGGCCTGCGCGGGATGGGCGAGGAACAGCGCCCACAAGGCTTGCAAGGACATCGATAACCTCCGCAACAGGACAACACGCCGGGGCTACCGAGTAACGCCTTGGGTGAGCTGATGACAGGACGGACCGTCGGGGACGGCGGGGAAGGACTGGTCGAATTCTATCCAGAATGCATGAGCGACGGCCAGCGACGACCGGGTTGTCGCGACGAAGCGCAGCGGTTAGCAGCAATCCGTCTAAAAAAGGCGCGGCCTCGCCAGCGTGACCGGCTAGTCTGAAAGTGCTTTGCCGGTCACAGAACCCCACCCAGGCAAACGACAACACAGGAGAGTCGTCATGCTGGAAACCGCACCCCACGAACATAACTATCTGATCGACCACCTGGACGAGATCGAGGCCGTGATCGTCGATCTTTCCTTCAATGTCCAGGACGACCGCTGGCTGGTGTACTGCACCGCCTGCGGCCATGAACACCTCGACCTGCCTGAGACCGACGAACGCATCAGCATCGGCGAGCCGGACCCGTTCCACCAGGCCGCCTGAGTTTCCCGAGCGCATGAAAAAGCCCGGCATCCGCCGGGCTTTCTCGTTACCGCCGGCTCATTGCTGGCCGAGAGTCTGAGCGATGGTCGGGTCCTTGAACACGCGGGTCAGGGCGTCGCTGAGCACCTCGCTGACCAGCTTGCTGTTGGTCGCCTGGTTCGGCGCCATACCGAAGCGCTGGTTCAGCGAGGCGCCGTAGCGACCGGTGTAACGCCGGCTGCTGTTCTGCACGTCGGCGCGGAAGGTCGCGGTGATATCAGCCTGGGTGACGTAGACGCCGTCCTTCGGCGACTGGTACTTCAGCTCGGCCAGGGTCAGGGTCAGTTGCGGCGCGTTGTAGGCGTTGGCCGAAGGCGTGTAGCCGAGCAGGCGCACGGCCGTCTCGGCCTGGGCCTGGAGCTTGGGCACCACGTCCTCGCTACGGACGGTCAGGGTGCTGGTATCGGCGTAGAGGCCGCCGCGGGTGCCCAGGGACGGGCCGGGACGGCCATCGACCACCTTGACCACCACCGGCTGGCCATGGCCGACGGCGGTCAACGGTCCTTTAAGGACCGGTTGCGGGTCCAGTTGTTGCGGGCTCAGGGCGCAGCCGCCGAGAACCAGGGCGCTTGCGGTCATCAGGCTGAGCAACAGGCGATGCAGCATGCTCATCTCTCCATGGGTTGGGCACGAATGGCCGGCAGTATAACGGCGCCGCGAAGGCACCGCAGCATTGCCTTGGACGTTCGCCACGGGGCGCGGTTCCTCGCCTGTGGCAGGTGGCGCAGGGCACGCATGCCCGGCGTTTGGCAGATACGGCGCGGCGGATTGTCCCAGGGGGCTTTCGCCGGCGGGCACTTCGTGACCGGGAATGGGAAAAAAGTCTAAGGAGCGGGGTATTTTTTGATTTTCACCGTTATAATCGCCCCCCGATTATAAGGACGCCTCCTGATCGGGTTCCGGCCCCCGCGCCATCCCCCCACAGAGAGCCGCCAGTAGAGCGCTGCCCCATGAGGCAGACGCCCTGAAACGCCTGTAGCGAGTTTTTCGGCAAGGAATGCCGCATGACCCCGCACGATTCTGCGAAGGCATGCCCGCGACAGACGAGCCCTTCCGGCCCATGTCTCCAAAAGAGCGTGGATCGAAGGTATTTCACTACTTCACGAGAGTGTGGCGAGCAATGAAGAGTTTTGCGTCGGTAAGTGCGCCATTAGCGCTTGAAACAGCCCCCCGCAGACGCGACCGCAGCGGATACCTCATGACCAGAGCCTGACGGCCCGTTCCGTCGCGAATGTGCTTGCACGACCGGATGCCCGCATGGGCCAGCCAGGCTGCCAGATCGCCAGCCCCGCGCCCGGCATCCATAGGCGATGACGCCCGGCGTCCCGCCGTTGTTGCGAAGAATCGGACATGACGGCTCCCTCCGCCGCTGCCTGCCGGCCCGTACCGGCCTCGGCCCCGCCCCGTCTGTCGTCAATTTGGTGCTGAAGATTTTGGAGAAGCGTTAATGGCGCAAAACGATCACGAAACAGTCGACATGCTGCTGGTAGGCGCCGGCATCATGAGCGCGACCCTGGCGGTCCTGCTCAAGGAACTCGACCCCAACCTGAAGATGGAAGTCGTCGAACTCCAGGAGTCCGGCGCGATCGAAAGCTCCAACCCGTGGAACAACGCGGGCACCGGCCACGCCGGCCTGTGCGAGCTGAACTACACCCCGCAGTCGGCCGACGGCAGCATCGACATCAAGAAAGCCGTGGGCATCAACACCATGTTCGAGGTGTCGAAGCAGTTCTGGTCGCACCTGGTCGCCAAGGGCACCTTCGGCTCGCCGAAGACCTTCATCAACCCGGTACCGCACCTGAGCTTCGTGCGCGGCAGCGAAGGCATCGCCTACCTGAAGAAGCGCTTCGAATCGCTGACCAAGCACCACGCTTTCGAGACCATGGTCTACTCCGAGGACAAGGCCACCCTCGCCGAGTGGATGCCGCTGATGATGCCGGGTCGTCCGGCCGACGAAGCGATCGCCGCGACCCGCGTCGAGGGCGGTACCGACGTCAACTTCGGCGCCCTGACCAACCAGCTCCTGCAACACCTGGCGCAACAGCCGGGCGCGCAGATCCGCTACAACCAGAAGGTCACCCACCTGCGCCGCGCCGATAACGGCTGGCGGGTCACCGTCAAGGACACCCGCAACGGCGGCGACCGCGAGATCCAGGCACGCTTCGTCTTCCTCGGCGCCGGCGGCGGCGCCCTGCCGCTCCTGCAACTTTCCGGCATCCCGGAAGGCAAGGGCTTCGGTGGTTTCCCGGTGAGCGGCCAGTGGCTGCGCTGCGACAACCCGGAAATCGTCAAGCAGCACCAGGCCAAGGTCTACAGCCAGGCCGAGGTCGGCTCGCCGCCGATGTCCGTGCCGCACCTGGACACCCGCGTGGTGGACGGCAAGAAATCCCTGCTGTTCGGCCCCTATGCCGGTTTCTCCACCAAGTTCCTGCGCCATGGCTCGTTCCTCGACCTGCCGCTGTCGGTACGCCCGGGCAACATCCTGCCGATGCTCTCGGTGGCCCGCGACAACATGGACCTGACCCGCTACCTGATCGGCCAGGTCATGCAATCGCCGGAACAGCGCCTGGAAGCCCTGCGCAAGTTCTACCCCGAAGCCAGGGCCGAGGACTGGCGCCTGGAAGTCGCCGGCCAGCGCGTGCAGATCATCAAGAAGGATCCAAAGAAAGGCGGCATCCTGCAGTTCGGCACCGAGCTGGTGGCCGCCCACGACGGCTCCATCGCCGCCCTGCTGGGCGCCTCGCCGGGCGCCTCGGTGACCGTCTCGATCATGCTCGGCCTGATCGAGCGCTGCTTCCCGGAGCAGGCCCGCTCGCCGGAGTGGAGCGCCAAGCTGAAGGAAATCTTCCCGGCTCGCGAGAAAGAGCTGGAAAGCGACGCCGAGCTGTACCGCAGCGTCAGCAGCCGTTGCAGCGAGGTGCTGGAACTGACCGCGAAGAACGACGTGCAGGCCCCGGTCAACGCCGAGTGAGCCGCGCGCTACGGAACAAGCCGCCTTCGGGCGGCTTTTTCATTTGCGGAGTCAGGCGCCGGCCTCGCAGTTGATCATCCAGGACACCCCGAAACGGTCCACCAGGGTACCGAAACAGGGCGACCAGAAGGTCTTGCCCAACTCCAGCTCGACCCGCCCGCCGTCCTCCAGCAAGGCGTCATAGCAGCGCCGCGCCTGCTGCGGGTCGCGGGTATTCAGCGAAAGGGAAATCCCGGAGATCGGCTGCAACGCCGGCCCGTGCCCGTCCGAGGCCATGATCTGGCTGTCGCCGATCTGCAGGTTGGCGTGCATCACCTTGTCGCACCAGCCTTCCGGCACCACCACCGGACCGGGCGCCTCGTCGAAACGGAACAGGAAACTCACCCTGGCACCGATGGCGTGTTCATAGAAACGCAGGGCCTCTTCGCAACGGCCGTTGAAGCAGACGTAGGGCTGGACGTACATGGGAACCTCGGCAGGCTGTTTTTCCTGTGAGTGTAGAAAAGCAGCAGCCTCTCGCAGAGCGAATAAAGCAGTCCTGGCCATTCGCCCCCCCTTGTCTCCCTGGCGCTCCGCAATGCGAGAAGGCCCGTATGCCTATCGTCCCTTGCCACCGCCAGCCGTCATTCGGGTGCTGGCGTTCGCCGACGGGTGGGATTCTTCGGCGGGCCGCGCAACGAAAAAGCCCGCCGAAGGGCGGGCTTTTCACCGCATGGCCGGCTCAGGCGCCCTTGGCCGCCTGCAGCGCTTCGATGTAGGGCGCGGCCTGGCGCTGGTCGGCGACCAGGGCGACGAAGTCGTTGCCCTTGGCGTCGCGCGCATCGAGATCGTAGCCGGCCTCGCGGAAGAAGGTGAGGAAGCGCTCAAAGTCGTCGATGCGCAGGCCGCGATAGGCCTTGATCAGCTTGTGCAGCGAGGGGGGCGTGTCGTCGGCCGGCTCGACGCCGAGGAACAGCTTGATCGACTCGTCACTGATCTCTTCGCCAATGATCTGTTTCTTGTCTTTGCGCATCGCTTTCTCTCAACGGCTCTGGGGCCGGGCTCGCCCGGCGCGGGATAAGGCCAGGCAGTTTACTCCCGGCGCGCGGCGAGGCTCAACGCGCGCGTACCGCGCCGGTGTGCAGGTCGGCCCAGACATGGCCGTTGGGATAGGCGAGGAACTGGCAATAGACCGTCTGGTTGCGCAGCAGGTCGAGCAACGCCGGGTACTGCGCCAGCGGGTAGTTGAGCGTGAGGGTGCGGGTCCCGGCATCGTAGACCGGCTTCTTCAGGCTCTTGCCTTCGCTGTCGAACTGGATCAGCACCTGGGCCAGGGTCGCGCCCTTGCTCAGCGGCTTGCCCTTCAGGCGCAGCAGGGTCGGCGTGGTGATCGGGATCGGCTGCTGGTTGGACTGCCGCTGGTTGCCCAGCACCACGCTGTACTCGGTGATCTGGATCAGTTGCTGCTGCTCCGGCGCCTCCTGGCGCAACTGGCCGTCGTCGGGCGGCAGGAAGCGCGCGTGCATCGGGGGATTCTCGGCGGCCAGGCCGGCCAGACTGACGAACAGGAGCAGGGAGCCGCACAGGCTACGGGCGAACATCGGGACCTCCGGACAGGGCGAGCCGGCACTCTAGCATGGCTGCCGACCCGCCGCCGAAGCGCTCAGGCGAACTGGGCGCGCATCCAGTCCCGGTAGGCCGGCGCATCGGCGCTGCCTTCGGCAGGCGCCCAACTGGCGAACTCGCCTTCGCCGAGCGGGCGGTAAGGCCCGGCCTTGCATTCGAACAGGATGCTGTCCGGCTCCAGCACCACCAGGGCATGGAACACCCCGGGCGGCAGGTCGACACCGGGGCAGTCCCCAGCGGCGCTCAACTCGCGCTTGTCGAGGAGTTCCCCGTCCTCGGCGAAGACCAGCAGGCCGAGACGGCCCTTGAGCACGATCAGCGCCTCGGCCTTGCCCGCATCCAGGTGCCGGTGCGGCGGGATGTAGGTATTCGGCTGGAGGCCCACTGCCATGCGGTGGCAGGGCTCCTCCATGCGGTGGAAGTTGTGATGCTGGCGACCACGCGGCGCGTTACCCGCCCCGCTCGCCAGTTCGGCGAACAATTGCTGGTCGAGGTAGCGCGGTCCGGCCATCTCAGAGCCCCTTGACCGCGAAGATGCCCGCGGCGTTGCGCCAGTAGCCCTTGTAGTCCATGCCGTAGCCGAACACGTAGCGGTCGGCGCAGTAGAGGCCGGTGAAGCTGGCCTTGAGGTCGGGCCGGGCCTTGCGCTCATGTTCCTTGTCCACCAGTACGGCGGTGTGCACCGCGCGTGCGCCGGCATGCTTGCAGAAGTCGATGATCGCCGAGAGGGTGTGCCCTTCGTCGAGGATGTCGTCGATGATCAGCACGTCACGGTCGATGAAGGAGATTTCCGGCTTGGCCTTCCAGAACAGTTCGCCGCCGGAGGTCTCGTTGCGGTAACGGGTCGCATGCAGGTAGGACAGTTCGAGGGGGAAGTCGAGCAGCGGGAGCAGCTTGCCGGAGAAGATCAGGCCGCCGTTCATCACGCAGAAGACCACCGGGTTGGTCTCGCCGAGATCGCGGTTGATCGCCTCGGCGACGCGACCGATGGCTGCCTCGACCTCGTCGTTGTTGAACAGGCAGTCGGCTTCCGCCATGACTTGGCGGATGTGCGCGAGATCGACGGACATGGTGCTTCTCCCTGGCTGGGCTGAGAAAAAGTCGGCAAAGGTACTCATCCGGTCGCCATCGGGCAACCCCCGGCGGTCGAGTGCGAATCAGAATAATGGTCCAGACTGTGCGGAATGCATTACGCTAGCGCAATTTTTTTGCCCGCCCCCGTTGGAGACAGTCGCCCATGCCCGTACATGAGATCCGCCACCCCCTCATCCGCCACAAACTGGGCCTGATGCGCCGTGCCGATATCAGCACCAAGAACTTCCGCGAACTGGCCCAGGAAGTCGGCGCCCTGCTGACCTACGAGGCGACCAAGGACCTGCCCCTGGAACAGTACGAAATCCCCGGATGGGCCGGCCCGGTGACGGTGGAGAAGATCTCCGGGAAGAAGATCACCGTGGTGCCGATCCTGCGCGCCGGCATCGGCATGCTCGACGGCGTGCTCAGCCTGATTCCCGGCGCCAAGGTCAGCGCGGTCGGCGTCGCCCGCAACGAAGAGACCCTGGAAGCACGCACCTACCTGGAAAAACTGGCGCCGGACATCGCCGAGCGCCGCTCGCTGATCATCGACCCGATGCTCGCCACCGGTGGCTCGATGGTCGCCACCATCGACCTGCTGAAGAAGGCCGGCAGCAAGGAAATCCGCGCCATGGTGCTGGTCGCCGCCCCCGAGGGCATCGAGGCGGTACGCAAGGCCCACCCGGACGTGATCATCTATACCGCCTCGATCGACGAGAAGCTCGACGAGAACGGCTACATCATTCCGGGCCTGGGCGACGCCGGCGACAAGATCTTCGGTACCAAGCAGAAGGAAGCCTGAACATGGGCGATGCCTTCCAGGAGCCGCTCTGGCGCCAGGTGCTGTCAGGCGCGCAGATGCTGTTCGTCGCCTTCGGCGCGCTGGTGCTGATGCCGCTGATCACCGGTCTGGATCCCAACGTCGCGCTGTTCACCGCCGGCCTCGGGACCCTGCTGTTCCAATTGGTGACCGGGCGCCAGGTACCGGTGTTCCTCGCCTCCAGCTTCGCCTTCATCACCCCGATCATCCTCGCCAAGGGCCAGTTCGGACTGGCCGCGACCATGGGCGGGGTGGTCGCCGCCGGCTTCGTCTACACCTTCATGGGCCTGGCGGTGAAGATCAAGGGCACCGGCTTCATCGATAAACTGCTGCCGCCGGTGGTGATCGGCCCGGTGATCATCTCGATCGGCCTGGCGATGGCGCCGATCGCGGCGAACATGGCGATGGGCAAGGCCGGCGACGGCAGCGAGTTGCTGCCGTACCGCACCGCGATGATGATCTCGATGCCGGCGCTGCTCACCACCCTGGTGGTGGCGGTATTCGGCAAGGGTATATTCCGCCTGGTGCCGATCATCGCCGGCGTGCTGGTCGGCTTCGCCCTGTCGTTCGTCTTCGGCGTGGTCGACACCGCCGCAATCGTCGCCGCACCCTGGCTGGAGCTGCCGAAATTCACCGCGCCGGAATTCAACTGGCAGGCGATCCTGTTCATCGTCCCGGTGGCCCTGGCCCCGGCCATCGAGCATATCGGCGGGGTCATCGCGGTGGGCGGCGTCACCGGCCAGGACTACCTGAAGAAGCCCGGCCTGCACCGCACCCTCCTCGGCGACGGCCTGGCCACCTCGGCCGCCGGCCTGTTCGGCGGACCGCCCAACACCACCTACGCGGAAGTCACCGGCGCAGTGATGCTGACCAAGAACTACAACCCGAAGATCATGACCTGGGCGGCGGTGATCGCCATCACCCTGGCCTTCGTCGGCAAGTTCGGCGCGATCCTGCAAAGCATCCCGGTACCGGTGATGGGCGGCATCCTCTGCCTGCTGTTCGGCACCATCGCCTCGGTCGGCATGAACACCCTGATCCGGCACAAGGTCGACCTCTCGGAAGCGCGCAACCTGGTGATCGTCTCGGTGACCCTGGTGTTCGGCATCGGCGGCGTGCTGATCGGCAGCGGTACCGGTCCCGACGACATCGGCCTGAAGGGCATCGCCCTGTGCGCCATCGTCGCCATCGTCCTCAACCTGCTGCTGCCGGGCAACGACGGCTGGCAGAACAAGGCGCTCGACGAACAGCACAAGGATTCGCACTGAAACCAACGGGCGGAACACTTCGCTGTTCCGTCCGTATTCCACCCGCCTCGTTATTTTCAAATCATGTAGTCAATCGCTTACTACTTTGTAATTAAACTTCCTTGCATTTCCCAAATAACCACGCCATCTGACTGGCAAAGATCTACTCGCGCTGCTATATAGCCAGTCAAACATGACTTGCGGACCGCTCTGCGCCGCGCCATCCATGAACTTATAGTTTTGCGGACATATAAGGCCGATCATTTAAAGTCGTGGGAACTTTATTTATCCGCCAACGTCCTTCTGCGCCACCGACATTCATTATCGACAGGAAGTTAGAGATGAATAAACGCACTCCGGCAGTCTTGTTGTTCTGTGCCTGCGCCAGCCTGCTGGGCACCGCCCAGGCCGCCGGTACGCTGATCGGCCAGGTCGGCGTGCAGATGGTCATCGGTGCCGGCTGCACCATCATCAACGGCAGCGTCAGCGGCGGTATCAACCAGTGGGGAACCCTGGACTTCGGCAGCCATTCCGACCTCACCAACGTGGTCGACGCGCAGACCGTCGGCACCAGCGGCAATATCCAGATCCAGTGCAGCACCGGCCTGACCCCGAGCCTGACGGTGAACGCAGGCCTGCACGCCAGCGGCGGCCAGCGCTACATGCAGAACACCACCACCACCACCAGCACCATCGCCTACAACATCTATTCGGACGCCGCGCGCAGCGCGCTGATCCAGGCCAACACACCGGTGGACATCTCCTCGGTCTCCACCGGCACCGCGGTCAACATCCCCCTCTATGGCCGCGTGGTGCCCACCGGACAAAGCACACCCACGCCGACGGCGGGGACCTACACCGACACCCTGCTGGTCACCATCGCCTGGTAAGACGCGCCGCCAGGCGCGGCGCCGGGCAGCATGGTCCTGGGGGGACCGATGAGCCTGAACCGCTACTTCACCGGAGGACTGCTCTGCCTGCTCGGCTGCAACCCGGCAAACGCGCAGACCGCCACCATCGTCCTGAGCGCCACGCTGCTCCCGGCCTGCGAGGCAGGCAGCGTCGGCAGCGGTGGCGCGATCACCTTCGGCACCCTCGACTTCGGCCAGTACGCCTCCCTGAACAACGCCATCAGCGCCACCAGCCAGCAAGGCGCAGGCTCCATCCGGGTCAAGTGCGTCAGCGGCCAGACCTATGCGATCACGCTCGACGGCGGGCTCTACGGCAGCGTCGCCACGCGGCGCATGGCGAACATCGCCAACACCGCCCTCACCCTGACCTACAACCTGTACAGCGACCGCCCCGGCGGCATCGTCTGGGACAACACCACCGGCGTTGCCGCCACCGGCAACGGCAACGACCAGTGGTACCCCATCTACGGCCTGGTGCCGGCACAGACCACGCCGGTCGCCGGGACCTACCGCGACACCGTCAACGTGACCATCAGCTGGTGATGCCGATGTCCAGCCGGCATCTACTCCTGTCGCTTCTCCTGCTCCCGCTGCCGAGCCTGGTCGCGCATGCCGATCCATCGCCGATCAGCCGCGCCTTCCAGGTCCAGGCGGTGGTCGCCAACGGCTGCGCCTTCGGCACCGCCATCAGCAACAACGCCTATGACCTCGGCACCCTGAGCTTCGGCACCCTCGGCAACCTGGCCAGTCCGGTTAACGTCGCCAGCAGCTCCGGGGCCGGCTCCATCGTCCTGACCTGCACTCCGGGAATGACCGTCTCCGTCGCCCTCGACTACGGGGTCAATGGCGGCAGCAGCAGCCAGCGCTACCTGAAGCGGGTGAGCGGTAACGAGACCCTCGCCTACCAGCTCTACCAGGATGCCGCCTACTCCCAGGTCTGGGGCAACGGGGCACTCGCGCGGACCATCGCCAACTTTCCCGCCAGCACCCAGACCTACACGGTATACGCGCGCCTGTTCGCGGTCGGCAGCCTGCCGTCCGCCGGCAACTACCGCGATACCGTCACCGTCACCCTTTCGTTCTGAGCCGTCATGGAGGATCACATGCCCAGTCCACACCTACCTCTCCGCCCCGGCCGCTGGCTTGCGGCGCTGCTGGCGCTGTTCCTGGGCGGCCCGGCACAAGCCGCCAGTGCGGTGCTGATCTGGCCGATCAACCCGGCCATCGAAGCCGACCAACCGGCCACGGCGCTGTGGCTGGAGAATCGCGGCAAGCAACCGGTGACCCTGCAGGTGCGCGTGCTCGGCTGGTCCCAGGCGGATTTCCAGGACGTCTATCGCAACCAGCAGGCAGTGATTCCCAGCCCGCCCTTCGTCAAGGTCGAGCCGGGCCGCCGGCAACTGGTCCGGCTGATCCGCCAGGGCGGCCAGCCCAGCACGCCGGAGGACGCCTACCGGGTGCTGATCGACGAAGTGCCCGACGGCAGCGCGGGGCAGACGCAACGAAGCCCCGGTCTCGCCCTGCAGTTCCAGATGCGCTATTCGGTACCGCTGTTCGTCAGCGCCGACGGCGTCTGGACCCAGCCCCGCAGCGATGTCGAGCGCGACCCGGCCGACGCGACCCGGCCGAAGCTGGCCTGGCGGCTGGTCGAGGAACAGGGCAAGCGTTACCTGCAGGTGCGCAACGAGGGTAGCGTGCACGCCCGCCTCAGCCATGTCCGCTGGGAGGGCAACGGCCGCAGCCTGGCGCTGCTGGACGGCCTGCTCGGCTACGTGCTGCCCGGCCGGCAGATGCGCTGGCCGCTGCCGCCGGGGCTGCTGCCGGACGCCGGCATGACCCTGAAACTGCAACTGGCGGACAACGACGCGCCGATCAGCGTTCCCGGGTACTGAGGCGGACGTCGGTCCCGTGCCTCGCCCGTGTCAGCGGCGCTCTCGCCACCACCGCTCGCTACTGATCGGCCTGGCGCTGCTCTCCCCTGTCCATGCGGCGGACTACCTGGCCGGACTGCCGCCGCCGCAACCCGCTCCGTCCGGCGGCGGCAACGTCCTCTACTACCTGGAACTGGTGATCAACGGCCGCGACAGCGGCCAGGTGGTGCCGGTCAACGCCGCCGATGGCCATTACCTGCTCGACGCCGCGGCCCTGCGCGAAGCCGGCGTGCGCCTGCCTGGCAACCCCGCCGGACAGGTCGCGGTGGACGCCCTGCCCGAGGTCCGGGCGGACTATGACAGCGCCAGCCAGCAACTGCACCTGCAAGTGCCGCCGGACTGGCTGCCGGAGCAGCGCTTCGACGATCCCGGACTGGTCGCCCGCGCCCCGGCGCGCAGCAGCCTCGGCGCGCTGTTCAACTACGACCTGTACTACTCGGACCCCGCCGACGGCGCCACGCCCTGGCTTTCCGCGCTGCTCGAGCAACGTCTGTTCGACGGCTTCGGGGTGATCTCCAACACCGGCGTCTACACCCGCTATTTCGGCGACGCCGACAACCTCGACAGCCGCTACCTGCGCTACGACACCTACTGGCTGTACAACGACGAACGCAACATGCACAGCTACCAACTGGGCGACTACGTCAACGGCGCGCTGAACTGGACCACCCCGGTACGCATGGGCGGCTTTCGCTTCGCCCGCAACTTCGGCGTACGTCCGGACCTGGTCACCTATCCGCTGCTGCGCTTCGACGGCCAGGCCGCCGTACCCAGCACCGTCGACCTGTTCATCAACGGCTACAAGGCCAGCAGCGCCGACCTGCAGCCCGGTCCCTTCGCCATCAGCAACGTGCCGTATATCAACGGAGCCGGCGAAGCCACGGTGGTGACCACCGACGCCCAGGGCCGACAAGTGGTGACCAGCCTGCCGTTCTACGTATCCAACACCCTGCTGGCGCGCGGCCTGAGCGATTTCGACCTGTCCGTCGGGCGCCTGCGCGACGACTACGGCCTGCGCAACTTTTCCTATGCCGACAACGCCGCCAGCGGCATCTACCGCTACGGCGTCAGCGACCGCCTGACCCTCTCCACCCACGCCGAGGCCGCCAGCGACCTGCGCCTGCTCGGCATCGGCGGCGACATCGCCGTGGCCACCTTCGGCACCCTCAGCCTGGCGGCCAGCGGCAGCGACGGCCAGGGCGACAGCGGCCAGCAATACCTGCTCGGCTACTCCTACTATTCGCGACGGCTCGGCCTCAGCCTGCAACACATCGAGCGCAGCGCCGGCTATGGCGACCTCGGCACCCTGGACGGCGAGTACCAGTTGAGCCGGCGCACCGACCAGGCTACCGCCAGCCTGACCTTCGACGAGCAGGGCACCATCGGTGCCGGCTACTTCGACATCCGCGCCCGCGACGGCAGCCGCACGCGCCTGGCCAACCTCTCCTACAGCCGCCCGATCGGCAGCCGTAGCAGCTTCTACCTGGCGCTGAACAAAGATCTCGACGGCGACGGCTACAGCGCGCTGATGCAACTGGTGATTCCCTTCGACATCAACGGCCTGCTGAACATCGGCGTCACCCGCGACAGCGACCGGCGCTACAGCGAGCGGGTGATCTGGAGCCGCTCCACGCCGAGCCAGGGCGGCCTCGGCTGGAACCTCGGCTATGGCGGCGGCGCCAGCCGCTACCAGCAGGCCGACCTGACCTGGCGCATGCAGAACGTGCAACTGCAGGGCGGCCTCTATGGCGAGACCGGCAACTACACGCGCTGGGCCGATCTCAGCGGCTCGCTGGTATGGATGGACAACGCCGTGTTCGCCAGCAACCGGATCAACGACGCCTTCGTCCTGGTCAGCACCAAGGGTTATCCACAGGTGCCGATCCGCTACGAGAACCAACTGATGGGCAGCACCGACGACAACGGCCACCTGCTGGTGCCCTGGGTCGCGGCCTACTACCCGGCGAAGTTCCAGATCGAGCCGCTGGACCTTCCGGCCAACGTCAGCGCGCCCGAAGTCGAGCAGCGCGTGGCGGTACGCCAGGGCAGCGGCCTGCTGCTGGATTTCCCGATCCGTGCCGTGGTCGCCGCCAGCATCAGCCTGGTGGACGAGCGCGGCGAACCGCTGCCGCTGGGCAGCCGGGCCGAAGAAACCGGCAGCGGCCAGCGCGCCAGCGTCGGCTGGGACGGCCAGGTCTATTTCGAAGGATTGCAAAGCGACAACCAGCTACGCGTGGTCCGCCCCGACGGCCGGGCCTGCCAGGCACGCTTCCGCCTGGACACGCGCAAACCCACCGTCAGCCAGGTCGGCCCGCTGACCTGCTCGGCCCCGATCGGAGATACGCCATGAGCCGCCACTCCACGTCCGCCTGCCTGCTCGGCTTCGCTACGCTCTGCGCCAGCCCGTTGCTGCTCGCCGCCTGCACCACCAGCTCCGGCACCGGCAATTTCGGCAGCCTGAGCTCGTTCACCGTGGTCAGCACCGCACAGACCATCACCGGCACCACCGGCTTCAAGTGCACCGGCAGCCTGTTGTCGATCCTCAGCACCAACACCATCGACGCGACCATCGCCAGCACCGCCAATCCGCTGGGCACCACGCCGCGTCTGTACAATGCCGCCAGCGGCACCTACCTGCCCTACAGCATCTGCAAGGACAACGGTTGCGGCACCGTCTACAACGTCGGCTCGACGGTACGCTGGAGCAGCACCACCTTCCTCGGCATCCTCGGCCTGTTCAACGCCACCGACGGCAGCCTGCCGCTGTACCTGCGCACCGCCACCGGGGTGACCCTGCCGGCCGGCACCTATACCGATACCATCGGCCTGAACTGGGCCTGGCACCTGTGCGCGGCGGGCATCGGCCCAGTCTGCGTATACGACGACGGCACCGCCAGCAGCAGCGTCAACGTTACCCTGACGGTGCTCAAGGACTGCTTCATCGACAGCGCTCCGGACCTCAGCTTCGGCAGCGCCGCGCTGGTCTCGGCCTTCACCGCGGTGAACCAGAACATTGGCGTGCGCTGCACCCTGAACGCCACCTATACCATCGGCTTCGACAACGGCAACAACTTCAGCGGCGGCTGGCGGCGAATGCTCAGCGGCGCCAACGCGATCCAGTACAACCTCTACAAACCGGGCGACTCGACGGTCTGGACCACCAGCAACACCCAGGCAGGCACCGGTAGCGGCGCCGCGCAGAACGTGCCGTACCGGGCCATCATCAACCCGGCACAGGGCAACGTCCCCGCCGGTACCTACAGCGATACCGTGCGGGTCATCCTCACCTACTGAGTCAGGCCGGCTGCCGGGACGCCTTCCAATCCTCGCCGCCCTCGCCTTCCCGTCGCAGGCTCCAGTCCTTCAGGTGCTCCAGGCTGGCGCGATAGGGCTTGAGGCCGATCCCCAGCAGGACCACCGCGCCGAGCACCGCGGCCAGGGTCACCAGCAGCAGCGAGTAGCGCAGCGCCATGTCGTCGGCGAAGACGAAATCGGTGACCAGCGCCACCGCCGTCGGGCCCACGCCGAGACCGAACAGGGTGACCACGAACAGGTAGATCGCCGAGGCCTGGCCGCGCATCGAGTTGGGCATGATCTCCTGGATCGCCGCCGGGGCCACGCCGAACGGCATGCTCAGGAAGAACACCGTCGGCGCCATCAGCGCCGCCGCCCAATTGGCGTTGTCCAGCAGCGGATAGACCAGAGTGAAGGGAATCACCGCCCAGGCGGCGAGCAGCCCGACGCGCATGTTCGCGTCGCTGCGCCCGCGCTTCGCCCAGTAGTCGGCCAGGCGCCCGCCGAAGACGATGCCGAGACAGCCGAACACCGCGACGATGCTGCCGTAGACCACCCCGACATGACCGGCGTCCCAGCCGTGGGTGCGGACGAAGAAGGTCGGCACCCAGGCGCCGCTGCCGTAGCCGGCGAAGGACAGGCAGGCGAAACCGAAGTTGTGGCAGAGCACGGTCTTGCGGTTGGCCCGCAGGTAGGCGCCGACCTCGCCCAGCGGCACCGCCACGCCTGCGCCGACTCCGCGCCGAGCCGGCTCGCGGATCGCCAGCAGCAACAGGCAGAAGAGCACGCCGGCGGCGCCGAGGATGAGGAAGATCAGTTGCCACGGGCGCACCTCGCCGAACAGCGGCAGGTGCACGTCGCCCTGGGCCGAGGCGAACTTGATCACCAGCCCGCCGAGCAGGAAGGCCAGCCCCGAACCCAGGTAGATGCCCATCGAGTAGACGCTGATCGCCGTCGCCCGACGCTCGCGCGGGAAGCTGTCGGCGATCAGCGAATAGGCCGCTGGCGACAGCGCCGCCTCGCCGACCCCGACGCCGACCCGGAAGGTGAGGAATTGCCAATAGCTGCGCGCCAGACCGCAGGCCGCGGTCATCGCGCTCCACACCAGCACGCCGAACAGGATCAGACCGCGCCGGCTGCGGTTGTCGGCCATGCGTCCGAGCGGGATACCGCAAAGGGTGTAGAACAGGGCGAAGGACAAGCCCATCAGCAGGCTCATTTCCGTGTCGCTGATGGCCAGGTCGCGGCGGATCGGGCCGACCAGCAGGTTGAGGATCTGCCGGTCGATGAAGGACAGCACATAGGCGACCATGAGGATCGCCACCGTGGTCCAGGCCGCAAGGTTGGAGGGATAGCCGTTATTGTTGTTATGCATGCCGAACTCCTGGACGCCGCCGAAGCGGCGGATGCGAAGGGAGGGTCGACAGGCAGGATAAGCCGGCAACATCCGGGCTTATACCCAGGGCAAGGGACTATAGAACTGCTGAATGCGGGAAGCGGGTTCCGGCGAATGACCGCCAGGTCATTCGCCGCCGCGTGCGCTCAGAGCCTGTCCAGCATCTCGCGAGCTGGGCGGGGAAGCGGAGCTGACGAGCGGCAAATGAGCACTTCAAAGCCGTCATACCGCGCCGCGCAGCGGATCATGAACAGGCTCTCAGAGCGGCCTGGCCAAGCGCCCGCTCATCTCGGCCAGGGCGCCGACCCAGGCGGGGTGGTCGTTGAGGCAGGGAATCAGCACCAGGTCCTCGCCGCCGGCACTGATGAACTGCTCGCGGCCGCGCATGCCGATTTCCTCCAGGGTCTCGATGCAGTCGGCAACGAACGCCGGACACATCACCAGCAGGCGCTTCACCCCGCGCTGCACCAGTTCGTCGAGCTTGGCGTCGGTATAGGGCTCGATCCACTTGGCGCGCCCCAGGCGCGACTGGAACGACACCGACCAGCGCCCCTGCTCCAGGCCGGCGCGCTCGGCGAAGGTCTCGGCGGTGCGCAGGCACTGGCTGCGGTAGCAGAGGGCGAGGGCTTCGGGGCTGACGTTGCGGCTGTTCTCGGCCAGCAGGTCGTGGGCAGGATCCTTCACCAGCTTGCGGATGTGCCGCTCGGGCAAGCCATGGAAGCTCAGCAACAGATGGTCGTGGGGCTGCTGCAGGTACGGACGCACGCTTTCCACCAGGGCATCGAGGTAGACCGGCTGGTCGTAGAACGGCGGCAGCGTGCTGACCTCCAGGCCCAGGCGATGGGCGGCGATCACCCGGCGCACCTCCTGTTCGGCGGTGGTCGTAGTGCTGTCGGCGAACTGCGGATACAGCGGCGCCAGGGTGACCCGCCGGATACCACGGCGCGCCAGGTCGAGCAGGACCTTCTCGATGGCCGGCTGGCCGTAGCGCATCGCCAGTTCCACCGGTCCATGCGGCCAGTGCGGCTTCATCGCTTCCTGCAGGCGACGACTGAGGACGATCAGTGGCGACCCTTCGTCCCACCAGATCGAGCTGTAGGCGTGCGCCGATTCGGCCGGACGCTTGATCAGGATCAGCGACACCAGCAGGCGCCGCAGCGGCCAGGGCAGGTCGACCACGTAGGGATCCATGAGGAACTGGTCGAGATAGCGGCGGACATCCTCCACCCGGGTCGAATCCGGGGAGCCCAGGTTGAGCAACAGCAGGGCATTCTCGGTCATGCCTGATCCTTTCGTCGGGCGTCCAGGACATCGGCCAGCGCCACGTCCAGGTCGGTGAATTGAAAACGGTAGCCGGCGTCCTGCAAGCGTTGCGGCAAGGCTCGCTGGCCGCCGAGCAGCAATCCGGACATTTCTCCCAGCCCGAGGCGCAGGACGAACCCGGGGGTCGGTATCCGCGCCGGCTTGTGCAGCGCCCGGCCCAGGGCCTTGGCGAAATCACGGTTGCGCACCGGGTTGGGAGCGCACGCATTATAGGGACCGCTGGCATCGGGCCGCCGCAAAAGAAAATCGATCAGCTCGATTTGATCCTCGATATGAATCCACGGCATCCATTGCCGGCCGTCACCCAGCGGTCCGCCCAGGCCGAGCCGGTAGAGCGGCAACAGGCGCCCGAGGAAGCCGCCCTCGGAGGCCAGCACCAGGCCGGTGCGCAACAGCACGACACGGGTGCCGAGCTTCTCCGCCTCGCGGGCGATCTGCTCCCAGGCTAGGCATAGCTCGCTGGCGAAATCCTCGCCGGCCGCCGCCCCCTCCTCGGTCACCGGGCGCTCGCCGCTGTCGCCATACCAACCCACCGCAGAACCCGATAACAGAAGGTCCGGGCGCTGCTCACGAGCGTCCAGCCATTCCACCAGGCGCTCGGTAAGGCGTACCCGGCTTTCCCACAGCAGCGCCTTGCGCTTGTGGCTCCAGGGTTTGTCCGCGATCGGCTCGCCGGCCAGGTTGACCACCGCGTCGAGCGGCTGGTCGCCGTACTCGTCGAAACGATCGATGCCGCGCACGCCGACGCCGCACAGCGATTCCACCTGCTGCGGCCGCCGGCTGAACACGGTCAGCCGGTGTCCGGCCTGTCGCCAGCGGGCGCACAGGCGGCGACCCATCAGGCCGGTACCGCCGGTCAAGAGAATGTGCATGGCTGTCTCCTCGTTTTGCCTGCGTGCCCTTTCAGTCTGGACCCTGGACATCGATCTGCCCGATGACCGTGCATCCTCCCCCCATTCCAGCGTTATCCTGTGGATGGAAGATCCGTCGGCTCCGGCCGGGGAACCCTGGCGTCGTTTTCGACTCAGCCAAGGAACAGGGCTTGCATCGCACTGGTGCCTTAGTGAACGGCGCCAGCCGTCTATTCTTCAGATAACTCGGTTGATACTTCCGAACGGAACGTCTGAAGGTTCGACAGGCCAGGAAGCGAGCCGTGCGCCGCAAGCGCGCCATCGGCGCGATGCAAGGTGCGCCTCGAAGCACGCGCAATACTGTACATTAAATCAAGCTTGTACAAGAAACCTGATTCGCCTGTCCAGACGCTACACAACCAGAGAGGCATGTCATGAGCGTCCCCATCGCCATCATCGGTACTGGCATCGCCGGGCTTTCCGCCGCCCACGCATTGAGATCCGCCGGCCAGACCGTACAGCTGTTCGACAAGGGCCACGGCAGCGGCGGCCGCATGGCCAGCAAGCGCAGCGAGGCCGGCACGCTGGACCTCGGCGCGCAATACTTCACCGCCCGCGACCGGCGCTTCCTCGACGCCTTGCAACACTGGCGCGAGGAAGGCTGGGTGGACGAGTGGAAACCCGCTCTCTACCAATACCGCGACGGCCAGCTGAGCCCCTCCCCGGACGAACAGCCACGCTGGGTCGGCATCCCACGGATGAGTGCGATCACCCGCGCCCTGCTCACCGATCTGCAAGTGGTCTTCTCCTGCCGCATCACCGAGGTCTTCCGCGGCAAGCAGCACTGGCACCTGCAGGACGCCGAGGGGCAGAACCACGGTCCGTTCAACCAGGTCCTGATCGCCATCCCCGCTCCCCAGGCCACGCCGCTGCTGGCCAGCGTGCCGAAACTGGCGGCCACCGCCGCGAGCGTGGTCATGGAGCCGACCTGGGCGGTGGCGCTGGGCTTCCGCGAGGTACTCGACACCCCGGTGCAGGGCTGCTTCGTGCACGGCAGTCCGATCGCCTGGCTGGCCTGCAATCGCAGCAAGCCGGGGCGCGACACCGCCCTCGATACCTGGGTGCTGCACGCCACCAGCCAGTGGAGCCGGCAACACATCGACATGGCCAAGGAGGACGTGGTCGAGCATCTGCGCTGCGCCTTCGCCGAAGTGATCGGCTGCGCCGTACCGGAAGCCGCCTTCAGCATCGCCCACCGCTGGCTCTATGCACGCCCGGCGGAGGCTCACCAGTGGGGCGCCCTCGGCGATCCCGACCTGGGCATCTACGCCTGCGGCGACTGGTGCTCCAGCGGCCGCGTCGAAGGCGCCTGGCTCAGCGGCCAGGAAGCCGCGCGGCGCCTGCTGGAACATCTCTGAGGGGATCGGGCCGTCGCCTGGCGGCCCGATGTGACAAGAAAATACCTATACAAATACATTGACCTGTACAAGATAAGTTCTAGGATGTGTCGTATGACCGCCTGGCTGTCGAGCTGCGCGCGAACCTCCTTTCCCCTCGGGAGACGACACCGATGCACGAATCTCACCCTTCCCTGACGCCCCGACTCGGCATCAGCGCCTGCCTGCTCGGCGAACCGGTGCGCTTCAACGGCGGCCACAAGCGATCCGCGCTTTGCGAGGAACTGGCGCGGCACGTCGAGTTCGTCTCCTTCTGCCCGGAACAGGCCATCGGCCTGGGCACGCCGCGCCCGGCGATTCGCCTGGAAGGCACTCCGGAAGCCGCCGATGCGCGGAGCCGCGACGGCCTGGCGGTCGGCGAAGCGCTCGCCGAATATGCGCGGCGGGTGGCGCAACGGGCGGATACGCTGGACGGTTTCATCTTCATGCAACGTTCGCCGTCCTGCGGGCTGCAACGGGTCAAGGTCTATCCAGAAGGCGGCGGCGCGCCGCGCGCCGAAGGCCGTGGACGCTTCGCCGCAGCCCTTTGCGCAGCCTTGCCGGAGCTACCGGTGGAAGAAGAAGGCCGGCTGCACGATCCGGTCCTGCGGGAGAACTTCCTCACCCGCGTGTTCGCCCATGCCCACTGGCAGGCCCTGTGCCAGCGCGGCCTCAGCCATTCGGCCATCGTCGCCTTCCATAGCCGCTACAAGTACCAGTTGCTGGCGCATTCGCCGGAGCACTACCGCAGTCTCGGCCGCCTGCTCGGCGAAGCCGGCCACTACCAGCCGGAAGCCCTCGGCACGCGTTACTTCGGCGAGCTGATGCAGGGCCTACGCCGCTGCGCGACCCGCGGCAGCCATGGCAACGTGTTGCTGCACCTGAGCGGCTACCTGAAACGCGACCTCGCAGCCGAAGACAGGCGTGAATTGCGCGAGCTGATCGAGCAATACCGGCATGGCAGCGTGCCGCTGGTGGTACCGCTGACCCTGCTAAAGCACCACTTCCGTCGCCACCCGCATGCATACATCGCCCAGCAGGCCTACCTGCAACCGCACCCGACCGAACTCGGCCTGCGCAACGCGCTCTAGGATTTCCCGATGAACTCGCCCCACCTCGAACGCGGCGGCCTGCCGATCCGCGAAGTCACTCGTCTGACCGGCGTCCATCCGGTCACCCTGCGCGCCTGGGAGCGCCGCTACGGCCTGGTGGTGCCGCAACGCACCGGCAAGGGTCACCGGCTCTACAGCGAAGAGCAGGTCGAGCGCATCCGCCGGATACTCGTCTGGCTCGAGCGTGGCGTCGCCATCAGCCAGGTGCGCGCGCTGCTGGAGCGTCCGGAGGAAACCCCGGCGGCGGATGTCGAATCCCCCTGGGAACGCCTGCACGAACAACTGCTGGACGCCATCGCCGCGCTGGCCGAGCGACGCCTCGACGATCTGTTCAACCAGGCCGCGTCGCTCTATCCGGTAGCGACCCTCTGCGAAAAGCTTCTGCAACCCTTGCTGCAGCACCTCGAACGACGCTGGCAGGGACAATTCGGCGCGCGCATGGAGCGGGCCTTCTTCTTCTCCTGGTTGCGCAGCAAGCTGGGCGCCCGCCTTTATCACCAGCAACGGCTGCAACAGGGCGCGCCGCTGCTGCTGGTCAACCAGTCCGAGCTGTCGCTGGAACCGAACCTCTGGCTGTGCAGTTGGTTGCTCGGCAGCGGCGAGGTGCCGCTGCAGGTCTTCGACTGGCCGCTGCCACCGGCCGAACTGGCCCTGGCCTGCGAACGCCTGGAAGCTCGCGGCGTGTTGCTGTACGCCAGTCATCGCCTCAACCCGGAGCACCTGCCGCGCCTGCTGGCAGGGGTGAGCTGCCCGGTGGTGCTGGTCGGACCGGCCGTGGAGATCCAGCGCGAAGCCTTCGAAACCCTGGCGCTAGCCGGCCTGCTGCTGGCGAGCACGCCCCTGGAAGCCCGCCGCCTGCTCGGCGAACGAGGCCTGTTGAACCCATGAACGGACTTCCGATGAACCTGATCTGGTTTCGCTGCGACCTGCGAACCACCGATAACAGCGCGCTCCTCGCCGCCGCCGATGGGCGCCCTTGCGTGGCCCTCTACCTGCTCAGCCCGGCGCAGTGGCGGGAACACGACGATGCGCCCTGCAAGGTCGACTTCTGGCTGCGCAACCTGGGCGAGCTGCAACGCCAGCTCGCCGCGCTGAACATCCCGCTGCTGGTGCGCAACTGCGGCCACTGGCGGCAAGCCCCGGAAGTCATCGGCCGGCTCTGCCGGGAGCTGGGAATCGGCGCGGTACACGTCAACCAGGAATACGGGGTGAACGAGGAACGCCGCGACCAGGCCGTCGGCCAACGCCTGCGCGAACAGGGCGTGGCCTTCCACAGCCACCTCGACCAGCTGTTCTTCGCCCCCGGCTCGGTGCTGACCCGAACTGGCGGCTATTTCCAGGTGTTCAGCCAGTTCCGCAAGGTCTGCCACGAACGGCTGTACCAGGCCCTGCCGGGTGTCCGCCCGCGTCCGCAGCCCCAGCCACCGCACGCGCTGGCCAGCGACCCGCTGCCGGATGCCGTGCCCGCCTTCCCGCGGCCGGCCGATAGCTTGCGCCGCCTCTGGCCGGCAGGCGAAGAGGTAGCGCAGGAACGCCTGCGCGACTTCGCCGACCAGCACCTGGCCGACTACCATGAACGGCGCGACTTCCCGGCGCTTCCCGGCACCAGCCAACTGTCGCCCTACCTGGCCGCCGGCGTACTCTCGCCCAGGCAATGCCTGGACGCCGCGCTGGTTGCCAACCGCGGCGAGTTCAGCGGCGGCCAGCAAGGCGCCGCGACCTGGATCAACGAGCTGCTCTGGCGCGAGTTCTACAAGCACATCCTGGTCGGCTACCCACGGGTCTCCCGGCACCGCCCCTTCCGCGAGGAGACCGAAGCCCTGCGCTGGCGCCAGGCCCCGGCGGAACTCGAAGCCTGGCAACAGGGGCGCACCGGCATACCGATCATCGATGCAGCAATGCGCCAGTTGCTCGCCACCGGCTGGATGCACAATCGCCTGCGGATGGTGGTAGCGATGTTCCTCAGCAAGAACCTGCTGATCGACTGGCGCGAAGGCGAACGCTGGTTCATGCGCCACCTCATCGACGGCGACCTGGCGGCGAACAACGGTGGCTGGCAGTGGAGCGCATCCACCGGCACCGACGCCGTCCCCTACTTCCGCCTGTTCAATCCGCTCTCGCAGTCCGAACGCTTCGATCCACGCGGCGAGTTCATCCGCCACTGGCTGCCGGAACTGGCCGGCCTGGAGCGCAAGGCGATCCACGATCCGTCCAGCCTGGGGCTGTTCGCCGGGGTCGACTATCCACGGCCGATGGTCGACCTGAAGGCCAGCCGCGAACGGGCGCTGGCGGCTTTCCGCAACCTGCCGCCGCGCGATGGTCGCGCGTAGGGCGCGTCAGCGAGCTATCGCCTCCCACCAAATGGCTCGCTCTTTCCATAGGGCGGTGCGGCGTGGTGGAAGAATCGCAGGCATGAAAAAGCCGGGATGAACCCGGCTTTTTTCGACCGTGCCGACTAGATCGGGATCTTGTAGAACAGGCTGTAGGACTCGATACCGTCGTTCGGCTGTTTCAGGCCGGCGTTGGAATAGTGGATCGCCCGAACGCCGACCGACTGGCCGTTGGCGAACTTCAGGCCGGCGCCGATGCGGTCTTCGAAGTTCAGGGAGGAACCCAGGTTCTGGTCGCCGACACGGGTGCCGGAGAACGCCGCCACGCCGATACCGGCCTCGATGAATGGCTTGATCGAGTCGCCGGCGAACTCGTAGACAAATACCG
The DNA here is from genome assembly GCF_021213715.1 of Pseudomonas sp. CP-1. NCBI lineage: Bacteria > Pseudomonadati > Pseudomonadota > Gammaproteobacteria > Pseudomonadales > Pseudomonadaceae > Pseudomonas > Pseudomonas sp. CP-1. Next base: position 225,346 of record NZ_JAJQKY010000008.1, read on the forward strand.
GAGCGAACGACAGCGAATGCTTGCCGGCGCCTTCATCGCCACCTTCCCAATAGGTGTAGCCCGCATCCCAGTAGCCGGTCAGGCGCCCGGTGGAGGTCTGCCACCAGCTCTTGTCCCAATCCCAGCTCAGGCCCAGGCGATAGGTCATGCCCGACTGGCCGGTCGCACCGACGGCGGCCGAGACGTCCGCCGCCTGGGCGGAGGCCACGTGGACGGAGGAAAGTGCGGCCAGAACGGCCAGCGGAAGTAGTTTCTTCATTGAAACGTCCTTTTCGAAAGTTGCATGAAAGCCCCCGCATTCAAGCTGCGCATTATAAGAGCGCACTTACTAAAGCAGATACTAGACCAAACGCTTTAGTTCAAAAAATCGCTGTCACGTCTGCCAGGAACGACTAAACGACTAATTTTCCTACGCTTTCCGGGCTTCCCCAGAGGATCGGCAGGATCCTTTCCATCTCCTCCGGCAGCGCGCTGGTCCAGAAACGCGGCGTCGCGGCCTGGCCAGAGGCCAGTAGCGCCCGCGCCGACAATACGCGCTCCAACTGCCGGGCAACAGCCGCTCCCGTATCGATCACCGCCATCTCCGTCGGGATCAGCTCGGCCAGCAGGGGTTTGACGAAGGGATAATGAGTACAGCCGAGGATCAGCGTATCGCAGCCCTGTTCGAGGATGGGCGCCAGCAGGCGTTCCAGCAGTGCCCGGGTTTGCGGCCCATAGAGATCGCCGGCTTCGATGCGCTCGACCAGCCCCGGACAGGGCTGGGTGAAGACCTGTACATCGCTGGCGAAGCGGTCGAGCAAGGCGGCGAAACGCGCGCTCTTCAGAGTTCCGGTGGTGGCCAGGACGCCGACCCGACCGTTACGGGTGGCCGCCGCGGCCGGCTTCACCGCCGGCTCCATGGCCACCAGCGGCACCTGCGGATAACGTTCGCGCAATTCCGCCGCAGCCGCTGCCGTCGCGGTATTGCAGGCCAGTACCAGAGCCTTGGCGCCCTGCTCCAGAAGGAAATCACCGATCCGCTCGCAGCGTTCGCGGATGTACTCCGCGCTCTTCTCGCCGTAGGGCACATGGGCGTTGTCGGCGACGTAGAGCAACGATTCGGATGGCAGGCGCGCGCGAATCTCACGCAATACGCTGAGCCCGCCGACCCCGGAATCGAAAACGCCGACCGCGGCCGACTCAACCGCCATGGCGTTGCCCGCAGATGGCACAGGAAGGATCGCGACGCACCCGCAATTCGCGGAAGCGCGTGCCGAGGGCGTCCACCAGCAGCAGGCGGCCCACCAGCGGTTCGCCGAAACCGGCCAGCAGCTTGAGCGCCTCCAGCGCCTGCAGGCTACCGACCAGCCCCACCAGCGGACCGATCACGCCGGCCTCGCTGCAGGTCAGCTCGGCCTCGCTGCCGTGCCCGTAGAGGCAGTGGTAGCAGGGGCTTTCGTCGCGGCGGGTATCGAATACCGAAAGCTGGCCCTCGAGACGGATCGCCGCGCCACTGACCAGCGGCTTGCCGGCACGCACGCAGGCGACGTTGACCGCCTCGCGGGTGGCGAAGTTGTCGGTGCAGTCGAGCACCAGGTCGACCGCCGCCACGGCGGCATCGAGGGAATCCTCGTCCAGCGCGGCGCTATGGCTGACCAGGCGGATCTGCGGATTCAGCGCGCCCAGCCGGCGCATCGCCGACTCCACCTTGCCGACACCGACGCTGGTGCCATCGTGGATGACCTGCCGTTGCAGGTTGGTCAGGTCGACCGTATCGAAATCCGCTAGGTGCAGCTCGCCGACCCCGGCCGCGGCCAGGTACAGCGCCACCGGCGAACCCAGGCCGCCAAGACCGACGATCAGTGCGCGGCTGCGCTTCAGGCGCAGCTGGCCCTCGACGTCGACCTGCGCCAGCAGGATCTGGCGACTGTAGCGCAGCAGTTCCTCGTCGCTCAGCATGCCCATTGTCCGAGAGTGATCCGCTCGTTGCCGCCGAGGTCGCGCAACGTATGTACCCCGGCGAAGCCGCGGGCGCCGAGCAGTTCGCGCACCGCCGCCCCTTGATCATAGCCGTGCTCGAGCAGCAGCCAGCCTTCGTCCAGCAAATGCCGCGGCGCCTGGGCGACGATCTGGCGGATATCGTCGAGGCCATCGCTACCCGCGACCAGCGCGCTCTTCGGCTCGAAACGCACGTCGCCCTCGCTCAGGTGCGGGTCGCTGGCAGGGATGTACGGCGGATTGCCGACGATCATCCGGAAGCGCCGGCCATCGAGGGCGGAGAACCAGTGGCTGCTGCGCACCTCGACGTTCTCCAAGAGCAGCCGCTGGCGATTGCGCTCGGCCAGCGCCACGGCCTCTTCCACACGGTCCACCGCAGTCACTGTCCATAGCGGCCGCTCGCTGGCCAGGGCCAGGGCGATGGCGCCGGTGCCGGTGCCCAGGTCGAGCACCGTAGCGGTGTCCGCCGCGAGGGTCGCCAGCGCGGTTTCCACCAGCAGTTCGGTGTCCGGGCGCGGGATCAGGGTGTGTGGCGCGACCTCCAGGTCCAGGCTCCAGAAGCCCTGGTGGCCAAGTATGTAGGCCACCGGCTCGCCGTTGCGCCGACGGGCGATCCAGTCGTCGAACCGCTCGTTGGCCTCGCGCGGCACGATGCGCTCCGGCCAGGTACGCAGGAAGCTGCGCGGCTTGCCCATCGCCGCCGCCAGCAGCAACTCGGTGTCGAGCCGGGCGCTGGGCGAATCGGGCAGTTGGGAATCCTTGAGAAGGGTACAGATAGTGGTCATATCAGTCGCCCAGGGCCGCCAGTTGATCGGCCTGGTATTCCTGCAGCAACGGCTCGATCACCTGTTCCACCGCGCCCTCCATCACCTCGCCCAGGGAGTACAGGGTGAGGTTGATGCGATGGTCGGTGACCCGCCCTTGCGGGAAGTTGTAGGTACGGATGCGCTCCGAGCGGTCGCCCGAGCCCACCAGCAGCTTGCGCGTGCTGGCGATCGCCTGCTGCGCCGCGGCCTGCTGCTGGTCGTTGAGCTTGGCCGCCAGCCAGGCCATGGCCTTGGCGCGGTTCTTGTGCTGCGAGCGCTCTTCCTGGCACTCGACCACGATGCCGCTGGGAATGTGGGTGATGCGCACCGCCGAGTCGGTCTTGTTGACGTGCTGGCCGCCGGCGCCGGAGGAACGGTAGGTGTCCACCCGCAGGTCGGCCGGGTTGATCTCGATCGTTGCCTGTTCGTCCGGCTCCGGCAGCACCGCGACAGTGCAGGCGGAAGTGTGGATCCGGCCCTGGGATTCGGTTTCCGGCACCCGCTGCACGCGGTGCGCGCCGGACTCGAACTTGAGCTTGGCGTAGACGTTGTCGCCCTCGACCCGGGCAATCACTTCCTTGTAGCCACCGTGCTCGCCCTCGTTCTCCGACAGCGTCTCGACCCGCCAGCCCTGGCGCTCGGCGTAGCGCGAATACATGCGGAACAGGTCGCCGGAGAAGATCGCCGCCTCGTCGCCACCGGTGCCGGCACGGATCTCCAGGAACACGTTGCGGCTGTCGTTGGGATCCTTCGGCAGCAGCATGCGCTGCAGGCTGTCGCCGAGGGCGGCGAGGCGGCCGCGCGCTTCGGCGACCTCCTCCTCGGCAAGGTCGCGCAACTCCGGGTCGCTGTCCTTGAGCAACGCCTGGGCGCCCTCGAGATCGGCCTGCACCTTGCGGTAGTCGCGGAACGCCAGGATCACCGGTTCGACCTCGGCGTACTCGCGGGAATAGGCGCGGAAGCGGGTCTGGTCACTGATCACCTCGGCGTCGCCGAGCAGCGCCGTCAGTTCTTCGTAGCGATCGCTGAGGACATCCAGCTTTTTCAGCAGAGAAGCTTTCATGCAGGCATAGGTACCGGTCAGTGGCGCGGCGCGCCCTCGTCGAGGGCGAACAGCTCCTGGGCCAGGGCCAGCGCGTCGATGCGGCCCTCGGCGGACATTTTCTTCATCTGCACGCTGGGCGCGTGCAGCAGTTTGTTGGTCAGGCCGCGGGCCAGTTGGGCCATCACCTCGGCCGGGTCGGCACCGTTGGCCAGTTGCCGCTGGGCCTTGCCCAGTTCTTCATCGCGCAGGCGCTCGGCCTGCTGCCGATAGGCGCGCAGCACGTCCACCGCAGCCAGTTCGCGCAGGCGCTGCATGAACTCGGCGACGCCGCTGCCGACCAGTTCCTCGGCGGCCTGGGCAGCGCCCTGGCGGCTCTTGAGATTCTCCGCCACTACTTCGTGGAGGTCGTCGACGCTATAGAGGTAGACGTCGTCCAGTTCGCCGACTTCCGGCTCGATGTCGCGCGGCACGGCGATGTCGACCATGAACATCGGCTTGTGCTTGCGCTGCTTCAGCGCGCGCTCCACGGCGCCCTTGCCGAGGATCGGCAACTGGCTGGCAGTGGAGCTGATGACGATATCGCTGTTGGCCAACTCCTCGGGTATCTCCGAAAGCAGCACCGCATGGGCGCCGAACTGCTCGGCGAGCAGGCTGGCGCGCTCCAGGGTGCGGTTGGCCACCACGATGCGCTTCACGCCTTGCTCGAACAGGTGGCGCGCGACCAGGGTGATGGTCTCGCCGGCGCCGATCAGCAGCGCCTGGCTGCGGTGCAGGTCGCTGAAGATCTGCTTGGCCAGGCTCACCGCGGCGAACGCCACGGACACCGGGTTCTCGCCGATGGCGGTATCGGTGCGGACGGTCTTCGCCGTACTGAAGGTGGCCTGGAACAGGCGGCCTAGCAGCGGACCGACGGTGCCGGCCTCGCGCGCGACGGCGTAGGCCGACTTCATCTGGCCGAGGATCTGCGGCTCGCCGAGGACCATCGAGTCGAGGCCGGAGGCCACGCGCATCATGTGGCGCACCGCGTCTTCGTCCTGGTGCACATAGGCGCAGGCGCGCAACTCGTCGAGGGTCAGACGATGGTAGTCCGCCAGCCAGGCGAGCACGTCGTCCGCGGTCGGATGGTCGATCTCCAGGTAGAGTTCGCTCCGGTTGCAGGTCGACAGGATGGCCGCCTCGCGGCTGGTGGTCAGGCGGCAGAGCTGCTGCAGCGCCTCGACCATCTGTTCCGGAGTGAAAGCCACGCGCTCGCGGACAGCCACCGAGGCGGTCTTGTGATTGATGCCGAGGGCAATGAAGGCCATGCAGGATCGCTGAGCTAATCGGGGAAACGCGCAATTCTCCTACTTCGCCAAGGGCAGGACAACCATTGCCGATGTATTGACCCCATAGACAGCTTCGTCGACGCCCGTCCCGGCCCCCTTGGGCTTGCCGGACGGCTTATGTCATGATGGCGCCACCCTCGCAGGTTCAAGGCCGGCTTTCTTCCTCTATGAACAAATCCCTTGCGCTGCTGACCGTCACGCTGCTGCTCGGCGGCTGCCAGTCACTTATCCACAAGACTCCCGATGGCACCCCGCCGGTGGAAGACACCGCGGTCGAGACCAAGGCCAAGCCGGAAAAGTACGGCTCCTTCAGCGAGGACAGCCTGTATTCGCTGCTGGTGGCCGAACTGGCCGGGCAGCGCAACCGCTTCGACATCGCCCTGAGCAACTATGTGGTGCAGGCGCAGAAAACCCGCGACCCCGGAGTTTCCGAGCGCGCCTTCCGCATCGCCGAATACCTCGGCGCCGACCAGGAAGCCCTCGACACCTCCCTGCTCTGGGCGCGCAGCGCGCCGGACAACCTCGATGCCCAACGCGCCGCCGCGATCCAGTTGGCCCGCGCCGGGCGCTACGAGGAGTCCATGGTGTACATGGAGAAGGTCCTCAACGGCCAGGGCGACACGCACTTCGACTTCCTCGCCCTGTCTGCCGCGGAGACCGACCCGGATACCCGCACCGGCCTGCTGCAGAGCTTCGACCACCTGTTGAAGAAATACCCGAACAACGGCCAGTTGCTGTTCGGCAAGGCCCTGCTGCTGCAACAGGACGGCCGCCCGGACGAAGCCCTGACCCTGCTCGAGGACAACTCCGCAAGCCGCCACGAAGTCGCCCCGCTGCTGCTCCGCTCGCGCCTGTTGCAGAGCATGAAGCGCAGCGACGAGGCCCTGCCGCTGCTCAAGGCCGGGATCAAGGAACACCCGGACGACAAGCGCGTGCGCCTCGCCTACGCGCGCCTGCTGGTGGAGCAGAACCGCCTGGACGACGCCAAGGCCGAGTTCGCCGGACTGGTCCAGCAATTCCCCGACGACGACGACCTGCGTTTCTCCCTGGCGCTGGTCTGCCTGGAAGCCCAGGCCTGGGACGAAGCCAGGATCTACCTGGAAGAACTGGTCGAGCGCGACAGCCACGTCGACGCCGCCCACTTCAACCTCGGCCGCCTCGCCGAGGAACAGAAGGACACCGCGCGCGCCCTCGACGAGTACGCCCAGGTCGGCCCGGGCAATGACTTCCTCCCGGCGCAACTGCGCCAGACCGACGTCCTGCTCAAGGCCGGTCGCGTCGACGAAGCCGCCCAGCGCCTGGACAAGGCGCGCAGCGAGCAACCCGACTACGCCATCCAGCTGTACCTGATCGAAGCCGAGGCGCTGTCCAACAACGACCAGCAGGAAAAGGCCTGGCAGGCCATCCAGGAGGGTCTGAAGCAGTACCCGGAGGACCTCAACCTGCTCTACACCCGCTCGATGCTGGCGGAGAAGCGTAACGACCTGGCGCAGATGGAAAAGGACCTGCGCTTCGTCATCGCCCGCGAGCCGGACAACGCCATGGCCCTCAACGCCCTCGGCTACACCCTGGCCGACCGCACTACCCGCTACACCGAGGCGCGCGAGCTGATCCTCAAGGCGCACAAGCTGAACCCGGACGACCCGGCGATCCTCGACAGCATGGGCTGGATCAACTATCGCCAGGGCAAGCTGGCGGACGCCGAGCGCTACCTGCGCCAGGCGCTGCAGCGCTACCCCGACCACGAGGTCGCCGCGCACCTGGGCGAAGTCCTCTGGGCCCAGGGGCGCCAGGACGACGCCCGAGCCATCTGGCGCGAATACCTCGACAAGCAGCCCGACAGCGACGTGCTGCGCCGCACCATCAAGCGCCTGACCGGCGCCGAGACTCCTTGAAACCATGCGTCTACGTCTTTTCCTCGCCGCCTCCGCGCTGGCCCTGCTCAGCGGCTGCGCCGGCCTGACCTCCCACGAAGCCCTGGAAGGCCAGGGCGATGCGCAGACCTGGAAAACCCACAAGCAGCAACTCAGCGAGCTGGATGCCTGGCAGATCGACGGCAAGGTCGGCATCCGCGCCCCGCGCGACTCCGGCAGCGGCACCCTGTTCTGGCTGCAGCGCCAGGGCTACTACGACATCCGCCTGTCCGGCCCGCTCGGCCGCGGCGCAGCACGCCTGACCGGGCGTGAAGGCGCGGTGAGCCTGGAAGTCGCCGGGCAGGGCCGCTACCAGGCGGAGTCCCCGGAAGCCCTGCTGGAAGAACAACTAGGCTGGCGCCTGCCGGTCTCGCACCTGCTCTGGTGGGTACGCGGCCTCCCGGCGCCGGACAGCAAGAGCCGCCTGACCCTCGACGCCGACAGTCGCCTGGCGCGCTTGGAACAGGACGGCTGGCAGATCGAATACACCCGCTACGCCGAACAGAACGGCTACTGGCTACCCGAGCGCCTGAAGCTGCACGGCCAGGACCTCGACGTCACCCTGGTGATCAAGGACTGGCAGCCGCGCCAGCTCGGCCGCTGACATGAGCGTGCGCCTCAGCCTGCCTGCCCCGGCCAAGCTCAATCTGTTCCTGCATATCCTCGGCCGCCGCGACGATGGCTATCACGAGTTGCAGACCCTGTTCCAATTCCTCGACCACGGCGACGAGCTGCATTTCGAAGCCCGCCAGGACGGCCAGGTACGCCTGCACACGGAAATCGCCGGGGTGCCGCACGACAGCAACCTGATCGTGCGCGCCGCGCGCGGGCTGCAGGAAGCCTCCGGCAGCCTGCAAGGCGTCGACATCTGGCTGGACAAGCGCTTGCCCATGGGGGGCGGCATCGGCGGCGGCAGCTCCGACGCCGCCACGACGCTCCTGGCCTTGAACCATCTCTGGCAACTCGGCTGGGACGAGGACCGCATCGCCGCCCTGGGCCTGCGCCTGGGCGCCGACGTGCCGGTCTTCACCCGCGGACGCGCGGCTTTCGCCGAGGGCGTGGGCGAAAAGCTCACCCCGGTGGACATCCCGGAGCCCTGGTATCTCGTCTTGGTTCCGCAAGTACTTGTCAGCACAGCAGAAATTTTTTCAGATCCACTGTTGACACGCGATTCTCCCGCCATTAAAGTGCGCACCGTTCTCGAGGGGGACAGCCGAAACGACTGTCAGCCGGTAGTCGAGAGGCGTTACCCAGAAGTTCGTAACGCTTTGATCTTGCTAAACAAATTTGTTTCAGCTAGATTAACCGGCACTGGAGGTTGTGTGTTTGGGAGCTTCCCAAACAAAGCTGAAGCTGATAAAGTCTCGGCCCTTCTTCCAGACCACCTTCAGAGGTTCGTCGCCAAAGGAAGCAACGTTTCGATGTTGCACCGGAAGCTGGAAACTCTGGTCTGAGAAAGGAATGCCGAAACGGCATTCGAGCAATACCACAGGGGCGTCGCCAAGCGGTAAGGCAGCAGGTTTTGATCCTGCCATGCGTTGGTTCGAATCCAGCCGCCCCTGCCATTTTCCTCTTCTGTATTTCATCCGGATCCCTTCGGTCGACACAGGTACCTGTAGCGTGTCCAAGATGATGGTCTTCACGGGGAACGCTAACCCCGATCTTGCACGACGCGTCGTGCGTCAGCTGCACATTCCTCTTGGCGATGTTTCAGTTGGCAAATTCTCCGATGGCGAAATCAGCGTCGAAATCAACGAAAACGTCCGCGGCAAGGACGTATTCCTGATTCAGCCGACCTGCGCGCCGACCAACGACAACCTGATGGAACTGGTGGTGATGGCCGATGCCTTCCGCCGCTCCTCGGCCACTCGTATCACCGCTGTCATCCCCTACTTCGGCTATGCCCGCCAGGATCGCCGTCCGCGCTCCGCCCGCGTGGCCATCAGCGCCAAGGTAGTGGCCGACATGCTGACCGTCGTCGGGGTCAACCGTGTCCTCACGGTCGACCTGCACGCGGATCAGATCCAGGGCTTCTTCGATATCCCGGTAGACAACATCTACGGTTCCCCCGTGCTGGTGGACGATATCGAAGACCAGCGCTTCGAGAACCTGATGATCGTCTCCCCGGACATCGGCGGCGTGGTGCGCGCGCGCGCCGTGGCCAAGTCCCTGGGCGTTGACCTTGCGATCATCGACAAGCGTCGTCCCAAGGCCAACCAGTCCGAAGTGATGCACATCATCGGTGACGTCGAAGGCCGTACCTGCGTACTGGTAGACGACATGGTCGATACCGCCGGCACCCTCGGTCACGCCGCCAAGGCCCTGAAAGAGCACGGCGCCGCCAAGGTCATCGCCTACTGCACCCACCCGGTGCTGTCCGGCCGTGCCATCGAGAACATCGAGAAATCCGTACTGGACGAGCTGGTGGTGACCAACACCATCCCGCTGTCCGCCGCTGCCCAGGCCTGTGGCCGCATCCGCCAGCTGGACATCGCTCCGGTCGTTGCGGAAGCCATGCGCCGGATCAGCAACGAAGAATCGATCAGCGCGATGTTCCGCTGAGGTCCAGCCTCGGCGAACGCGCCTGAACGAAAACGCCCCGCTCCGGCGGGGCCTTTGAAATCGCCCGAACGCTGGTCGCAAGCGTTCGGGCGCATTGTTATTTTTGGAGATACACAATGGTCGACTTTATTCTGAATGCCCAAGTGCGTTCCGATCTGGGGAAAGGTGCGAGCCGCCGCCTGCGTCGTAACGCCGGTCTGGTTCCTGCTGTCGTTTACGGCGGCGACAAAGAGCCCCAGTCCGTAACCCTGGAACTGCGCGAAATCGCCAAGCTCCTGGAAAACGAGGCTGCCTTCAGCCACGTGATCGCCCTGAACGTTGGCGGCGCCAAGGAAACCGTACTGATCAAAGCCCTGCAGCGCCATCCGGCGAAAGGCTTCGTGATGCACGCCGACTTCCTGCGCGTGGTCGCCGACCATAAGCTGACCGCCCACGTACCGCTGCACTTCATCAACGAAGAAGTAGCCGTTGGCGTCAAGCAATCCGGTGGCGAGATCTCCCACACCATCTCCGAAGTCGAAGTTTCCTGCCTGCCGAAAGACCTGCCGGAATTCATCGAAGTCGACATGGCCAAGGTCGAGCTGGGCCAGATCGTTCACCTGTCGGACCTCAAGGCTCCGAAAGGCGTCGAGCTGGTACAACTGGCCCACGGCAACGATCTGGCCGTTGCCAACATCCACGCTTCCCGCGTGGTGAAGGAAGAAGGTAGCGAAGAAGGCGCCGCCGAGTAATTCATTACTCGATCGCCTTTTTATAGAGAGGGGCTCCCGTCGTGACTGCCGTACAACTGATCGTTGGCCTGGGAAACCCGGGTCCTGAATACGACCAGACCCGGCATAACGCGGGGGCCCTTTTCGTTGAGCGCCTGGCGCATGCCCAGGGCGTCAGCCTCGTGGCTGACCGCAAGTATTTCGGCCTGGTCGGCAAGTTCAGCCACCAGGGCAAGGACGTTCGTCTGTTGATCCCGACTACCTACATGAACCGCAGCGGCCAGTCCGTGGCGGCGCTGGCGGGATTCTTCCGGATCGCCCCGGACGCCATCCTGGTCGCCCACGACGAACTCGACATGCCCCCTGGCGTCGCCAAGCTCAAGACCGGCGGTGGACACGGCGGGCACAACGGGTTGCGCGATATCATCGCCCAGCTCGGCAATCAGAATTCTTTCCATCGCCTGCGGCTTGGCATCGGCCATCCGGGGCACAGCAGCCTGGTTTCCGGTTACGTGCTCGGCCGCGCCCCGCGCAGCGAGCAGGAACTGCTCGACACCAGCATCGACTTCGCCCTCGGCGTGCTGCCGGAAATGCTCGCCGGGGACTGGACCCGGGCGATGCAGAAGCTGCACAGCCAGAAGGCCTGAACCACTTTTCTAGCGCCTGTCTGAGCGCGAGGGACATAGCATGGGATTCAACTGCGGCATCGTCGGCCTGCCCAACGTCGGCAAGTCCACCCTGTTCAACGCCCTGACCAAATCCGGTATCGCGGCGGAAAACTTCCCGTTCTGCACCATCGAGCCGAACAGCGGCATCGTGCCGATGCCCGACGCGCGCCTGAACGCCCTGGCCGAGATCGTCAAGCCCGAGCGCGTACTGCCGACCACCATGGAATTCGTCGACATCGCCGGCCTGGTGGCGGGCGCCTCCAAGGGTGAGGGCCTGGGCAACAAGTTCCTCGCCAACATCCGCGAGACCGACGCCATCGCCCACGTGGTGCGCTGCTTCGAAGACGACAACGTGATCCACGTGTCCAACAGCGTCGACCCCAAGCGCGACATCGAGATCATCGACCTCGAACTGATCTTCGCCGACCTCGACAGCTGCGAGAAGCAACTGCAGAAAGTCGCCCGCAACGCCAAGGGCGGCGACAAGGAAGCCCTGGCCCAGAAGGCCCTGCTGGAAAAGCTCATCCCCCACTTCACCGAAGGCAAGCCGGCGCGTTCGCTGCTGAAGAACCTCGGTGACGAGGAGAAGCGCCTGGTACGCAGCTTCCACCTGCTGACCAGCAAGCCAGTGATGTACATCGCCAACGTCGCCGAGGACGGCTTCGAGAACAACCCGCACCTGGATGTGGTGAAGGCCATCGCCGAGGAAGAAGGCGCGGTGGTGGTGCCGGTGTGCAACAAGATCGAAGCCGAGATCGCCGAGCTGGAAGACGGCGAAGAGAAGGACATGTTCCTCGAGTCCCTCGGTCTCGAGGAACCCGGCCTGAACCGTGTGATCCGTGCCGGCTACGGCCTGCTCAACCTGCAGACCTACTTCACCGCCGGGGTGAAGGAAGTCCGCGCCTGGACCGTCCGCGTCGGCGCCACCGCCCCGCAGGCCGCCGGCGTGATCCACACCGACTTCGAGAAAGGCTTCATCCGCGCCGAAGTGGTCGCCTACGACGACTTCATCCAGTTCAAGGGCGAACAGGGTGCCAAGGAAGCCGGCAAGTGGCGCCTGGAAGGCAAGGACTACATCGTCAAGGACGGCGACGTGATGCATTTCCGCTTCAACGTGTAATCCCCTTCCCGTCCCAGGAAAGCCCCGGCCAAGCGCCGGGGCTTTTCGTTCCTGCCCCTCCCCATCGCCCTCTCTCCGGCGATCCGACCCCTTCCGTCTAAACGATTGAAAGATCAGAAAATTATCTAGGCCCAGGGGTTGACAGCCCCGCCCGAGATACGGAAAATGCGCGCCACTCGGCTACATAGCTCAGTCGGTTAGAGCGCAGCATTCATAATGCTGATGTCCCAGGTTCAAGTCCCGGTGTAGCCACCATATTTTTCAAGGGGTTAGCGCAAGCTAACCCCTTTTCTTTTGCCTGTGGTGACTACAAAGTGACTACAGCGTGTCTACCTCTTCCCTCACCCCTGCCTCTGCCCTACCCTTCGGTCATCAGCCAGTAGAGACAAGGGACATGTTCAGCGAACTCGGCTTTTCTATGTTTGACGTGCTTCTTCCCATTGCCTGCACTATCGGTGCGATCTTTGGGAGCCTGGCACAGACAATGGTCGCGAATTACAACCTCACTCACCTTCCCCGCCAGGAAGGAGATATGAAACTCGCCTCGACTCAACTACAAGAACTTCGCTCCGCATGGCTATTCATGCGGCTTTTTGTTGGAGGCGTATTAGGCTTCGTTGTTGGGCTGTACTTCATTGGAGCACTACAAGAGACACCAGCAGTCTTTGCAAAGATATGGGCTCTATCCTTCGTTGTGGGTTATGCCGCTCCGAAGATTTGGGTCGTTCAGGAGCGAAACCTCCTCAGCCGTATTGATAGCTCCCTGGACAAACCTGAAAAGGCTTCTACTGGTGTACCTGACTAGCGAAGTGCTTTATCTGATACAGCGGGGAGAGGCTCATAGCCGAGGCCAAATGCTCCGGCGATAGGTGCGCATACCGCATGGTCATCGTGATCGAGGAGTGGCCGAGGATCCGCTGTAGGGTCAGGATGTCCCCTCCCCCCATCATGTAGTGGCTGGCGAAGGTATGGCGGAGAATGTGGGTCATCTGGCCCGGCGTCTGGAACCCACAACGCTGATAGGCGCAGCGGAACGCGGCGCGGCAAGACATGAACAGGCGGCCAGATCCAGGCATGCCCACCTTGAATATCAACCTCTCCAACTCATCCGGGATCGGCACTGATCGGCTCTGCCGATTCTTGGTCCGGTGATAGTGCACCTTGCCGCCATGCACAGCGCCCCGCGTCAGGCTTTCCGCCTCTTCCCAGCGGGCTCCCGTGGCGAGACACAACAGCGCGACCGGATAGGTATGGTTGTTCGTACTGGCCTTGCACTCTTCCAGCAGTCGAGCGACCTGATCCAGGGACAGAAACGTCAGTTCGACCTGATCCGTCTTGATTTGCCGGACCTTGCCCAGCGGGTTTTCCTTGTGCCAGGAGCCCAGGCGAATCAGTTCAGAGAAGACCGCCGACAAGTAGCGTTGCTCGTGATTGACCGTCTCAGGCTTCACCTCGGTCAAGCGACGTTGCCGGTAGCGTGCCCACGCCAACGAATCGAACTCGAACGCCAAGGGGTTCCCTAGCCGCTTCGCCAGCGCCTCGCAGCGCGCCAAGCGTTGCTTGCCATCCTTCAAGGTGCAGCCGTGGAGGTCATACCAAACCTTCACCAGATCGGAGAGACGGTCATCCAGCGGTCGGCCCGTCTCGCCCTTCACGGCGAAAAAATCCTGCTCATAGCGAATCGCGGCAGACTTGGTGGCGAAGCCTTTCTTGCGAATCCTGCGCCCGGAACGACCATTCTCATAGAAGTCAGCCGTCCACGTCTTGCCGTCCTTGCGTACCGTCATATCGCATATCCCTTGCGCAGATAGCGATCACACATGAGCTTGTGGATATGCCTTTCCAGATCGCGACGAGTCCAACCCTTGGCGAGATAGTGGTCTTCGATAACGTGCCAGAACTCCAGTTTACGGGCGGACTCAATAGCCTTTTTTGCCGGGACACGCTCCCGCGCGATCAGGCTCACGAACTGGCCAAGGAACATCTCGCAGTTGCGCCCGCTAAAGCCCTTGGCGGTCTTGTAATAGCGCCGATACTCGGTGCGCTCGATCAGCGGATCGCACTCGACCTGGACGCGGGCGTCCTGGCTGATCAGGCTCCAGAAGGCGTCATACATGCCCTCCCGGGAGAGCACACGGAATGCCTCGCAGGCATAGTTCCACAGCCCCTGTAGATGCGGGCAAAGGCCCTCGTAGGTGCGGCAGCCGATGACCTCCCCCGAGGCCATACGCGAGCCTTCGGAGAACTGCTGGACGATGGAGTGGTGATAGCGAAACTCGATCCGCCACACCGTTTCCAGGGGGTTATAGGCCGGGTCGCCATCACCGAACGGATCCCCGTTCAGGGTCGCCCACACGCTTTCCCAATAGTCGAGCTTGTCGGTGGCCCGAGCCTGGAGGGTCTTGTTATAGATCGACAGTTGCAGGCCGTTGGCCGAGCCGAACATGTACGTCTCGCCACGCCCGTAGACCGAGGCGTTGCCGTCGAACTCGATCCGCTCGATCCCACTGATTTGCCGTACCCGACGCGAGCGGCAGTGCATGCGATCAACGAGATCAGCCGGAGGCGTCCAGCCCTGCACATCCAGCGCGATATGCACGGCTGCTTGGTTGGTCTCACAGTGACTCAGCACCGCTGCGGCCAGGTCATCCAGCACTCCCTGAAGGATACGCGGGTCGGCGCCGTCAATGGCGTGAGGCGACACTTCGATCTTGAGGTGCGAGCCAATGGTGTCGACCTTGATGTTGTGGTTCTTGATCAGCAGGATCAGGCCCATTTCGGCGTTCTGCAGGCGGTACTGATAGCCAGAGTCGCGACCGATACGGCCCTTGGACCATTCGTAGCCGGCGAACTCGACCACATCCACCGACAGGTCAAACAGCGCCATGACTTCCGGGCGCAACTTGCCGTTGTACAACTGCCGCACGGTGTCCACGCCGCACCGCAGGATCCGCACGCCTGACAAGTCGGTGAACTGTCCATTGAGCGGGTCCATGAAAAGCATCCCCTTCGGGGACTTGTGGAAATCCCCGTTTTCTTCGAGGACCAGTCGGGTTGGATGGATCGGAGTCTTCATGTTCTTTACCCGTTAATGAGGTTCTATGGGGTTGCTGATCGGGGGTTATCTGACGTGTTACAGGGGCGTCGGCCGCGCCTTCGGCCTATCGCTCATGCCTTGCGCTCCCGGCCGGCGGCGCGGCCCGCCCCTCATGGCGGCACCCCTACCGCCGCTAGCGCCGTCATCACCGTCCACCAGTGATGCAGCGCCCAGCCCATCGCCACCGGGACGAGGAATTCCCAATCGATCATTTCTGCCTCCAGGGCCGCGAGGCGTATTCGGAATCGGGAACGATGGTCAGCGGCGTCTGCCCCTTCGGCGAGGCGCCCGCAGAGGCGGCGACAGGCGCTGCCGGAGCGATGCTGGCCACCGCGCCGGCCTGCCTCCCGGCACAGGTGACGGTCTGTTTCCAGTCCTCATAGCGAAGCTCTACGACGCACTCGCCCTTGGGCGTCACCCGGTAGCCGGAGCCGATCAGTTGCCAACTGGTGAGTTCCAGGCGCCGGCCCGTGGGATCCTCCAGGGCGAACAGGTAGATATCGCCCCGCGACTTGCGGTAGGCGTGGGCGAGGATGGAGATCCGTCGATCGGCGAAGGGATGGGCGTTCAGATCAACAGGCGCAGCAGCAGGCCCATCAGGTACAAGCCCAGGAGGAAGAAAGCTATTCGCAGCAGGACGCGCTGGAGCAGCCACAGCAGCGGGCGCAGCAGGGGCTTGAGCAGGGTCGCCAGGAGCGTCGGCAGGTGTCGCAGCAGCCGGACCGCCAATCGTGCGCAGAGGCCCCATATACCAGACAAAGCCAATAGTGCCGGCCAGCAATGCCAGTAGAAGAACCAGCTTAGGCGACCGGAAGAGGCTCTTGCCCGCCTTGGTGTCCTGGGTCTTGCCGGTGGCCGTGGACTGGTAGAGGGCGAAGGTCTGCTTTCGGATCCGCTTGTACTCGATGATGGTGCCATCGGCGGGCGGACGGTTGAGTTGGGCGTCATGCTGGGCCTCCTTGTAGCGGCCAGGGATGCCGATCACCGCGAGGTTGGAATGCTTGTAGGCCATCTCGCAGGTCATGCGGATGTCGTCGCGGATGTAGGAGATGTTCGGCGTGGTGAGGACAATGTCCCAGTTGAAATGCCGGTGCCGGGTCCAGGCGTCGAGCCAGCCCATGGGGCGGTCGGCCGCATGGGCCGCTTCCGGTCCACCGGGGTAGTCGAAGCGCTCGAGGTCTTTTTCCCGCCAGGACTTGGGAAACAGCAGTTGGGTTTCGTCGAAGATCAGGAAGGCCCCGCGGGGCGCCCACTGGAACCACGTGCGCATCTTTTCGAGGTCTTCCAGCGACTCCAGATCGAGGTTGATGATCTCCGCCGTGTTGGGCAGGTCCGGAAAGACCTGATAGGCCCGCTCCAGGGTGAAGCCGCGCACGTTGGTGATGATCACCCGCCCGTCTTTCAGCGCGGGCACGGCGTCATCTTGGATAGCGCCGGAGGTCTTGTAGGAGCCGTTGGGGCCGTGGTGGATCTTGATCGACACGGATCACCTCCCAATGAACGGCACGAAGCGCATGCAGAAGCGCGTCGCCGCCGCGACCATGATGATGTTCAGCGCCTGCGGCACGCCGAAGAAGGCCAGACCCGCCGCAATCGGCCCCGGCAGCGCGGCGTACATGCTGCGGATCATCTGCGGCACGCCGAGGCTGTCGATCAGTTCGCGGGCGGCGGTGTAGCTGACATCGATCAGCAGGATCAGGGTCTGGAGCGCGGCGTACATCGACGCCTTGGTGGCGACCACCAGTCCGTCGCGCACGAAGTCATAGATGCCTTGGGCGAAGAAGTCCCAGATCCACTGGAAGAAGGCGATGATCTGATCGAGAAAACCGGAGAGCCATTCCATAGGGTCAGTCCTTCAGCAGAATGAGGGCGGCGATCAGCGCGGCCATCAGCAGCAGCGCTACGCGCAGGCTGGAGAGTTGGCCGGCGTAGTCGGAGATACAGAGGGAGTAGGACTTGCCCCAAATGGTCATGGGCTCGCAGGGCAGTTGCCCGCCGCCTTCCGCCAGGTTGAGGTCGAAGGCACCCTTCATCTGGTCGACGTTGGCCTTCACTTTGGTCTTGAGTTCTTTCTTGGCTTCCTCGACCTTCTTTTCCCAGGTGGCGATGGCGTCATCCCAGGTGCCGGGCGTGGGTTCCTTGAGTTCGCCGCCGGGGCCTTCGGGGCCGGTGGAGCAGTTCTCTTTCGCCGGGTCGCATGTACCGTTGCCATCGCCGCCCGTGCCGCTGCCGTCACCATCGCCGCTACCATCGCCCCCGCCGTTGCCGTCCCCTCCCCCGCTGCCGTCGCCGCCATTGCCGGTGCCACCGTCATTGCCGCCGCCGTTGCTGTTTCCACCGCCATCGCCATCGCCGCCGCCGTCACCATCACCGCCCGGCGTGGTCGGGTCGGTTGGATCCGTGGGATCGGTCGGGGTCTTGACGCAGGTAGTCCCCGACCACGACCAGCCGGGCGGGCAGCCGGGGTCGTTCGGGTCGGAAGGATCGGTGTTCGGGGTGTCGGGCGGGTTCAGCGAGTCGCCGGTCTGCGCGAAGGTGTAGGAATCGGCACCGCAATTCTGTCCGGTGCCCTTGAGGATGTAATTGCAGAAGCCGGTCGTGGTGGAGCCTTTGACCAGATAGCAACTGGCCGGGCTGGGGTTGCCGCCGTACTCGCAGCTTTGATAACAGGCGCTCGGTGCGCCGCCGTCGCCGACATAGTTCCGCCCGCCCGAGGTGACAACAGGCGAGTCCGGGCCCTTGGCCGGAAACAGTTCGCCTTCCTTGCACTCTTCGGGTGGCGGCTTGCAGGCACCGTCGGCCGGATCGAGTTCTTGCTCTGGAGGACAGCTATCGCCAGTCAAGATGGCAGTCTTCGTCTCCCAAGTGATTCCACCAGTACCCGAAACACTGCACTGAACTTCCTTGTAGCTCAGTTTGTTGACTTTCTTTAGCCAGTTGGCCGACGTGTTATCGAAGTAGTACTGGCATGCCGCCGTATAGGATGGAAAGAAGGCCGTGGGATTTCCGGGGATGGAAATCTTCCATTGGTAGAAGTCCGCGCTCGCCAAGGGATGCCACAGCAGCGAGACCAGCAGGCCCAGCAGCGGAAGAAGTCGGCCAAGGCCGGAACGTGTGTTGTTACTCATCCAGTCACCCATGAAAAAGCCCCCTGCCGGAAACTCCGGAGGGGGCTTCCGCCTCGGTCTGTTCGGTTAGAAGAATTCGCCGGTCCGGTACCCGGTGATGAAGGCGCCGGCGAAGAACGCCCCCAACCACACCGACCAGAGCACCCGTTACGCCTTGCGCAACATGCTGTAGATCAGGCCGGCAACGGCCAGGATCACCAGGGCGCCGACGATGTAGCCGCCAATGGCCTTCATATCGCCCTGGCCATCGGTGATCGCCGATTCCACCGCGCTGGTGTCGATCACCCCGGCGAAGGCCGGCAGCGAAGTCGCGGCAGTGACGGAGCCGGCGATGCACAGGTTGCGGAACGAGGCGACCGGGCTGAACTTGGCGATGCGTTGCTTCATTGCTTTCATGGTGTTTCCTCTCTACTTGGCTTTACGAAGAAGTGACGCGACCCAGCCAATCAAAAGCCCCGTCACGAACGATCCCAGGACGCCAGCGGCACCGATGCCGAAGGCTTCCGGGGAGAAACCACCGTTGACCAGGATGTCCACGTATCCAGCGGCCTCGGGCGGAATCAGGTAGGCCTGTTGCCATGCGAGTTCGCGACACGCCATGAAGCCCTCGGGAGTCGAGGTCCACGCGGTACACACCTGCACAGCGACAACACCTGACATAGCGATCAGTCCTCAAACAGCCAGGGAGGCCGCTAGGCCGTCGATCCAGCCCCAGGCGTAGCCGGTGGCCAGACCTACCGCGAACAGCGAGAGATAGCGGAGCATCGCGGCCTCCTACGGCTTACGCCTTGGCGTCCGGAGACTTGTCTTGTTTGTCCTGGCCCTGCGGCTGCTGGGCCGGGCGCGGGGCTTGGGCCTGTGCTTGCGGACGAGCCGGGGCTTGGGCGGTCGGCGCGGTCGGCTTGCCACTTACGGCCAGCAGATCCACGAGGACCTGGGTATTGGTGATCCGGCCGAAACGGTCTTGGGTCGGACGGACCACGCTGGCGAACTTGCAGAGCACCGGCTGGCCTTCGAAGACGATGGCGTCCAGCAGGGTCGGCTCGATGTTGTATTCGCTGATCTCGAAGCCCTTGGCGTTGCCACGGGCACCTTCCGGGATCGGGGCGATGGACTGGACCGAGGCGTAAATCTCCCCGGTCTTGGTCGAGGTGTAGGTGTCGGTCTTGGTGACCCACAGTTCGACGACGCCGCCTTGGGTTGCAAACATGTTCATCGGTGTTTCTCCTTCAATTCGCCTTTTTCGGCGTGAGTTGTCCCGCTGCTGCAAATTCGGCTGTTTCGCCTTCATTCAGCGGTGTTGGGTGAAAGTGATGTGTGGGGCGATCCCTTCGGGCCGGGCTCTATTCGCTAGCGAACCAAGCCAACCACGGGTGTTCGTCTCAGCCCATTCGAGTAACGGTCCCTATCGCAACGTCGTCGCCGACGGCCAAGGGGAACGCTTCCCCTTGGAACCCGCAGAGCAACACCAAGGGCTCTGCCCTTGTCATCCCGCTCTTGCCGCCGAGGGCTCGGAAGCGCGGGGCGGAGAAGCTGCCCCACACTCCCCAGCGGAGGCTGTTTCAGGGGGGAGGCGTTCAAGGGTGCGCTCCGCCCGTGCTTCCGTTCGCCGGAACGGTAAAGCTGTTCCGACGAGCCGGGAGCGCGGCCCTTGACCGGATCGGCCACGGTGCGGGCGGCCTGGATCAGGCAGAGCAGGAGCAGCGCTTTCAAGGTGTCAGCGAGCATGGGTCAGCCCTCCAGTTGGAATGCTTCGCGCACGGGCACGAAGGGCGTAGGTTTCCCGCTGTCGTACACAACGTGCCAGTACTTCGGCGGACGCCGGGACGGGTCGTGTTTCGCGCAGAAGGAACGGGGACGGCAGAACCAGCGGCCATCTTCCAGATAGGGCAGCCCAGGGGGCCGGCAGTCCGGACACGGCGACGGGCTGTGCAATGGGATGGCCTGCCTTGCGGACCAGCACACAGAGCAGGCGCAGTCCGGGGCGTGGGTTTGGCGCAGGTAGTAGGGACTGGCGGCCATGGTTCATGCCCTCACCCCACGGATGCGGTACACCTGCCGAGCGCGTTCGCGGGTCAGGCCAAAGGAGCGGCGAGCTTCCCCTTCGGTCGGGAAGACAGCCACCGACTCTTCGACCCAGCGCTGGCATTCCACGCGGGAAATGCCCTGATGGACGCGATGCCAGCGGCGTTGCCGAGTCGGGCCGTGGAAGGTGCAAATCTCTACGAGGTACTTAGTCACCGTCGTAATCCCCCTGGCAGAAGATCGACTTGCCCCGGTCGAGGTCACGGCGGATGCGATGCAGGTTCACCACGCGGCGGCGACCAATCTTGGCGGTCGGGATCGTCTTGGTTTCCACCCAGCCCCGCACCACGTCTTCCGTGATGTCTTCCAGGCCCAGCATCTGCGCGAAGACTGCCTGCGAGCAGAACGGCGCGGTGCGGAAGTCCGTGACCTTTTCCACAGCACCTGTGACGGTGAACCCCACTATTCCAGACTCTTCCATGCGAACCCCCTATAATCCCAAGCTGCTACCACTCAAGCCATTTGAGTAACAGTTACTCATGAGTGAATATTACTCATGCCGACCAACTGAGTAAACTCTACTCCGATTGAATTTTTCACTTATGGATGCAGTTAGAGATAGAGCGCTTCAATTGATACGGACCGTGGGCCCGAAACACTTGAGCGAGCTAGGTGGAAAAAACTACGAACGCTGGAGAAATATCAGCGGCGGAAAGATCAGGATCAGTACTGAGGAAGTCGGCATCCTGGCAGACGCCTTTCCGCAATATGCCTTGTGGCTGATATCTGGAAGAATCGAGCCCCAAAACGGCCACGTAAGCCCGGCATTCGACGAGGCAAATAAAAACTTAAGCAGTCCCAACGCGGGATAGCGATCACCAGGAGAGCAGCGGAACGCTGGTTCGCTTCAAGGATAGGAGAGAGGGAATGAGAGCAGTTGCATCCACCATCGTACTTTTGACGCTGTGCGGCTTCGCATACGCAGAAGAATCCAAGCCTTTAGCGACTCAGGCCGGCGAGGCGACAGCACCCATCGCGGAGGCTATCGGCTCAGGATTCAGCCGCATCGTTACCGAGTTCATGGCAGGTACAGATGGCATGGCAGGTGACGCCGCAAGGGAGAGCCTCAAGATGCAGGACAAACGCGACAGGGAAGCAAGTAGAGGCGTGCGGAAGACCATGAAGGAATGTATTAAGCCTGGGAATGTTATCGATGATGACGTGAAAGAATGCACTGAAGGGCTACGAGAAAGAACTTGGTAATCAATATTAACAATAAATACTCTATTCCTATAGCACCAGTAGAGAAACTAAGATGGCTGAATTGAAAGATGCAAAGGAAGGCTTCTTCTCTTCCATAAAGGTCAAACAGAACCTTAAAAACCTTATATCAAAAATATCATCCGAAGACATATCATCGGACCCAGAGACCGCCTTCGTTAAGTACTTTATAACAAAAAGCTTACAACTCATGCTAGATCACGAAGAAGAGTTTAACTCTCTCTGTGCATTTAACATAAAAACGATAGGCGATGGACTAATAAGCAATTCAACTCTGGCATCAATAGATTTAAACAAAAATATATTAAGTTCATTATTCTCCATATGCTACAGATTCCTAGTCGAGTTCGAGTTCAACCTCAACACCGAAAATAATGACATAACATCGACACTAAACTCCATTCGCTTTGGGGAGCAAAAGCTACCAGCAGAGTTTGAAAAATCTGTCAGATACGCCGAACTCTTCATGCCCGCAAAAATTCTAAAAGACGCGCAAAAAGATCCTTCCATATCATCCATTAAAGAGTTCAACGAAAACGTTAAAAAATTTCCAGAGTTACAGATACAATTCGAGAAAGACCTCGACAATCGAGAAAAGCGCATAACAGATTTACGCACTACCCTTCAAGAATATAAATATGCCTATAACTTTATAGGACTCTACGACGGATTCAATTCACTAGCAGAACAAAAGCGTAGGATGGCATGGGCACACGTCGTCGGACTAGTAATAATTGGGATATTGATGCTTCTCCCAGCCTCAATTAAACTATACTCACTGATAACCTCAGAAGAAAACTTAAACACCAACCCATCAATAAACATTCAGCTTATAATATCCATCGCCGCCATTGAACTTTTACTTCTTTATTTTTTTCGAGTAATCCTACAAAGCCTAAGATCAATCAGAGGTCAATTATTGCAGCTAGACCTAAGACGCTCGATCTGTCGCTTCATACAATCATATGCAGAATATGCAGCCGACATAAATAAAAACAACCCCCCTCTACTAGACCGTTTTGAAGCCCTAATTTTCAGCGGAATTGTTGCCCAGGAAGACAACATCCCATCCACATTCGACGGAATGGAACACTTGACAAAATTGATAGAGAGCGCTCGAAAATAGCACTAAAAATAGGTGGCCATATTGAAAGACTTCTTCAGAAAAAACACGTTGCAGTAGTGCCTATAACGGGTCACTGTTCGTTATAGCTGGTTCGCTCCATGAGAGTACGCTCACGCAGGCGTTCTGGCCACCTACAAAGTACTCTCGAACGTCTTTGGTCCATTGGCCGACAAACCCGCTCCTTGAGCACTCTTGCTCCCACCAGCCGCCAGCGGTCACCTCAATGACCAAGCCGGGAACGTGCCCCCAGAATTCTCCCAGGTCCCCTTCATCAAGAACACGGAAACCTTCGACACCAGGGAAGGCGATTTGCCAATGCACATCAGATTCAAGGTCGCGAACCTCCACCACCAAGGAGTTCACGTCGTAGTGCACTCCCACGACCTCGGCCATTTTGCAGACCAAACTGGTTACCGCCACACCAGTAATACGGGGTAGATCTGTCGGGTTCACTCTGGTCTTCCTTGCATGCCCGAATAAGAGGTGACTACATCATAGCGCCGGTATGAAATAGTGGGGCCAAACAAGCTAACCGCAGATCTGAAAGGCCCGAAATATGGACCTCTGAGGGTGAGCGATGGTCACTCCATGCGATTCATAATGCTGATGTCCCAGGTTCAAGTCCCGGTGTAGCCACCATATTTTTCAAGGGGTTAGCGTAAGCTAACCCCTTTTTGTTTTGGTCGGCAGACTACAAACCGTCTACGCCCCCTTTACCGATTTACGGTTCGCATAAAAAAGCCCCGCATCTNTAAGCTAACCCCTTTTTGTTTTGGTCGGCAGACTACAAACCGTCTACGCCCCCTTTACCGATTTACGGTTCGCATAAAAAAGCCCCGCATCTGCGGGGCTCTACGATCAACGTCACCGCTATCCCTGAGCAAGCAGCGGCTCAATCTCATGTTCGATCTGCTCGCCATTCGCCGCATAAGCAGTTGCTAACGAGTACTCACTCTGGAGATTCATCCAGAACTGAGCGGACGTATCAAAGTAACGCCCCAGACGAATCGCCATATCTGCGGAGATACCACGCTGCTCACGAACGATATCATTCACTGTCGGAGCGGAGACTTTCAAAGCGCGTGCTAGAGCAGCTGGAGAGATATCCAACTCCATCAGAAACTCATCGCGCAATATTTCCCCAGGATGGATGGGGCGCATACCATTGGTAGCCATGGTCCACCTCCTCAGTGGTAATCAACTATTTCGACTTCTTCGGGACCCGCATCCGTCCAGACGAAACAGACACGCCACTGGTCATTGATCCTGATGCTATGTTGGCCCGCCCGCTTTCCCTGCAACGGCTCCAAGCGGTTTCCAGGTGGAGAGCGCAAGTCTCGAAGCTCCGTAGCCGCATGAAGCATTGCGAGCTTACGCGTAGCGACTGTGAGGATCGCTCCCCACCGCCTCGAAAGACCCGTCTCAAAAAGCTGACGAGTCTCGTCGCAGCGAAAGGTCAGAATCATTCATTAACCCTTAACGTTAAGCGTTAATTTCACTACAGATTACCACAGATCCTCATGTGGTCAATTTGTAGCCAGACTGAGTAATCGGAGAAAAGCGCATCGCCGATTCCAAGTGCTCCGGCGTTAGGTGCGCATACCGCATCGTCATCGAGGAATGCCCGAGGATCCGCTGTAGGGCCACGCCATGCGCAGCGCCCCGTGTCAGGCATTTCATCTTGCTTTGGAAGCCAGGCATGCCTCATTGAAACAGTTCGAATCATTTGATAATCATTATCGATTTGTTTAGCTTTGCCGCCCATCAAAACAACAGCAACTCGGACATCTCCTCATGCCCCGCTCCATCCCTTCGCGCCCGGCTCCCCTGGCGCTTTCCCTGTCCCTCTTCGCTTCGTTTTCCGCTCCTGCGCTGGCTGCCGATCCGGTGGAGCAGCAGATGGTGGTGATCGGCTCGCGCGCGCCGACCAGCATCAGCGAGTTGCCCGGCACGGTCTGGGTGATCGAGCGCGAGCAACTGGACCAGCAGACCCAGGCCGGCGTGCCCCTGAAGGAGGCGTTGGGACAATTGATCCCGGGCCTGGATATCGGCTCCCAGGGTCGTACCAACAACGGCCAGAACCTGCGCGGACGCAGCGTACTGGTGATGATCGACGGGGTGTCGCTGAACAGTTCGCGGGGCATCAGCCGGCAGTTCGACTCCATCGACCCATTCAACATCGAGCGCATCGAGGTGATGTCCGGCGCCAGCGCGGTGTACGGCGGCGGCGCCACCGGCGGGATCATCAACATCGTGACCAAGAAGGGCGTCGGCGGCGACACTCGCTTCAACACCGAGCTTGGCGCCCGCAGCGGCTTCCAGAGCCACGAGGATCACGACCTGCGCGCGGCGCAGTCGATCAGCGGCGGCAACGACCTGTTCAACGGCCGCCTGGCCATCGCCTACCAGAAGAACGGCGCGGCCTACGACGGCAGTGGCGACCAGGTACTGACGGACATAACCCAGACCGACCTGCAGTACAACAGGTCGGTAGACCTGATGGGCAGCCTTGGCTTCACTTTCGCCAATGGCCACAGCCTCGATCTCGGCCTCCAGTACTACGACTCCGGCTACGACGGCGACCGCGGCCTCGATCTCGGGCGCAACTTCGATGCCCTGCGCGGACGGGCACCCTATTCGATCAAGGGCGGCGTCGACCTCGACCGCGAGCCGGAAAGCAAGCGCCATCAGTTCAACGCCACCTACCATGCGCCGGAAGTGCTGGGTCACGACCTCTACCTGCAGGCCTACTACCGCAACGAGAAGATGGCCTTCAACCCCTTCCCCACCATCCGCTACAGCAATAGTGGCGCAATCAACTACGGCACTTCCTACTACTCGGCCTCGCAGCAGGACACTGACTACTACGGGATGAAACTGGCCCTGGTGAAGACCTGGGAGCGCGCCAGCCTGACCTACGGGGTGGACCTGGACCGGGAAAAATTCACGTCCGACCAGATGCTCTTCAACCTGCCGCTCGCCGCCGCCAGCGGCGGGCTGGTAGCCAGTGAACAGGCCAAGCTGGGCCGCTACCCGGACATCGATACCGACAGCCGCGCCTTCTTCCTCCAGGGCAGTTGGAAGGCCACCGACGACCTGACCCTGAGCGCCGGCGTGCGGCGCCAGTCGATGAGCACCGACGTCAGCGACTTCGTTGCGGCGAACCAGCAGATCCTCATCGCCAACGGCCTCGGCAAGACCGCCGACGCGGTTCCGGGCGGGAGCAAGGACTACGACGTCAACCTGGTCAACGTCGGCGCCATCTACAAGCTGAACCTGCAACAACAGGTCTGGGCCAACTACAGCGAAGGCTTCGAGCTGCCGGACCCGGCCAAGTACTACGGTTTCGGACGCTACGGCGCAGCCGACGGCAATGGCCACTACCCGCTGTTGCAGGGGGTCAGCGTGAACGACTCGCCGCTGGACGGGATCAAGACCAAGCAGGTCGAGCTGGGCTGGCGGCACACCGACGGTGCCCTGGATACCCAGGTGGCGGCGTTCTATTCCTGGTCGGACAAGAGCATCAAGTACGACTCGAAGACCCTGGCGGTGCTGCAGCAGGACACCAAGAAGCGCAACTACGGCCTGGAGGGCCAGGCTACCTACTGGCTGGACGATCACTGGCAGGTCGGCGTCAACGGCCTGGCCATCCGCTCCCAGGAGAAGGTCGACGGCCGCTGGCTGAAGCAGGACGTGACCTCGGCCAGCCCGTCCAAGGCCGGCGCCTTCGTCGGCTGGAAGGACGACCAGCGCAGCCTGCGCCTGCAGGGCGTGCGCACCTTCAACCTGAACGACGAGCCGGGCAACAAGATCGACGGCTACGCGCTGTTCGACCTGCTCGGCACCCAGGCGCTGCCGGTGGGCACCCTCACCGCGGGCATCCAGAACCTGCTGGACAAGGACTACACCACGGTCTGGGGACAACGCGCGCAGGTCTACTACGGCGGGCTCGCACCAGCGGGACTGTTCGACTACAAGGGACGGGGGCGGACCTACAGCCTGACGTATAGCGTGGAGTTCTGAAGCCGTCCTCGACAGTTCCCCTGTCCCTCCAGGGAGAGGGGAACGCGCAGGGAAGAGCTTCCGCCTCTCTCAGCAGCAACCGCCCAGCGGACTCAAGCGATACTGCGGCGGCAACTGGTCGAGGCCGCTGACGGTGACGTTGAGGTTCTTCCACAGGCCATCCTTGATCCCGTAGATGCAGCCATGCACGGACAGCGACTGGCCGCGGTGCCAGGCGTTCTGGACGATGCTGGTGTGGCTGACGTTGGCCACCTGCTGGATCACGTTGAGCTCGCAGAGGCGATCGACGCGCTCCTCCTCGGTCGGCAACTGCTCCAGGTGCTCGCGGTATTCATAGGCGAGGTCGCGAATGCTGCGCAGCCAGCCGTCGATCAGGCCGAGCTGGTCGTTGTGCAGGGAGGCGCGCACGCCGCCGCAGCCGTAGTGGCCGGTGACCAGGATGTGCTTGACCTTGAGCACGTCGACGGCGAACTGGATCACCGACAGGCAGTTGAGGTCGGTGTGCAGCACGACGTTGGCGACGTTGCGATGGACGAACAGGTCGCCGGGCAGCATGCCGACGATTTCGTTGGCCGGCACCCGCGCGTCGGAGCAGCCGATCCAGAGGTACTCGGGGGTCTGCTGGCGGGCCAGCTTGGCGAAGAAGTCCGGGTCTTCCTGCTTGATCGCTTCGGCCCAGCGGACGTTGTTCTCGAACAGTTGCTGCAAGTCGCTCATGGCATGCCCCTCGTTTGACCGGTGCAGCACCTTACGGAAGGCGATGCCCGTTTGACAAGCGTCACAGCGCGGCGTGGCTACGCCACCAGCGCTGCTGCGCCAGCGGCTGCATGGCGACCTGATCATGCCAACAGGCGTGCCAGGCTGCGGCGTCCTCTGCCAGGCGCGGCCAGTCGGGCTGTTCGAGGTCGGCGAAGAGTTCCCGTTCCAGCCAATCGCGGCCGCTGCGCAGGAGCCGGCGGAAGGCGCGGTCGGTGAGCGCGCGGCGGTGCACCCCCTCGAAGCGCCACCAGGGAGACTCCTGTACCGCCTCGCGCGGCTGGCTGAGCACGGCGGCGCCGGAGGCCGGATCGAAGGACAGCGGCTGGAACAATCCCAGGCACGGCGCCGAAGTACCGGTAGCGGCCAGCAGCGGGCCGTCGTCGCGCAAGCGGGCGACCAGACTGGCGGTGGTCTGCGAAGGCCGCCAGAAGCTGCCGGCGTGCATGCATACCTGGCGGTTGTTGTGGCGGCGGAAGTGGTCCCCGCGCGGGCCATGGTGGCGCAGCGCGGCGAACAGCGCGTGCCAGTCCGGCTCGCCAGGCAGGCTGTCGAGGAAGCGCTGGTTGATCCGACAGCGCCGGTGCGCACCGCCGACCCAGGGTAGCAGGCGGGTGTCGAAGACCCGCGCGAAGTGGAAGTCGCCGCGACCATCCCAGCAGCCCTGGCGGCGAGCCTGGTCCTCGAGGTCGCGGCTGCACAGGTCGAATTCGTGGCCAAGGGTCAGGGCGTTGGAGATGGCCCAGCGCTCGACCTTCTTCGCCACCCACAGGTTGCCGGCGGTTTCCAGCACCCAGGCTTCGCCGGGGTCGGCGATGAGAAAGCTGTTGTCGTAGCGGATGCGCTTGTCGCGGTAGCCGGCCGGGCCGCCCTGGCCGTAACGCTGCAACAACCCGGTGATCACCTCTAGCGCCTCACGGGCGCTGGCGCCGCGCTCCAGTCCCAGGCGCAGCAGGTCCATGCCGAGCAGCGCGGTGCCGCGCTGACGGGTCAGCTTGGTGAACACCGCTTCGTTGCCGATGGCCACGCCGTGCTCATTGACGCCCATTTCCGCGCCCCAGATCCAGCTCGGCTGGCTGATCACCAGCGCATGCCGCTGGGCGGCCTGGGGAATGTCGAGGTAGGTGGTGCGCAAGCGCGCTTCCGGATCGTTGCGCACCGCCGGCAGGCGCAGCAGACGCTGCGGTTCGGCGGGCTCGCGGTCGCTGTTCTTGGCGAACCAGGTCTGGCCCTGGTGGCGAAGGATCAGGGTGTCGCACATGGGGGGCTCCAGTCTGCGCATCCTGCCACCGGCCGCTGTCGACCTGACTTCGCACTCCCGCGAAGGGTTACCGCATGAAGGGACCTGCCTGCGGTATGCAGGCGAGAATCGGAATGCTGGTAAGGGTACGGCGGTGCCAGAAGGCCAGCCAGCTACTCCAAGTGATAGCTAGTTGCCGGCAGGGAAGCGGAGCAAGCCTCAGTCGAACAGGGTACAGGCCATGACCAGGGCGTCTTCGCGCCCACCGACGGCGGGGTAGTAGTCGCGACGGCGGCCGATCTCGTTGAAACCGTAGCGTTCGTAGAGGCGGTAGGCGGCCTGGTTGGAAGCGCGCACTTCGAGGAAGCATTCGCGAGCCTGGTGGCCGGCCGCCTCGCGCATCAGGTGTTCGAGCAGGCGCAGACCGAGGCCACGTCCCTGGCTTTCGGGCTTCACCGTGATATTCAGCAGGTGCGCCTCGTCGAGGATGATCTGGATGACACCATGGCCGACCTGCTGGCTACCCTCGAACATCAGCCAGCAATGGTAGTTCTTCAGGCCTTCGCTGAAGATGCCACGGGTCCAGGGGTGACTGAAGGCGGCATATTCGATTTTCAGCACGGCATCGAGGTCCGCCTCGGTCATCGGGCGGAAGGAAATCGCATCGCTCATTGAATCTCGCTCGACCAGCGCTGACGGACACGGCGCATAGCGCGCCACAGCTCGCCCTTGAGGGCGGGTTCTTCCATGAGGGCTTCCAGGCCCGGCACGGCCCAGGTTGCGCCCAGACCGTCCACCTGCAGTTCGCGGAACAGGCTGCCCTCGTCGCCCTCGCCGGCGAAGCGGATCGCCGGCAGGCCGACCAGCCACAGGCAGCGGCTACGCTCGCTCTCCTCCATGCGCGCGGCGACGAAGCTCTGGACGAACTCCAGGGCCGCCTGCGGCCCCTGGTCGAGGTTGCCGCGCGCCAGCAGCGGCCAGCGTACCGGTTCGCCGATCAACCGCGGGCTGTCCGGCAGGCCGGCGGCGCGCAGCAGGTCGCGCAGCAGCAGGTAACCCGGATCACGGCTGGCGAAGGGTTCGCCGGTGGGCAGTTCGACCAGCAGGGTGCAGGAGCCCGCCTGCAGCAGTTGCAAGGCGAAGCGCGGCGGCGGGGCCTGGACCGCCGGCGGCTCGGCCGGGGCCTCTTCGACCGGCGCGACCAGCTCGGCTTTCTTCGCCGCCGGGGCTCCCGGCTTCGGCAGGCTGATCGGGATCCCCCGGCCTTCCGCGGGCGCGGCGGGAGCCACGCTCGGCGCGCTGGCCGGCGCCTCGGCTTGCGGGACGCGGGCCTGCGGCGCATCGATCGCGGCGCGCGCACGCACAGGCACCGCCGGCTCTTCCCGGGGCGGGGTCTCCAGCAACTCCGGCCGCGAAGGTGCGGCGAACGGCAACGGCTGGCGGGGCAGCCAACTGGTTATCTGCATCGCGCCCAGGAAGGCGCGGCGACGCTGTTCTTCGATCAAATCTCGGGCACCGGCAATTAGGCGATGCGCGGGGACGGTTTCGCCCCCGGCGTTCAGGCAGGCAATGATAGCGGTTCTTCGACCTCGGCGGAGCGGCTTTGTCCCGCCATGCGACGGTTCGCCCTCAACGCGGGGCGACGGTGAAGATGTTGACGTTGCCCTGCAGCTTGAGGGTGCCGTCGATGCGTGCGCTGACCAGGTTGGTCTGCACCAGCCCGGGATCGGTACCGCGCGCCTTGTTGGCGCCAGCGATGGTGAAGCGCAGGTCCTGGAAGCTGGTGTCCTTCAGGCCGACGCGCAGCACCGGGCGGTTGAAGGCGGCGCCGTCGCCGCCGAAGCCGTCCTTGATGGTCACCACGTCCAGGGTGACTTCGTCGAAGCTGAACTTGCCGCTGATATCGTCGATCACCAGGTAGTTGTTGCCGCTGCCGGCCGGCTGGATCGCCAGGCGCGCGCCGCAACCGCCGGCGCAGCGCGTCTGCGAAGGATTTTCCTGGAGATTGAGCGAGGCGCTGATGCTGATCCCGGCCTGGCCGACCACGTCGTCCAGATCGCCATCGCCCAGCGAGCGCAACTCGGCCCCGGCCGAAGCGCTGAACAGCAGCGCCAGCGCCGCGAGGATGCCGATGCCGCCTGCCAGTGGATGAGTCTGCTTGGCCATGTGCTGCGTACCTCGTTTCGCGCCGCCACCTCAGAGGTTGTGCGACGTCACCTTCAGGTAGTTGAAGCTGAGCCCGGATATCTCGTTGCGGCCCATGTTGTAGCCGCCGGTCGGTACCTGCCCGTAGCCTGGCCGGGTACCGCCGATGTTGAGGTTCTCGATCACCAGGCTGGTGCGCGGCGCATTGGCGTAGAAGTCGGCGGCGTTGGCCAGGGTCAGCTTGGGCAGTTCGAAAGTGAAGTTGCCGTCGGCGGTGACCGAGAACAGCAACGGCTGCGACTTCCCGTAGCCAAGCGCGACGCTGGCATAGGCGTTGGTCAGGTAGACGGTGCGCGCGGCCTGCTCGGCGGCGCTGACGCAACTGGGCGAGCCAGCACCGCAGGACATGATCTCGAAAGTCTTGGCGTAGAGGTTCAGGCGCATCTCGCCAACCAGTTGGCTGCGCGCGTTGGCGCCCCAGAAGCGCAGGTAGGACCCGTCCATCGCCAGTTCGGAGAAGTCCAGGTTGAGCACATCGGTGCGCGTGGAAGTGACGCCGAAGTCGAAGCGGATGCCGGCGTCGACCTTTTCGCTGGCCCGACTCGAGCAGTTGCTGCCGGCACCGGCGTAACCAGCGATGCACGGCTGTCCACCGGCGCCGCTCACCAGGCTGGGGAAAGCCAGCTCGATCACGTCCGCGGTGTCCGGCAAAGTGCTGACCACCCGCCCGTCGTCGAGCTGGGTGGTCAGCACCGAACCCTTGGCCAGATTCAGCTTGAACGGGAAATTGAGACGGCCGAGAGTCACCGGCGCCAGGGTGCTGCCCTTGTTGCTGCCAGTGGCGGCGACGTACAGCTCCTTTACCGTGATCGGCACGTTCTGCCCGGTGGCGGTGTTGGTCACGCCATTGATCGCGATGGTGGCCTTGTTGCCGTCGACCATGGCGCTGTCGAGGACGAAGCCGATGCCGGCACCCTGCACGTCCGACAGTTGCTCGTCGTCGAGCGCTGTCATCTCGGCATGGGCGAAGGGGGCGGTCAGCAGTGCCGCGAGCAGGCAGGCGCGACTCATCTCAGCAGCCCTTGTTCAGGCCGCCCAGGCAGGTGTCCTGCCGTGGAATGCCATTGAAGGCCTGACCGAAGTCGACCTTGATCGGCGCCGTTCCATCGGCGTTGCGCGACATGTTGAGGAACGCACCGGCCAGCGCGGCGACCAGCTTGGAGGGATCCTGCTGGTCGCGCCACTGGACGTTCTGGCTCTGCATCGAGATGAAGAAGCCTTTCGACGAGTCGATGAAGTTCTGCGCGTTGTTCGGATCCACGGTGCCGATCGGGAACGACTGGTACTGGGCCAGGTTGAAGCAGGTCTGGGCGCCCATCAGCTTGCAGTCGTTGGAGGTCAGGAAGGGCAGCAGGACGTTCACCAGGCTGCCGATGATGGTGCTGTCGTGCATGTCCAGGGCCGTGCCGTTCTTCAGGCCGATCATGGCAGCGCGGATCGGGTCGGGGTTGCCGGAGCTGTTCACCAGCTCTGCCTGGGCGGTGTACTGAGAGCTGCCGGTGAGAGTGATGGCGGTCTTCGCCGCCAGGCAGTCGAGGGCCAGCAGGCCGCAGGAAATGCTGCCTCCCAGTTGGCTGCCGGTGCCGTACAGGTCCACCGGCACGTTGCCGGTGAGGGTCTTGATATCGCCCGAGAGGTAGCCCTTGGCTTCGCCGAAACCGATACGGATGCCGACCATCTTGCTGCCGTCGTAGGCGAACTCGATGTAGGGATTGCTGATGAGGAACGGGTTGATCGCGCCGGTGGCGTCGTTGACCGTGCCCAGGGCGAAGTTGTCGATGGCGATGTCGGCACTGCCGGCAAGCTCGCCGCTGCGGTTGTACTGGCCCAACTGCAGCTTCTTCATGTTCAGTTGGGTCTCGATGTCGGCGCCGAAGTTGATGCGGGTGAAGTTCAGTCCGTTGGCGGCGTCGGTGGTGAGGTTGATGAAGGCCTGGCCGACCACGTCGGAAAGCTGGTCGTCGTCCAGCGACTCCATCCTCGCCTGGGCGGTGGCAGCCAGCAGACCGGCGCCGCAGAACAGCGCGCAACGCAGCAGGAAGGGCAGACGACGGGACATGGGCTCACCTCTTGTTCTTCTCGTGGCCGACGGCAGAGACACTGCGACCTGTAGTCACTATAGAAAGCCCCGGGCGAATCGGGGCCGACCCATAGTCGAGAAAAACCGCCGAACGACGCGGTCGCCGCGCTCGCTGCAGCGGATGAGCGGTCGCTCGGCCAGGATGGATGTTACCCATCGTCACACGGGGGTAACGTCAGCCCTTCACTGCTGGCGGAACAGACCGATCAGATGGTCGGCGATGGCACCCTTGATGGCGTTGAGGCTGAGCAGGGAGTGTGCGCTGAGGCGGGCGGGGTTGATCCGGTGCAGGTGCAGCGAGGGCATGCGCGCTTCGTACTCGCGCAGGTCGCCCTTGACCAGGATCGGCAGGAACACGTCGTCGTGAGCCTGGTAACGCTGGATCAGCAGTTTCAACCCTTCCTGGAACGGCAATTCCTTCGACGCCACCAGGCGGTGCTCGCCGGGAATCTTCAGGTAGAGCCCGCGATAGCCCATGGTCTCGCCCGGCAGGATATGGATCCCGGTGGGCTCCACCGCGGCCAGCGGGATATCGTGGAAGGTGTCGTGCCAGGCCTGCTCGCTGGGCAGGATGGTGATGCCGCCATGGTCGCTCTCGGGAATCACGAAACTGTAGTTGCTGTAGAGCTTCTCGACATAGGCCGAGTAGATGCACAGGCGGTTCTCGAAACGTTTGAGGAAGGCGATCGCCTCGCTGCGGTTGGTGATGGCATCCAGGTCCCAGGCAAGGTCACCCTGGTTCTGCAGTTCGGCCCAGCGGGCCTCGGCGTAGGCGGCGTCGTTCAAGAGTCGGCATTCATTTGGAATAGACAGGCCAGGGGTCTTCAGCAGAAAGCGTGCCAGCCCCTGGAAGCCCCATTCCCCGGACCAGGCGGGGCAGGAAAGTCCTTACGCAGTCATAAACTGCCGCTTTTCGACACCTCAGTGATAGCCAGATGCCATCCACCGATACCGGGCCCGTACCTGCGCCGCAGACGTGTCGACGGCCTGCATCGCACTCATCGGCGGCGTCTGCGTCGCCCGTGCCTTTGCAGTACAATCGGCGCTTTTTCCACGGATCGGCCCTCCCGATGATCGACCCCCGACGCGTACTGCGTGCGCTTGCCGAACACTGGGCCCTGCTCGAGCCTCTCTGCGAGCGCTTCGATGCCGGCACCCTGAGCCTGGCGGAACTGCGCAGCCAGTTGAACACCCAGTTACCGGAAAGCAACCCGGCGGAAATCACCGCCCTGCTCGACCAGTGGATCCGCCTGGATATCCTGGTCCCGGTGGCCAAGAGCCCCAACCGTTTCGAGCTGAACGCGCAGATCCACGACTTCCTCGCCTACCTGCGCCACGAGCATCGCCTTGGTCTGTGCCTGGAGATCGAGGCCTACCTGCGCCATCTGGAGCGCCTCGCCGGGTACATCCAGGACGCCTTCGAGACCCGCGACAGCCAGGACCTGGCGCGCCAGCTGCGACTGCTCGACATGCGCGTGCGCGATGTACTGAAGAAGCTCGGCAATGACGAGCAGGCACTGATCGGCGTGGCCGAGCGGGCCAAGACCAGCGACCGGCAGATTCCCCTGGCGCAGCGCTACGCGGAGGTCCTGGCGACCTGGGACGAGTACGTCGAGCCGATGATCCAGCTGGTCAGCGCCGACGGCGCCTTCGAGCAGGGCGTGCGGCGGGTCGAACAGGTCCTGCTGCGCCTGCTAGGCGAACAGCAGCGCCTCGGCCACCTGGTCGACGACGACCTGGTGCTGCGCACCCACGCGCGCATCCTCGAGATGCAGACCAACGCCCAGCTGACCCTGCGCCGCGCCCGCGAATTATTGCTGCCGCTGCGCGAGGAAGCGCGCCGGCACAACGCGGTGACCCGTGGCGCCGCCCTGGCGCTGGCGGCGATCCGGCGCAAGGGCCTGGATGCCGTGCCGCAGGCGGCGATGCCGCTGTTCACCCGGCCGCAGAGCACCTTCCTCGGCACCGCCTCGCAGGTCGAGAGCTACGTCTTCGCCCTCGCCCGCTTCGAGCCGAAGCCGGCGCAGTTCCCCAAGTCCAGCGGCACGCGCAAGAGCAACGGGCCGGCGCGACCACCACGGACCGCGCGGGAAATGATCGAGCGCTGCCAGGCGGCGCTGCCGCTGCCGGACCTCATGCAATGGCTGCTGGCCCAGGAACCGGACGGCGCCACCGACGAGTTGCTCTACTGGTTCTCCCGGCTGTCGCGCGACGCGCGCTTCCAGCGCGAACGCCTGCAACGCCGCGAGTACGAAACCACCGAACATTGCGTCAGCCTCTGCTCCTTCGCCCTGAACCCCGCCGCCAAGGACAAGGGCCAGGCCAGGGACGCAGACACCCTTTCCGCGAGCGAAACCCATGCATCTTGATCTCTCCGAACTGACCCAGCTCGCGCCGATCTTCCGCGAGCTGTTCAAGGGCTACCACATCAGCCACCGCGACCCCGAGCTGTACACCCAGCTGTCCTCGCACCAGGACCAGTACCGCGGCCTGTTTCGCGCCATGGGCTTCGAGCTGGTCTGCGACACCCGCGGCTTCTACTACTTCGTCCCGGAGCAGGTCGGCGCCCAGGTGAACAAGACCGCCCAACGCCTGGCGCTGTTCACCTTCATCCTCGTCGAACACCTCGCCGACCAGGGCCGCGACCCGCTGTCCGTGCTGGACGGCGGCAGCATCGGCCGCGAAGAGCTGCCGCCGCTGCTGGAGAAATACCGCGACCTGTTCCTCCAGGCCGAGGTGCAGACCCAGGAAGAACTGGAAGAGAAGGTCATGCGCCGCCTGACCCAGCTCGGCTTCGCCTCCGAGGACAGCGGCGTGTACCGCTTCATGCCGCCGATGCACCGTTTCCTCGACGTCTGCCTGTCGGTGCAGCAGGACCGCAACCTGTCCGCCAGCCTGCACGCCGACCTGCCGTTGCAGACGCCGGTGCTGGTCGATGACGGCGAGATCGAACCGCTGATGGCCAGCGACGAAGAATTGTCCGAAGAGAGCGAGGAAGACGCCCTCGCCCGCGCCATCGCCGAAGAACACGCGCAACAGGAGGCTGACGCATGAGCCAGACCCGCTACGGCATCCGCCGCTTCGCCCTGCTCAATACCGCCGGCTACAGCCTGGGTATCTTCCCGCTGGAAAACCCGCTGTCGATCTACGGCGCCAACAACCTGGGCAAGAGCGCCTCGATCAACGCCCTGCAGTTCCCGATCCTTGCCCGCCTGTCGGACATGAGCTTCGGCAAGTACAGCATGGAGCAGTCGCGGCGCTTCTACTTCGCCTCGGACACCAGCTACATTCTCCTCGAACTGATGCTGCCCCACGGTCCGCACGTGATCGGCGTGGCCGGGCGCGGCCCGGGCGGCGGCTTCGGCCACCAGTTCTTCGCCTACGCCGGCGAGCTGAGCCTGGACCACTACCAGAAGAACGGTACCTGCCTGCGCCAGCGCGAGCTGTTCGCCAACCTCGAGCGCGAAGGCATCAAGGCCTACGAGGTGAAGCCGGAAGAGCTGCGCCGCCTGCTGGTCGGCGGGCACACGTCGATCCCGCTCGACCTGACCATGATCCCGCTGCGCTCCACCAGCGAGCAGAGCCTGAAGACCTTCCGCTCGCTGTTCATCAACCTGCTGCACATGCGCGAGATCACCGCGGCCAAGCTCAAGCAGCTGTTCCTCGACGCCTTCGAGCACAGCCTGCGCTCGGGTAACGTCGACTACATCGCCGCGTGCGAGGAGGCGTTCCGCGACGTGCGGCGGATGGAGCAGGACTACCAGGCGCTGGTCGCCGCCGGCCCGCTGGTGGAAGCCCTGGCCAACGGCGTGACCCAGCGCGACGTACTGCGCGGCAAGATGCACCGCCTTTCGCCGCTGCTCGACAGCCTGCTCGGCACCTGGCACGACTACGCCGGGGCGCGCCGCGAGGAACTGCTGATCCAGCACGATCAATACCGCGCCGAGCAGGACGGCCTGCAGAACGAACAGCGCGGCGGCACCCAGGAGCTGATGCGTCTGGAGCGCGAGATCGCCGGCATCCAGCGCTGGCTCGGCGAGCTGTCGGTGCTCAAGACCCGCTTCGCCCTGGTCGACGACGCCAAGGTCCTCGAACAGCAGTTGCTCGCCGCCAAGGATGCCCACGACGAACTGGCCGGCGCCCTGGCCCATTCGCGGCAGTTCTCCAGCGAAGACCTGGAAGAGCGCCTGCGCGACCTGGAAAAACGCCTGAAGAACGTCCGCCAGCAGCTCGAACACGCCGACAACAACAGCTACGCACGCCTGCGCGAGGAGTTCAGCCAGCAGGACGTGGAACGCCTGATGCGTCTGTTCAACGGCGCGCTGTTCAGCCTGCCGCTCGGCGAGAACGGGGTGAACCTGGATGACGGCGACGTCTGGGTGAAGAGCGTCGAAGCCATCCTCGACCACTTCAAGGGCGAGCATTTCGAAGCCCCTGGCCTGAGCATCGACCTGTCGCACATCGAACCGCCGGCGTTGCAGGCCCTGGCCGACCGCGCCGCCCTGCGCGACCAGAAGGAGCGCCTGGAGAAGGAGCTGAAGCAGCTCAAGACCCAGCAGAGCGTCGCCGCCGACCGCGCCGCGAGCAAGGCCCAGGCGGAGAAGCTGTACCAGGACGTGCTGGATGCGCAGAAGGCCCTGGAAGACTTCCGCCGCACCCAGACGCTGACCGCCGAGGAGCCCGAGAAGCTCGCCGAACTGGCCCAGCTGGAGGCGTCCCAGGACGAACTCAAGCGCTCCAGCGACGCCTTCGCCGAGCGCGTCCAGCAGCTCTCCGCGCGCCTGCAACTGGTGGCCCGGCAACTGGGCGACCTGGAGGCCAAGGAGCGCACCCTGGAAGATGCCCTGCGCCGCCGCCAGCTACTGCCGGCCGACCTGCCCTTCGGCACGCCGTTCATGGAGCCGGTGGACGACTCGCTGGACAACCTGCTGCCGCTGCTCAACGACTACCAGGACACCTGGCAGGCGCTGCAGCGCATCGACGGGCAGATCGAGGCGCTGTACGCCCAGGTGCGCCTGAAGGGCGTCGCCAAGTTCGATAGCGAAGACGACACCGAGCGCCGCCTGAAGCTGTTGATCAACGCCTACGCGCATCGCCAGGACGAGGCCCTGACGCTGGCCAAGGCGCGCCGCGCGGCGGTCACCGACATCGCCCGGACCCTGCGCAACATCCGCAGCGACTACGACAACCTGGAACACCAGTTGGCCCTGTTCAACCGCGAGATCAACAAGCGCCAGGTGTCCAACCTGCAGAGCTTCCGCATCGTCCTCGCGCCGAACAAGGATGCGCTCAAGCACATCGACCAGATCATCCACAGCGCCGGCCAGTACGAGGAAGGCGAGAACCTCTCGGTGTTCGACCTGACCCAGAGCGCCGAGCAGGACGCGAAGAACGAGGAGGCCAAGGAATACCTGGCCCGCCTGGTCGCCGCCAACCACAACCAGTTGGGCCTGAAGGACCTGTTCGAACTGGCCTTCGAGATCACCAAGGTCAACGGCCAGCCGATCATGCACACCGACATCGACGGCGCCGCCTCCAACGGCACCACCATGACCATCAAGGCGCTGACCAACATGTACCTGTTGCTGCACCTGATGGACCGCGAGCAGGCCGGGCGCGTGCGCCTGCCCTACTACCTGGACGAGGCGGCGGACATCGACGAGCGCAACCAGGCCGCGCTGCTGGAGACCAGCCTGCAACTGGGCTTCGTGCCGATCCTGGCGAGCGTGAAGCCGCAGGTTTCCGCACACGTGGCGATCGACCTGGAAGGCGGTAGCGGCCCGAACGGCATCTATATCGACGAAGCCGACTGGAAATACATCCGTCGCCGGGATGCCGCCGCCAGCGGCGAAACCCGCGCAGCCAGCGAGCCGGAGGAAGCCGGCGAACCGGCGTGAAGCGTCTGCCACGGCCCTGCCTGACAGGGCCGTGGACTTTTCCGATAGGCCCGAAGCTCCCGCGAAGATATAATTGGTTACATTCGCATTTGTAACCCACGGGGAGAATCCATGCCTGTTCGACTTCTCAACCGTTTCCGCCACGCCGCCCTGGCGTGCCTGCTCGGTTCGCTTTCCCTCAATGCGGCGGCCGATCCCGTCACCCTTACCCTCTACAATGGCCAGCACGCCGCCACCGGTATCGCCATCGCCAAGGCCTTCCAGGACAAGACCGGCATCCAGGTGAAGATCCGCAAGGGCGGCGATGGCCAGCTCGCCAGCCAGATCACCGAGGAAGGCGCGCGCTCGCCGGCCGACGTGCTCTACACCGAGGAATCGCCACCGTTGATCCGCCTGGCCAGCGCCGGCCTGCTGGCCAAGCTGGAGCCAGAGACCCTGGCCCTGGTCGAGCCGGAGCACGCCGGCGGCAACGGCGACTGGATCGGCATCACCGCCCGCACCCGGGTACTGGCCTACAACCCGAAGAAGATCGACGAGAAGGATCTGCCGAAGAGCCTGATGGATCTTTCCGATCCGTCCTGGTCCGGCCGTTTCGGCTTCGTGCCCACCAGTGGCGCCTTCCTCGAACAGGTCGCCGCAGTGATCAAGCTCAAGGGCCAGGAGGAAGCCGAGGATTGGCTGACCGGCCTGAAGGCCTTCGGCTCGATCTACACCAACAACGTCACCGCCATGAAAGCCGTGGAGAACGGCGAGGTCGACATGGCGCTGATCAACAACTACTACTGGTACACCCTGAAGAAGGAAAAGGGCGAGTTGAACTCGCGCCTGCACTACTTCGGCAACCAGGACCCGGGCGCGCTGGTCACCGTCTCCGGCGCCGCAGTGCTCAAGTCCAGCAAGCACCCCAGGGAAGCCCAGCAGTTCGTCGCCTTCATGCTCAGCGAGGAAGGCCAGAAGGCGATCCTCAGCCAGTCCGCCGAGTACCCGATGCGCAAGGGGATGCAGGCCGATCCGGCGCTGAAGCCGTTCGCCGAACTGGACCCACCGAAACTGACCCCGGCCGACCTGGGTGAGGCCAGCGAGGCCCTCAGCCTCGAACGCGACGTTGGCCTGAATTGATCGGCGCCGCCTCCACGCCCGTGCGCCTGCGCACGGGCTCGCGCCGGCGAACGCCATTCTGGCTGTTCCTGCCGGTCCTGCTCCTCGCCCTGCTGGCCAGCCTGCCGCTGCTCTACGTCGCGGCCAAGGCCTGGGACGCCGGCTGGCACAGCGCCTGGCAACTGCTCTGGCGCCCCTACGTATTCCGCTTGCTGGGCAACACCCTGTGGCTGATGTTCGGCGTGACCCTGCTCAGCGCCCTGCTCGGCCTGGCCCTGGCCTGGTGCGTCGAGCGCAGCGACCTGCCGGCACGGCGCTTCTGGAACGTGGTGCTGTGCCTGCCGTTCGCCATCCCCGCCTTCGTCAGCAGTTTCACCTGGGTTTCGCTGAGCCCGATGTACGAAGGCCTCGGCGGCGCCATCCTGGTCATGACCATGTCCAAGTATCCGCTGGTCTACCTGCCGGTAGCGGCGACCCTGCGCGGCATCGATCCTTCCCTGGAGGAGTCGGCGCGGATGCTCGGTCTGTCGCGGCGCCAGGTGTTCCTGCGGGTCACCCTGCCGCTGCTGCGCCCGACCCTGGCCGCCACCGGGCTACTGGTGGCGCTGCACATGCTGGTGGAGTTCGGCGCGCTGTCGATCCTGCGCTACCAGACCTTCACCACAGCCATCTACCAGGAGTTCGAACTGGAGTTCAGCAACGCCACCGCGGCGATGCTCTCCTCGGTACTCCTGGCACTGTGCTTCCTGCTGCTCTGGCTGGAGTTGCGCATGCGCGGCCGCGGCCGCCTGGTACGCACCGGCCAGGGCAGCGCGCGGCGGGCCGAACGAGTCCGCCTGGGGTTCGGCAAGTGGCCGCTCCAGGCGCTGCTGGCGACGCTGGTGCTGGTCGGTACCGGTATCCCCCTGGTGATGCTCGGTTATTGGCTGTACGAAGGCTCCTCGGCCAGCTTCCCGCTGATGGAAATCGCCTCGACCCTGCTTTCCTCCCTGTCGCTGGCCTTCGGCGGGGCCCTGCTCAGTTGCCTGCTGGCGCTGCCCGTAAGCATCCTGGTGGTGCGCTACCCCGGCGCCCTGGCGCGCTGGACCCAGCGCCTGCCGTACCTGCTGCAAGCGTTGCCGGGACTGGTGATCGCCCTCTCGCTGGTGTACTTCTCGCTGCACTACCTGCCAGCCACCTACCAGACCACCGGCTTGCTGCTGGTCGCCTATGCCCTGCTGTTCATGCCGCTGACCCAGGCACCGATCCGCGTGGCCCTGGAAAAGGCCTCGCCGCAGTTGGAGGAAGCCGCCCGCACTCTCGGCCAGACGCCCTTGATGGCCTTCCTGCGGATCACCCTGCCGATCATCTCGCCGGCCATCGGCGCCGGCTTCGTGCTGGTGTTCCTCGACACCATGAAGGAACTGACCGCCACCCTGGTGCTAGGTCCCACCGGGCTGTCGACCCTGGCCACCTCGGTCTGGGTGCACACCGCCAACCTGGAGTACGCTGCCGCCGCACCCTACGCCGCGCTGCTGATCCTGATCTCCGGCTTGCCGGTGTACCTGCTGACCACCCGGGCGCATCTCAGCACTCACTGACACCCACTCCCCAGCATGCATGCATGAACGAAAACGCCGCTTACCCAGGTAAGCGGCGTTTCTTTTTGCCGATCCGACAATCAGCGGCGGGCGGTTTCCTTCAGAGGAATCTTCGGCGCCCACTCCAACCATTCGTCATTGGCCGAATCGAACAGGGCGAAGGTCTGCCCCGG
>NZ_JAJQKY010000009.1:0-262977 GCF_021213715.1 Pseudomonas sp. CP-1
GAGGCCAGGACCTGGCAGAGTGGTGCGGGCCGCACCACCCAGCTCACCGCCTGCGCCGCCCCAAGGGAAAATCACCTTGCTCGACAGTGAGTATTTCATGGCTCATCACCCCGCTCGGATGGCACGCTCGATCCGTGCCTGGGACGAATGAGGTCCTTGAGCCGGCTGAGGACCTCGCTCCCTGTCCGGGTATCACCCCGCATTTGAACTTGGTGCTGTTTAGGCGTTGTGGGGCTTGGTGGTGCCGGAGCACGACTGGGGCGTTCCGTTGCGGGGATGTTTCGCTCAGCCGGTTCTTCCGGAGCCCAAGAGGCGTTGAACTTGCCCTGGACTGCACGCTGGATGAGCGTCATGAGGTAGCCGAACGGATTGCTGACTGTTCCGCCGGCACAACGGTGCTGCCACTGCTCGATGATGGGTAGCCGAAGATCTTCGGACACCCGTCGGAGCGCGCTTACCGCCTGGATCCGTTGCTCCGCCTCCAGTGCGTGCAGGAGATCCTGCCAGTTTGGATGGGCTTCCTCGCGTGCTCGCGGTTGTACTGGCTTTTTACATACAGAATCTTGTTTGTATGTATACGTACTATATGAGTTCGGCATCCGAACCAAGGGCGTACTCGGCGGATTCTGTCTGGGTTCGGCATCCGAACTCAGCGGTAGAGCGCATTGCTTGCCGCTGATTTCACTGAGTTCGGCATCCGAACTAGGGGTGGAATGAGGTAAATCCGACAGAGTTCGGATGCCGAACTCTGCCGCTGGATCCGCTTCGAGCTGACTATCGATAGCCCATTGCTGGTGGTTCAAGCGTCCCTCGAGCTTCTCCAGATGGGTAGGGAGGCGGCGACCCACGTCCGGATCATCCCTGAACTCCCGCCAGATGATCTGCCCGATTTCGCGTATGGCTCGGTTGCCGTGGCCGGTGGATTGGCTCAGCAACTGCATGTAGTCGGTGTCCAGCTCCAAGGCTTCGGCTGGAGAGACAGGCTCGTCGTGAAGAATGTAAACGTTGCCCTGGACCTGTCCGTTGAGGTCGTTGCGCAGGCGTCGGCCGAGGCTGAGCCAGCGGGTCAGACGAAGGACCATGAGTGCCTTGGCGATGGTTTCGCGCGAGGCGATCTTGCCTGGCTGCATGCCGAGATAGGGGCGCAGTTGCTCGTATGTCGGGAACGCGGTCAGTCCGTCGTCGTTGATGAGCAAGCGGAAAACTTGCCAGCAGTTCCGCTCCAGCGGAGTAAGACGCTTATCTAGGAGGAGGCGCCGTGGAACGGTTTCATGCGGATTGCCGCTGAAAATGATGCCGGAATATTGTTGAGCCAGCGGTTCGCTGCTTTCGGCAGCAAGCCGCTTCTTATACAAATGGGCCTCGAGATGTCCCGAGGCCGAGTCCAGCAGTGTCGAGATGGGAAAGCGCGACAGCCTCATGGTGCTGTGTCGCCTTCCGACTGAACCAGGTTCAGTAGTTGTTGACGTTCTGTCTCAGCGTTCACCTGCGTTGTTGCGGATGGGGCAGAGTGGGGCAGGTGTGAGCTGACGCTAGCGAGGTAAAGAGTGGATTGGGACTTTTGCAGGCCCGCCTGGCTCTGGCTCGATTTGCCAGACGGATAGAGCCCGTCTTTCAACCAGCTCTGGATGAGAGACCAAACAATGGCGAGGCTGATGAATTCTGGACTGTCTTGTTCGATTCCGGCGTTGATTTCCTCAGTTAGGATCATCGCGATGTCCAGCAACTCCATGCTGTCCTCGAGGCGGACCTGATTTTCCTGCATCAGGTGCTCCCAGCGGAACCATATCTGGCGCTCGATCTGTTCATCGAGCTGCCGCCAGCGACCTCGGCGCGGGTGGATCTCCAGCATCAAGCGCTTGGTGGCGGTGTCCTCCGGCGACAGACCGAAAAAGCTCTGGATCATCGTTGTGGTGGCTCCCAGCTTCAGTGCGCGTTCGATCTGCAGGTCTTCCTGCGCGCTGCGCTCGGCTGTGGCCAGGATTTTCTCCATGACGTCGATGTTCACTCTGACGTCTACCCAAGAAACCGGGGTATTGGTCAGGATGCTCATGACGGCAGGCTGTTGGAGCTGAGCCAGAATCTCCGGCCGCAGCCCCATCTCGGCACAACGCCTGAGCTGGC
This sequence comes from Pseudomonas sp. CP-1, assembly GCF_021213715.1. Lineage (NCBI taxonomy): Bacteria > Pseudomonadati > Pseudomonadota > Gammaproteobacteria > Pseudomonadales > Pseudomonadaceae > Pseudomonas > Pseudomonas sp. CP-1. The sequence continues at coordinate 2,125 of NZ_JAJQKY010000009.1, forward strand.
CGTTGCGCAGGTGGTTGAGCACCTGCGTCAGGACCGCTTCATTGATCAACGACTTCGACATGTCGATCCCTCCCCAAATCGTGCGAAATCACTGGTCGGTAGCTGCTTGCTCGGAGGCGGCCGGCAGCAGCTCAAGGTCAACCAAGCGTCGGGCCAGACGAATTATCCGGAACAGTTTCACCAGGGCTTCGTCATTGAGACGGCCTGCCTGGCTGGATGGCTGATCGCCTGTGGTGGGTTGGCCCAGCAGCAACTGAGCGAGGCCAGCTGAGAATTGAAACTCGCCCAGGGCGTCGCGGCAGGTCTGCTGGTCGTGTGAGTTCAGGACGACTTGGACCTGGCCGCTGAGCGCTTGAAGCAGCGTCATGAGGTGCAGCGCTGAATCAGTAATCTCATGGTCTTCATTGGGCTCGCGATACGTGTAACCCACACCGCCCTGGATCCTGACGATCTCGCCTGGGGCACCGACGTGCAGAGCGATTTCTTCAGCCAGATCAGCGATGTGCTGTCGCAGGATTTCGGGGGTGTCGATCGACCGCTCGATGTACCAGAGGTCGGTGATCGGGTGCAGGCCGCCGACTTGCACCGGGATTGCCTGCAGAGCTGTTTCCTCGAAGACAGGTAGATGTTCACCCTCGAGAGCGGCCAGCCGTTGGCGAGTCTGCTGGATCTTGGTGGATACCGGGCTCACGATATGACCTGCCAAGAGCTCAGCACGCTCCTCATCGGTCAGTTGCTGCTGTTGTACAGGTAGCGGCGGAGTTGGCGGGGTAGAGGGATTACCCGGGAGGCTATTGGTCTTGGACGTTTGGAGGCCGGCAGCGGGGCTCTGTGATTGTGCTTGTCCAGTAGTCGACGCAGCAGGACTTTCCTGCCCTACTGGTGGGATTTCAGGTGGTGCGGCAGGTGCGGGCAGATCGACCAGAGTGCCGCGGCGCTGCTCTTGCTGCCCGTTGGTGATCTCGAGCAGGATTTGGTCATAACGTAGGCCCAGGGGGCGCTTCATCTGGTCGATGAGTTCGTCTTGGAAGCGGTCGAAAATGAATTCGTCAGGGCTACTGTCGAAGATCGCCAGTGTGTCCTGGAACAGCATCTCGAAGTCGACACCCTCACCGGAGTAGAGGCGTTTCCAGCAGCCTAGGGAAGCCTTACGTAGTGAGAGAATGCGAGAAACACGATCAACCCCCAGGCCCGAGTACAGCATGCTTGGTATGGCTGGAAGCAGTATCTCAACGGCATCCAGCATTCTGCTGATGTGTGAGGGTGAAACAGGATAGCCGTCATCGGTCAGCTTCCGTGACAGCTCACGGATACCGACCGGTTCGCCTTTCTCCTCCTCATACCAGGCTTTCGCTTTCTGAATGCCCACGGCTCGCTCGATGAACTTGAGGTCACCCTTCAGGTCGTTCTCAGCTAGGTGACCAGTCAGCGCGATGATTTCGCCGCGCTGCTTGTCCCAGGGCCTGAACAGGCAGTTGAAACGGAAGTAACGCTCGTCGCCGGTCTCTTTGTAGAGCTCGTTGAGAATTTCCAGGCGAGTGTTGCCGCCGTTGCGAATGCGGTATTTGTCTTCCCCAGGGCGTCGAGTCACTGGTGGCGGCGTATCGAGGCCTCGATGCCGGATCGATTCTTTCAGCTCATCGTATTTCGGGTTTCGAGTGGTCCGGGGGTTGTCGTGCCAGGGGAGGACCTGGTCGAGTGTCAGCACCATGGGCGTGTCGCTGATCGGGTCCGACAACTGTTCCAGAACGGGCGGCGCGGTGAAACCAGGGGCAAGTAGCCGGTCTTTCAGATCTTGCGGGTTGATCTTGGCCATACTCATGCCTCCGCCACCTGAGGCGTGTTCGCCGCAGCCAGCTCTGCCTGCAGACGCTGGTTCTTGGCGAAGAGCTCGTCGACCATTCGGTTCGCTCGAGCGAGTTCTTCTTCGAGCTCGTTGCTGCGCTCCAGCCGGTAGACGATCTCGCTGTTGGCCGAGCGGTGGTTATGCGCGGCTTTTTGCTTTAGCTGATCGCGCAAGCCCAAGGGCATACGGACAACGAACTTATCTTCGGTTTCTCGGGCCATGGTCATTCTCCAATTTGGGCCTTGCGCCGCTTGAGCTGGTCGCGGAGTTGAGTGGGGAGACTGCTGATCCGCAGCGTGTCGCGCTCCTCGTCGTACTCGATTCTGGATCCCAGCAAGTGCGCCTCGAAGCTGATCAACAGGCCTTCGGCGCGGCCGGTGAAGCGGCGGAACTGGTTGAGGGTGCGCTTGTCCGCCGGGATTTCCGGCCACATCCCGTAGTCCATCGAACGGATGAAGTCGTATAACCCCCGCTGATGCTGCACGACCATCCCTTCCGAAAGCGCGTCGAGGGTCATCGGCTCGCCGATGCGCGCCTGCGAGGTGGCGTAGTCGACCAGCGTCTCGGTTTTCTCGCGGGCCTGTTCCTCGGCCATGCCCTCGCTCTCCACGAAGTCGCTGAAGGCCTTGAGCAGGGCGCGGGTTTCGCCCGGTGAGTCGATGCCCTCCTGGCAGCCGATGAAATCGCGGAAGTAGTCGGTGACCTTCTTCCCGCCCTTGCCCTTGATGAACGAGATGTACTGCATCGACTGCTTGTTGTTACGCCACTCGGAGATGTTGATCCGCGCCGCCAGGTACGGCTGGCCGAAGTCGAGGTGCCGCGACGGGGATACCTCCAGCGACTCGTTCACCGCCACGCCTTCGCTGTGGTGCAGCAGGGCGATCGCCAGGTAGTCGGTCATGCCCTGCTGGGAGTGGGCGAACAGCACGTGGCCGCCGGTGGAGAGATTGGACTCCTCCATCAGCTTCTGCAGGTGCTCGACCGCTTCGCGGCTGAAGCCGACGAAGTCGCGATCGCCCTCCAGGTACTCACCGAGCCAGCCGCTGAACGGGTAGGCCCCGGACTCGCCCTGGAAGAAGCCCCAGGCCTTGTTCTTGGCGTTGTAGCTTTCGTTGAGGTCGGCCAGCAGGTTCTCGATGGCCTGGGAGTCGCCCAGCTCGGCGTCGCGCGCGTGGAGCACGGCCGGGGTGCCGTCGGGCTTCTTCTCGATCAGGTGGACGATGGCGTGTTTGATAGGCATCAGAAAGACTCCTGGTTCAGGGAACGCTGCCGGTCGGCTCGACGGAGCATGGCGCGGGCATTGAGCTCGCCGCGTGCGTCGCTTGGCGTGGAAGAAATGAAGATCGAGGCGCAGCCGATCTTGCTGAGCTTCAAGTGGCCGCCTGCGGAGCGGTCGACCCTCCAGCCTTCGGCTTGAGCGAAGGCCACCAGCCGGCGAACGCTTTCCCGGGTGCCGCGAAGGAAACTACGCATCCGTGGTCTCCTCGCTGTTGAGCTGCAGCCAGGTCTCCATCTCTGCAAGGGAGCGGGGAAGGCTATCGGTGGCGGCGGCATCCAGGAGGCGTTTCACCAGCGCCTGAAGGCTGCGACGATCGTTCTGTCGGCTGCAGGCCAGGTCGTCATGCGCGGAACGCAGCATGCGGACCTCTGTGCGCAGTTGAGCGAGCTCGTCCTCAGCCGGCCGGTAAGCGGTGACGTCAGGCATCGCGCGCTACCTCCTTGGGATTTCTACAGGACAGCTCCCAGCGGCTCTCGATGCGCTTTTCATGGTCGCCTGCCTGTGCCGGCATACGGGTGATGTATGCGTTGTCCTCGCCAAACAGCCGTTCGGCAAGGCGGGAGGCTGCCACCTTGTCGCTCCAGGTGCAGGTCGCACGCTGCTTCTGAATGGTATTGGTCCAGAAACCGGCGCCATCGAACTTGACGATGCACTGATAGGTCTGGGACGCCTTCATGATTCGGCCTCCTTGCTGAGTGCATCACCGACCTGAACGGCCACCAGTTCGGGCAACTCCGGCTCATGCCCGGGATAGTTGTTGGCCAACTGATGCAGGAACTCACGCGCGGCGTCCTTGCTGCCTGCAATGCGGAACACGGCGGTGAGGTGCTGGGAGTCCTGAGTGCCGCAGCAGAGGTGCGGCACCAGGCTCACTTTCAGCGAGCAGCTGAACAGGTGTCGCGGGATCCATACCGACCAGAAGTAAGCCGAAAGCAGTTGCCCCGGAGCGCGCGTAGTGACCACCAGGGTCCCGGCCTGAGTGGTCGAGATTTCGATGTACCCCAGTTCCTCCAGCTCACGAAGCTCTCGCTCCATCGAGCTGGGTGCGACCGTGCTCTCGTCCCGAGAAAGGCGCGAGATCACTTGGCTGAGGGCGTCCAGCTCGATCGGGTTGACCCCAACGTGATTGGCATGAACCACCGCCGAGTCGGTGAACGCGGCCGAGGCGTGGATGCTCGGAAAACGGGTTTCAGTGTTCATCACGGACAGCCTCCAACTGATGGAAGTCGTAGCTCCCGCAGCAGGGGCAGACCAAGACCTCAGCTTCACCTTCCGGGGTGTTCTCTGCGGGGAGGATTTGGCGCACCAGGTGGAGAGGGTGGTGCTGACCGCAATTCATGCACTCGTGGGTGACCAGGTGCTGGGAAGCGTTCATGCTTGGACTCCTTGCCGGCGTGGGCCGGCAACTGGCAGCGGAAGATGAGATGAAAAATGAGATTGCAGGACCGGTAGCGCTGAAGGCGTGACGGTCGCTGCTAAAAGGGAGCCGGACGCATCCGGTGGTAAGGTTGGCGTCGCCAAACAAACCCACCCAGACCACAGGAGGTCCGGCATGAAGAACGAATACCGCTTTGGATACGACGAGATGCTTATCCAGATCCAGGCATGCGTTCCTGACTCACAAAAGGGGGACGGATTGCCTATGACGATGGCCAGAGCGCAATGGATAAGCCAAGTCTTTGTGCTGTGTACCCTTGGTAACTCACTGGCACGTGACAAAGGCTGGAGGCTATGGGGCATGGATGCCATTGAGTATGCGCTCATGCGTCGCTACTCCTGGCCACTGGAAACCATTCGGGAGATGCCAATTCGGGATAGGTGGCTAGCACTGCATGAAGAACTGGCGGATTTGCAATGGGATGAAGAGGCTCAGCAGGTATGGCTAGCGAAGATCGAACCAGTGCTGCCAGGCGCACCGGGGACGGACTACGACGTCTGGCGTTCGGATGCGCCAGGATTTCAATTACCCCAAGCTCCTGGCTATCTAGTGGTCCGGTAACGAATGCTTCGGGTCTCGAGCGCTTATCGGGCCAAATCTGTTCGGGGTCGATCCTGACCACCGTGGAAAAGCGATAGCCGTGCTCCTGCCAGTGCAAGACTGCCCCGCACCGGTGACTAATCAATCCCTCCTGCTCGAGCCGCTGAGCCACCCAGCTTGGGCGTAGCCCTCCGTATGGTATGTCCTCACGGCTGTTAAGAACGTACTCGATGACACCGTGGATGAGGGCAGCGCTGGGAACAAGTAGGCAGGCATCCAATAGCCAGGCATTGGCGGCGGACCCGTCATACACTCGTCCGTGGTGGCAGAAGTTCTGCAAGGCTTGTATCCATTCGGCGCTCGCTATCGAAAGGAGATTGTTAGCGGGCTGCTGGTCACGCATGACTAGACTCCTTGCCGGCTCCCGCCGGCGAGAGATCGGAAGTTCAATGAAGGGGCTCATGCAAGAGCTCCCTGCCAAGTTGGTGCAAGGTCGGCGAAGCGGGTCTGGTTGGCGATGAAGGCGGCGCGGACGGTGCCGATCGGGCCGTTGCGGTACTTGCCGATGATGATTTCGGCGATGCCCTTGGCCTCGGTGTTGGGGTGGTAGACCTCGTCGCGGTACACGAACATGATCACGTCCGCGTCCTGCTCGATTGCGCCGCTCTCACGCAGGTCTGCGTTGTTCGGTCGCTTGTTCGGCCGGTTCTCCAGGCTGCGATTGAGCTGGGACAGGGCCACGACGGGGCAATCCATCTCCTTGGCCAGTGCTTTCAGCGAGCGGGAGATCTCCGAGATCTCGGTGGCTCGGTTTTCCAGGCCTGGGCAGCGCATCAGTTGTAGGTAGTCGACCAAGATCAGCACGGGATGGCCGTACTTCCTGGCCGCACGGCGTACTTTGGCACGTAGCTCCGTCGGCGAGAGGTTGCCCTGGTCGTTGATGACCAGGCGGCTGCCATATTCGTTTATGCGCTTGATCGCGACAGACAGCCGGGGCCAATCCTCCTCTTGCAGTTGGCCTTTCATCAGCTTGCCAAGGTCCAGATGGCCAAGCAGGGCGGCCAGCCTGAACAGCAGCTGCTCTGCCGGCATTTCCATGCTGTAAACCTGGACAGACTTCTGTTGGTCGCTCTGCAGCGCGGCGTCGATAAGGTTGAGGGCAAACGACGTTTTACCCATCGAGGGACGGGCACCGACGATGATGAGATCTGATCTCTGTAGTCCGCCGGTGAGCTCGTCGAGATCCTTCAGGCCTGTCGGGACCCCCGTTACCGTCACGTTGTTGTTGAAGCGGTAATCGATGGTGTCGACGATCTTCGCGAGGCCCTTGTTGATATCGACAAAGTCGGACTTGTGCTGATCTTGGCCGAGGGCGAACAGCTTCTGCTCGATCTCTTCCTGAACCTCACAGGGATTCGCCTGGTGGTTCGAGGCGGTTCTGGTGCAGTGGTGCCCGAGAGACATCAACTGCCGCAGGTGCGCCCGATCGCGAACGATCTGCGCGTAAGCCTCGATATTGGCCACGGAGGGCGTGTTGTCAGCGAGCTGGCCGAGGTAGGCCAGCCCGCCGGCTTCTGGAAGGTCTTCGATCGCTTCCGACACCGTCACGACGTCAAACGGGGCGTCCTTCGCGGCCAACTCGCTGATGGCGGTGAAGATCAGCCGATGTTCATGCCGGAAGAAGTCCTCTTTATGCAGGTGTTCGCCGACAATGTCCCATGCCGCGTTGTCCAGCATCAGGCCACCGAGTACCGCTTGCTCTGCCTCGACTGAGTGAGGAGGAGTAAGCTCCAGCGCGCTCACTTCGAGTCCTCCTGGCCGATCTGCAGGAATGTGCTTCCGCTGCTGCCTGGGGCGCCGATGATCTCCAGCGCTTTCACCTCCACCTTGGCGGACTCGATGATCACCGAACCCACATGAGCCACCGCTTTCGCGCGTTCGATATCCAGGGGCTTGTCTTCGTCCAGCAGCCCTTCGATGGTGGCAAAGAGGTGATTACGCAGATCCTCAATCTTGTTTTTCATGCTCGACCTCCTGAATGGTGCGCTTGAGCTTGCTGATGACGCGGATTGCGCTCTTCAGCTCAGGTGGATAGCGATGGATGGAGTTGCGGCGCATGCGTTCGGCCCGGGTGATGAGCTCCAGGTTGTCGATGACGACGTTCTGCTTGTTGTTGTCCTTGAAGCAGACGCAATGGCCGGTTGGGATGGGGCCGAAGTGTTCTTCCCAGAGCAGGATGTGCATGCCCTTCCAGTCCCGGGGGGGATAACCGGTATCCGAGATCTTTCGTTGCAGGTAGCCATCAGCGCTGACCCGTGTACTGCCGACTGGGAGCCATGTGTGGGGCTTTTGCCCCTTCTTGAACTGCGTTTCCGACGAGCGTCCTCGCGCGAGAAGCCCCTTCATGCCGCAGTTCCATGGCGTATGCCCCTTCTTGAACTGCGTTGCATTGCCTTCGATTTGAAGCTTCCGGCCGCAGGCCTGCAGAATCTGCTTGGCGAGCTCTGGGCTTTTTTTCAGTCCTAAACGGTGGGCTTTTGCGTAGATCTGCTGGACCGTTTTGTTCAACCTGGCTGCTAGGACCTCGTTCGGCATATCCGGATACAGGCGCAACAGCACCAGTTCCTGTTCGGCAGTCCAGATTTCGCGGATGCAGCGCTCCTCTCGGTTGCTGAATTTGCTGCGGGCACGCACCAGGGCCTCGTAGGCGATGGTCGAGAGAGCAGAGCGAGTCATCGGGAACCTCCCTGCTCGAGCGCGCCCTGAACTCGCCGGCTGACGCCGCGGTGCAGGCGAGTGTTTTTGCCGTGCTCCCAGCCTGCGTGCAGCGAAGCCTGGTCATAGGCCAGGGGCTTCGTCGGCGCTGCCGGCTCCAGGAGTTTCAGCTCCGGATGGTGTAGTTCGAGGTAGGCCTTGATGGCTGCTTGAGTCGACTCGTCCGGCCTGCCGGCAAAGTCACGTACCAGCGAACGCACTGCGAGAAGCCAGCCTTCGACGAAGAGCTTGCTGCGACGGCGCTTGGTCGACAGCTTGCAGCGCTTCTGTTGAGCTACATGAGCCGAGCGCGCCGCCACCAGTTGGTGGTGGAGCGTAGAGTAGGCGTGAGCGGCTAGCTCAGGGCCGATCCCTCGGCCCATGAACTTGAACGTCCAGCCCGCTGGCATCGCGTATGCCGCCAGGTAGTCGCAGCCGAAGGAACTGGCGCAGATCCCGGCCAGTTCATGCAGCCATGGGGCAGGAGAGCGCCTGGTTCGAGTGGGAACGCACGCGGTTTCCACCGTGTGGGCCGAGATCTCCGCATCGCTGAGGTCGAACTGGCGCTTCAGGATCGCGGCCTGGCGCAATGCGGTTTCCGCCTCGTTCGGCGTGGCCCCCTTGGCATTCGCCAGGGCCATCAGCTTCTCGACCTTGGCGAGGACTTTTTGCTTGTCCATTGGCTTCATGCCAGCCCCCCCTCGCTCATGCCAAGCACTGCACTTGCCTCTGCGGCCAGTTGCTGGCCTTCCGGGCTAGGCGAGCTGCCGACGAAGAGCATCAGCCGCTCGATGACCTTCACGGTGTCCTGGGAGGGTTGGGCGAACTCGGCCAGGTGATCGATGGCAGTCGCGATATTCCAGATAGCCCTGTTCATGTCCCGCTGGATCACGTGGATCGAGCTGGCATTGGCCGCGATGGCCAGTTGCGACTTCGTCTGCAACAGTAGGTCGTGGGCGATTTGGAGCAGGGCGTTCTGCAGGGGCTGTCCACAGGCACGCTGCTGAGCGCGAACCGGAGCGACAAGGCCCTGCAGCATCGCAGCACCTTCAGCCTCGACCAGCAGATTGTCGGAAGCACCGGCGGCAGCGCCTGCTTTGGCCATGTAGCCTTGCACGTAGGCGTCGAACTGGGTCTCGGCGATCAGGCTCAGGATGAGGTTGTTGCGGTTCTGGAGGTTCATATGAGGCCCTCCGGAGCCGATTGCAGAGCGTCTGTCCAGAGCTGAAGGGTTTCCTGCTCCTCGCTGGTCAGAGCGATCTGTGCGGTGCAGTCAGCGACCTTCTGCTTGATGACGCGCAGGCGCTCCTCGACTTCACTGCCATCGTCGTAGGCGATTTCGTGAGTCAGGTGGCTAATGAAGTCATATCGCAGGCTCCCCACCTGACTAGCGAAATACTCGGCTTCACTGCGCCACCCGATGAGCTGCTTGGGACGCTCCAGCCAGCGTTTGAGTTTTGAGTGGAGCTGGTGCGTGGAGTACAGGGGATCGAACACCTTGGCCCGGTTGTAGATCAACGCGATCTGCAGGATTTCCAGCCGCTCTTCGAGCGTATTTCCCGGAAGCGGGTAGTTCGAGTCGACCAGTTGCTTGGCCAGGCGCCCGCGCAGCTCACGCCGCTTCTTGGCCTGTTTCTCGTCGCGATCACGCTTTTCCTTCGCATGCTCGACCTGCTGGTTCACCGAGTCGAGCAAGCGCGCAGCGTCTTGTAGGAGCTGCTTTTGCTCGAAGCTCAAGTAGCAACCCAGCTTCCCGAACAGGTCGGTACCGCCACCAGTCAGCTTGCGTATTTCTCGCGCAGCGCCGGTCAACTTGGCCTGTTGGCTCCGAAGGTCGGCGGCGCTGCCGAACTTGTTCAGTTGCAGCACAAGTTCCGCGTCGACGTCGCGGGCTTGGGTGATAGGAGGCTTCGCCATGTCAGCGCCCTCCCTTGACCAGTGCTGCTACCGCCTCCGGCGTCAGCGCGAGGAAGCGGTCAGTCCACTCGGGAAAGACCTCGATGGCCAGGTTACGGATGATTTCCAGCGCGGGCGCTGATGTGCGATTGGAGGGTTGCCGCGTTTCGAGGCGGTGCGCTGGTAGCCCGCGCGATGCTGCGTTGCGAAACACGACGGCATCCGGGACAGTCGTTTCGAGCACAGAAATGTCCTGATGCTCATCGAAGATGGCGCGCACATTCTCGTGAATCGCCCGGGAGTCATTGGTCTGGTCCAGGCAGTTGATGACGATCTGAACCTTGGGGATCCGCATGCCGAGGCGCTCGTAGGGACGCAGTCCATCGAGCATTTGCATGGTGCCGCGGTTGAACTCGCGGGCAGTGAGCATGTTGGGCTGCAGGGGGGAAACAACCAGATCCGATGCGAGCACGACCATTTCTAGTAAAGCGGAGCGCGCACCTTGTGTGTCGATCAGCACTAGGTCGTAGCCCTGTTTCAGGGACGGCATGAGGTTTGCCAGCCGGAGCCGGCCATCGGGCGCCTGGAGCAGTAGGTTGTTGAGCTGGTTGTTCTGGTCGTTGGAAATCACGACGTCCAGGTTGGGGATAATCGTCCTGGAGATGATCCTCGCTGGGTCAGTTATGTTGGCGGCGAGCAGGTCGTAGATGCCGCCCTGGGCGACTTCAGGAAGCTCGTAGTACGAAGATAGGGAGGGCTGGACGGGGTCCAGGTCGATGAGGAGGGTCTTCAGGCCAGCATCGGCGCAAAATGCACCGAGGTTGGCGGCGGTGGTGGATTTCCCTACACCACCCTTGGTGGATACAACCGAAGTCGCTTTCGCATTCATGTCTACAGCCTCTAATGTGGGGGTCATTAGAGGCTGCTGGTGTGAAAGGTGGCTGGGTAGAAACCCTTCCTAGAGAAACCTAGGCCAATTGTCTTTTAACCAATTGGTCGTAGGTTCGAATCCTACACGACCCACCATATTCAAGACGAAAAAGCCCACCTGCGAAGGTGGGCTTTTTCGTTTCTGTACCTTACTTTCCGAATGCTGGCCTGTGGGAAGGAGGAGGGGCCGCTCTTCCAGCCCTGTTTCTCCGACGCCTGGCCTTCCCGCATGGCATTCATCGAGCGTCTGGAGGCGGCGGGCCCTGAGGCCCGGCCGCTCCATCGAACAGGAAGCCTCCCGGTACGGGTACCGGGAGGATCGATTCACAGGTTGTAGTGGCGACCTATCATGGGAACGGCCGCCGCAGCCCCGTATACCGAGTTCCAGGACTGCCAGCCAAAATTGATGCCGATCAGTCCGCCATGGATCTGGTTGGGGATTTGTGGCTCCAGCCTGCCGCTGGCCGAAGAACCCATGACATTCCCCTGATTCCAGGCGACCAGGCCGCCCAGCAGGCCCGAGCCTCCGACCTTGCCGGAAGCGGAGGCGCCCCTGATGGTGCCGGTGCTGAAGCCTGCCAGCCCGCCGATATAGCTGTCGTATCCCGCCGTCACATCGCCGCTGGCCGAGGCCCCCAGGACGAGAGCCCGCCAGCCTTCCAGGGAGCCGACCAGCCCGCCGACACTGGCGCCGCCGCCCCCGGTGACCGCACCGGTGGCGTTGGCGGAGCGGATCGAGGTATTTTCGCCGCGGCCGAGCAGTCCTCCCAGGTTGTGGCCGGTCATGTCGATTACCGTCCCATGGCTACTGGCGAGCATCAGCGAGCCTCGCAGGTCACTGCCGAGCAACCCGCCGATGGCCCTGGAACCGTTGGCGCTGACGTTGCCCGAAGCCGAGACGTTCGTCAGCGAGGCGGCATCGTTGTAGCCGACGAGTCCGCCGACGCGACTGCCCTTGCCCCCGGTGACATTGCCGGATGCGGCCAGGGTGCTGTGGTTGCCGCCCCGGTTGTGGCCGATCAGCCCTCCCACGTCACTGTTCGCCCCTGCGTTTACCCACCCGGAGGCCTTCAGGTTGGAATGATTGCCGCCGAGGTTGGACCCTATCAGGCCACCCAGGGTTTTGCCGCTGCCGTCGGTGACTTCGCCACTGGCGGCACCGTTGATGACGGAGCCGTACAGGTTTTCGCCGAGCAGACCGCCAACCGCTTCTGCTCCGCGGGTAGCGACATTGCCCTTGGCGGAGGCATTGACCAGCGAGGCATTGGCGTTGAGACCGATCAGGCCGCCGGCCTGAAGCAGCGACCCACCACTCAGGTTGCCGCTGGCACTGACGTCGGCCAGATTGCCTGCCTGGTTGTGGCCGATCAGGCCTCCCAGGTAGCGGCCGGCTTGCAGGCTGACATCGCCATGGGCGCTGGCGTTGGTGATGGCCGCGCTCAGGTTCCGGCCGATCAGCCCGCCCAGTGCTTCCGCGTCTGTGCCCCGGACCTTGCCGCTGGCCGTGGCGTGGGCGATACCACTGTTTACGTTGAGGCCGATGAGCCCTCCGTACAGGCCGTGCTGTCCGTTGCCTGAGACGTCGACGGAGGCGGATACGTCCGCCAGTCCGCCGGCGGAGCTGTATCCGACCAGTCCTCCCAGGTTCATCCCGTGACCGGTCAGCGACAGCGTTCCCTGGCTGCCGCTGCTGCGGATGAGGCCGCCGCGGTTCCTGCCTACCAGGCCCCCCGCGCCGTAGTGGCTGGCATGGTCCTTCAACTGGCCGGAGATGGCAAAATCGGCCCGGCTGTTGGAGATGCTGGCCACGCCCCTGGCTGTGCTGATGTTTTCGGCTGCGAGTCCGCCCAGAGCATAGGTGTGGCGGTTGCCGACCAGCGTGCCGCTGGCGCTGGCGTTGTCGATGCTGCCCAGGTTCAGCGCGACCAGCCCGCCGAGGCTGTTCAGCTTCGAGGCCGCGGCGATACGGATGTCGCTGGCGTTCACATTGTCGATGCGACCGAGGTTGGCGGCGGCCAGGCTACCGACCTGGACGTTGTAGTGGGTGGCCCGTGCTCCATCGGCGGAAATGCGTTCCAGGTTCAGGTTGCGAAGGGTGCCCCGGTTGACGCTGAACAGGCCGGAGTAGGCACCGGTGCCGTAGACGGCAAGATTATCGATGGTGTTGCCCAGGCCGTCGAAGGTACCGCCGAAGGCGCTGGCGTTGCCTATCGACAGGAAGCTGGAATTGCCGCCTGCGATTCGATTGCCGAGGACATAGCTGCCGCCCAGATCCCTATCGATGCCGCGCAACTGCTGCAGATCCTGGATCACGCTGTAGTCCCGCCCATTGGCGCGGAATCCTGCGTTCTTTCCGGACAGAGTGATCCGGGTGCCTTCGGCGAGAGCATAACCCTTGTCCGAATTGAATTCGACCCGGGCTCCCTGGCCAGTGAGAGAGAGGCTGTTGTCGATACGGAGAGGGCGCTGCCCGGCATTGAGAGTAAGGCTGGCGTTTTCTCCCTGGGCCGTCAGCGCGCCATTGATCCTGAGGTCCCCGCGCTCGGCGGTTAGCGTCAGGCCGTTGCCGCTGTCCCAGGACAGCGGCGCGCCGACATGCGCGTTGCCCTGGGTGGCGACCACTTCGACGTTGCTTGTGGAAAGGTTGCGGGCCAGGGTATCGGCATGCAGCGTCGGGCCTTTTCCCGCGCTGCTTGGATTCGCCAGGCCGGAACCGACATTCTCGCTGCTCCGGGCCTGAACGGTACGTGACCTGACGTTGGTGGCGGAATTGCCGAAGACCTTGTTACCGCCGGTCTGGACCTGCACGACATGCACATTGCCGGCGTCGGCGGCGATATCGGGTAGCGCCTGGACCTGGACGATGCTGGAGCCATTGGCGCCTGGGCTCAGGTTGGGGAGGGTCTGGGTCTGGACGACATCGATTCCGCTGACACCGGGGCCGATGTTGGCACCGCTCTGGCTCTGCACGATTGTGACGCCATTGACGCCCGAGCCGATGCTGGGGCCGCTCTGGCTCTGCACGACGCTGATGCCACTCGCGCCTGAACCGATATTTGCGCCATTCTGGCTTTGCACAACGGTGATGCCACTTGCGCCCGAACCGATATTGGCACCGTTCTGGCTCTGCACGACAGTCACGCCATTGACGCCCGAGCCGATATTGGGGCTGTTCTGGCTCTGCACGACGCTGATGCCACTCGCGCCGGCGCCGATATTGGCGCCATTCTGGCTTTGCACGACGCTGATGCCATTGGCGCCCGAGCCGATATTGGGGCTGTTCTGGCTTTGCACGACGCTGATGCCACTTGCACCCGAACCGATGTTGGCGTCGCTCTGGCTCTGCACTGCGGAGATATCGTTGGCGCCGGCGGCGAGGTCGACGGCCGGCTGCTGCTGAACGATGGTCACGCCGTTGCTATCGGACGCATTGGCCCCGGCTGGGCCCTGCGCTACATGGACCTGGCCGGAACCATCACCGGCAGCGTTTGCCTGGCCGGCAGCGGCTACGCTGACCTCGTGCGAGAGAATCCTCCAGGTGCCGGTTGCGCCCTGGTCGGCATGGGTGTCCACCTGCGCGGTTCGCTGTATCTCGACGTTCGCGCCCTGGTTCAGCACCAGGCCGCCATTGCCTCCGCCGATGGCGCTGGCGTCCTGCTTGCCGGCCACCCGCACGGTACCCTGTTCGCCGCCGTCGAGGACGATGCGTCCTTCCGCGCTGCGTAGCGTCCTGGCCTCGAGGGTGCCCTGGTTGTTGACGACGGTCTTGAGCAGGCTGTCGGCGCTGCGGGCGCTCATCAGCACCTGGCCGCCATCGGCGCGGATGAGGCCGCCGTTGTGTGCAAGAGCGTCGACCGAGCCCTTGTCCACCTGCAGGTTGAGCAGGCCGTCGCCGTCGAAATTGAGGTTGATGCCCTGGCCTGCGCCCAGGGCCACGTCGCCGAGTTGCGCCTGGATCACGCCGTCGTTGCTGACCCGGGCGCCCAGCAGGGCGATGCTGCCGCCTTCGCTGGCTTTCAGGCTGCCGGCATTGCTTACGGTTGCGCCGGAGTCGCCGGAGAACTGGTAGTTGCCGGCGAGGAAGTCCCTGTCGGCCAGGTCCAGGGTGGAAGCCACCAGGCCGCCTACGTTTACCTGGGCGGACTTGCCGAAGACCACGCCGTTGGGATTGACCAGGAAGACCTTGCCGTTGGCATCTATCCGCCCCTGGATATCGCTGCCGTTGCGGCCGATCACCCGATTCAGGGCGACGGCGTCCTGGCCCGGCTGGTGGAAGCTGACCCGCTCATCGGCACGGACGCTGAACTCGTTCCAATTGGTGATCAGCTTGTGGCTCTGCTGGTCGATGACCATATGCCGGCCGTCGGTGGATGTCTGGAATCCGGCATCGCCTGAAACGACCGTGGCGCCGCTGGGCAGGGCGAAGGCAGGGGCCTGGCAGAACAGGCCGAGCAGTGACGCTCCGGCGACTACGAGCGCCTTGCCGCGTCCGCTCTTGCTGCGCCGACGGGTACCTTCGCTTGCGACGTTCCAACAGCCTGTGGCCTGGTTCCAGACCAGCGTATAGCTCTTGTTCATGGCTTTTCCTTTCAGTGGGGCCCGCCGGCATGGCGGGCGGGAGCTTGCTCAGAAGTAGCGGGTCGCTTGCAGCCACAGCCGGGGAGTGCGCTCGGGCTCGATGTTGTTTTCCTGGCTCAGGGGCCAGGCGGCGGTCAGGCTGACCTGGTGATCCGTTCCGTACCAGGTTGCGCCGCTGCCGACGGCGGCCATGCGGTTGCGATTGCCTTCCTTGGTGTTGGGGTGCTTGAGGAATTTCACCGCGCCCTGGTCGATGAACGAACTCAGCTGCCAGCCCGGAGCCAGGCTGTAGCGCAGCTCCGCACTGGCTTGCCAGCCTTCGTCGCCGTAGCCCTTGTAGCTGCCCAGGGGGAACGCCCGAACGCCGTAGGGGCCGCCCATGTCGAACTGTTCCGCGCTGTCGAGGTTGCCGCCGCTCCACTGGGCGTTGAGTTGGGCGAACAACTGCAGGCGGTCGCCCAGGTGCTGCAGGCGTACGGCGTTGAGCATGATCTTGTCGAAGCTGCCGGCGGTACCGATGGTGTAGCGGTCCAGCAGCCGCTCTTCGGCGGAGTCGATGGCGAGCTGGCCGTGGGCATAGGCCAGCGAGAAGCCGCTCTGTCCACCGCCGAACAAGCGGTCCTGGGCGTTTCCGCTGATGCTGGCGGTCCACAGGCGGATCTCCTTGCGGCTATGCCTCCCGGTACGCTCCTGGTCATCGCGAAGTCGCTTGTTTTCATATTGCAACTGGGTGGACAGGCTTAAGCTGCGGCTACGCAGCAGGGGCTGGCTGACGAACAGGCTGTCGGTAATGGCCCGGCCATGGGCGTCCAGGCGCGAGAAATCGCGTACCAGTCGATAGGTCGTCTCGGCGTGGGCCAGTCCGATGCGCGTGCCTCGGGAACCAAGGGGCAGTTGATAGGCTGCACGGTAGTAGCGTTGGTGCCGGTCGCTGCCCAGCAGGCTCAGTCTCGCCTGGTCGCCCAGTCGCAGCGGGCTGTTGAAGTCGAGGGTGGTTCCCAGGCGATATTCCCCCATGTAGCGGCCGCCATAGTTGTCTGCCTCCAGCCTGCCGCCGACCAGCGGGCCGGGGCGGGCCTCGACGCGCAAGTCCGTGGTTCCCTGCGCCTGGCCCGGCAGCAGGGTGCCTTTGGCCTGGAGGCCGGGAATGTCGCTCAGGAGCAGAAGCGCACGCTCCAGCTCCGAGCCCTGGACCGCGGTATCTCGTTCGAGTGCGCTCAAGGGGCGGAGTAGAACGCGGTCCAGCGTTCGGGACGTGTTGTGCAGTTCGATCCTGCCGTAGCGCCCCTCGAGCACTTCGATGCGTACCGTTCCATCCTGGATTTCCTGTGCCGGGAGGAAGGCGCGCGCCAGCACATATCCCTTTTCCCGATAGAAATCGCCGATGCGGGCGGCGGCGGCGTGCAATTGGCTCAGGTTGAGTTCCTGGCCCGGCAGGTCGTGCAGGAGCGCCAGCAGGCGTCGATCGTCGAACTGTCTGTTGCCGCTGAGTTGGAAGCGCTTGACCAGCACCGTCGGGCCGCCCTCTTCGGCAGCCCGTGATACGCCGTCCTCGGGGCTGGGGCGCTCGGCGTCCAGTTCCACCGGCGCGGGCAGGTTCAGGCGTCGGCTTTCCACGTCACGCAGCGCCTGCCCCGCATCCGGGGCGGCACTGGCAAGGCAGGACGACAGCATGGCCATTCCCATGAGGCCCGTACGGAGCAACGGTCCGGCCCTGAAGGATTGAACGATCGAAGTGGAACTGCCGGAAGGCTTTGGGGAGGGCGGGGGGAAAGAAAGGCTAGCCTGGTTACGCGGAAAAGCTGGATGCATGGTCAATCGGCCCGGAGCGCGGTTCTTGCAGGGAAAAGAAGCCGATATCCGCAGGCATGTGCAGAACGATCGGTTTCAAGGCGGAGAATCGAGTGGGCGATAGCCTGGGGCGAGGCTGAAACGGCGACAATCGTAGTTTTCTGGCGTTGGCCGGTAGAACTTCTTGGTTTTCGTAGGGGACTGGGAGGACTGCTGTAGGAAAAAACTCCGGTGATAACGGGCTCGGCTGCGGAAGCGGCGGAAACAGTGGGGCGGAAGTAGCTGCTGAGCGCGATTCCGTATCGCGACCGTGGCGGTCATGATCAAAGGGCCTGTCCGACTATCGCCCGCCGTTCGGTCTGGCGGCTGGAGCATGGGCAGGACGCAGCGCTAGAATGCCGTTCTCGGTTTAAGGGCCCTCTCAGGCTGAGCATCAACGGCGTGTGTCTTTCGGTTCTTTTTCGTGGCGTTCACCCATGACTGGCATCAAGCCCACAACGCCCGTAGCCCGCTATTTCCACCAAGAGGCGCAACGGCGCGGCTATGTGCTGGACGCAGCCCAGGGCAATGCCATTCTTCATCTCGATCGATTGGCGGAGCGCTTGCGTCGAGGCCCGTCGCTATTCCGGCAAGCGCCGCGCAGCCTCTACCTGTGGGGTCCGGTTGGGCGCGGCAAGAGCTGGCTGATGGATGGCTTCTTTCGCAGCGCCGATTTGCAGGGCCTGCGCCGGACGCATTTCCATGCGTTCTTTCGCCGGCTTCATGACGGTATGTTCCGCCGCCAGGGGCGGCCCGATGCCCTGGGCGGTGCGCTCGACGAACTGCTAGGAGATTGCCGGCTGCTTTGCTTCGACGAATTCCATGTCCACGACATTGGCGACGCGATGCTGATAACACGCCTGTTCAGGGAGCTGTTCCGCAGGAAGATCACCCTGGTCTGCACCTCCAACTACGCGCCGCGGCAACTGCTGCCCAATCCGCTCTACCACGAACGCTTCCTGCCGGCGATCCGGTTGATCGAGACGCGCATGGAAGTGCTGGAAGTAGCCGGCGCCCGGGACTACCGGACGGTTTCGCCGCGGCAGGAGATCGCTTCCGGTTATGCCAGCGGCGGGTATTGCTGGCCAGCCTCATGCGCTTGCCTGGACGAGCTGGGCTTGTCCGCGCCCGAGCCCTCGCAACGCGTGACCCTGCAAAGCGGCGCGAGGACGTTGCAGGCGCGCGCGGTGTGCGGCGACCTGGTGTGGTTCGCCTTCGCCGACCTTTGCGAGGCGCCAACCGCGGTGATGGACTACCTTGCCCTCGGCGAACGCTTCTCTACCTGGGTGCTGGACGGCGTACCGCCGATGGCGTGTTGTTCGGTCGCCGCCCAGCAGCGCTTCATCAATCTCGTCGACGTCCTTTACGACAATGACCGGCGTTTTTTCCTGAGTGCCGAAAAGGCGCTGCCGGCCCTGGTCGAGGGCAGCGACCTGCCTGCGGACATGCAGCGTACCGCCAGTCGGCTGGCGCAGTTGCGCCAGCTTCGCTGTTGAAGGAACGCCCCGCGCCGACGGCAAACGGGGCGCAATGGCTCAGTGCAGCTTGAGGCGTGGCTCGGTGCTGCGCAGGCGTCCGCTGAGCATCAGCATCGCGGTGCGCAGCGGACCGTACAACGCCATCTGGTGCATGCGGTATAGCGATACGTAGAACATCCGCGCCAGCCAGCCTTCGAGCATGACGCTACCCATCAGATTGCCCATCAGATTGCCGACTGCGCTGAAGCGCGACAGCGAGATCAACGAACCGTAGTCGCGGTAGTGATATTCGCCCAGCGGCTTGCCTTCGAGACGGGCACGCAGCGATTTCACCAGCAGCGAGGCCTGCTGGTGCGCGGCCTGGGCGCGTGGCGGCACGTTGCGCGGTTGCTCTCCCGGTTGCGCCGGCTGGGGACAGGCGGCGCAGTCGCCGAAGGCGAAGATGTCGTCGTCGCGGGTGGTCTGCAGGGTCGGGCGGACCACCAGTTGGTTGATACGGTTGCTTTCCAGGCCGTCGAGTTCCTTGAGGAAGGCCGGAGCCCGGATGCCCGCCGCCCAGACCTTGAGCGTCGCCGGGACGAACTCGCCGTCGCCGGTCCAGAGGCCGTCCGCATCTACCTTGCTCACCGCGGAGCCGGTCATCACCCGTACGCCGAGCTTGCTCAGGGTCTGGTGTACCGGCTGACTGATACGCTCGGGCAGCGCCGGCAGCACCCGTGGGCCGGCTTCGACCAGGCTGATGTGCAGGTCTTCCGGGCGGATCCGGTCGAGCCCGTAGGCGGCCAGCATCTGCGCGGCGTGGTGCAGTTCCGCAGCCAGTTCGACGCCGGTGGCGCCGGCGCCGATGATGGCGATACTCACTGCGTTGTTGTTCGCGTCGTGCCCGGTATGCGCACGCAGGTACTGGCCGAGCAGCTGGCGGTGGAAGCGTTCGGCCTGGGCGCGGGTATCGAGGAAAATGCAGTGTTCCGCAGCGCCCTCGGTGCCGAAGTCGTTGGTGGTGCTGCCGACGGCGATCACCAGGGTGTCGTAGGCGATGTCGCGCTCGGGAACCAGCTCAACGCCATTCTCGTCCACCAGTGCGGCCAGGCGGACCCGCTTGCTGGCGCGATCCAGGCCCTGCATGCGGCCGAGCTGGAATTCGAAGTGGTTCCATTTCGCCTGGGCGACGTAGTTCAGCTCGTCCTCGGAGGAGTTGAGCGAGCCGGCAGCGACTTCGTGCAGCAGGGGTTTCCAGATGTGGGTGAGGTTGGCGTCGACCAGGGTGACCTGGGCCTTGCCGCGTTTACCCAGGGTGCGGCCGAGACGGGTGGCGAGCTCCAGCCCGCCGGCGCCGCCGCCGACGATCACGATGCGATGGGACATGTGGATATCTCATAGTGGGAATTCCGTGAGGCGGTCGTCGGGAGCGTGGCTCGACCGGACGA
Source organism: Pseudomonas sp. CP-1 (assembly GCF_021213715.1). NCBI lineage: Bacteria > Pseudomonadati > Pseudomonadota > Gammaproteobacteria > Pseudomonadales > Pseudomonadaceae > Pseudomonas > Pseudomonas sp. CP-1. The sequence continues at coordinate 22,121 of NZ_JAJQKY010000009.1, forward strand.
CTCAGGCCAGGTAGCTGAGGAGGCGGCTGAGCAGGCCCAGGCCGATGACCACGGCGAGCAGGACGAACATCAGGAACCACGGGCGGAACGGCGCACGCTCGACCTGGTGCAGCGGCGAGGCGAGGTACTGCTCGACCTTCTGCTGGTCTTCGGGGCTCAGTCGGCTGGACATGGCAGGCCTCCGTTTTCGATGTCGGTCATTCTAGACAGACAGGGGGCTCGATCACCAGCGGATCGTCGAGGCGGATCACTCCGCTGCCGATCACCCGCGCGGTGATGCCGCCCTGTTCGCGCACGCTTTTCAGCGTGCGGTGGTCGATGTGCTTTTCCAGGCGTCCGCAGGGTTGGTACCAGCCAGTGGTTTCCAGCAGCGCGCCGCCGAGGCGGAAGCGACGGTCCTTCAGGCTGAGCAGGTTGATGCCGGCGACGGCGATGTTGCGGCGCATCTCGTTGGGCAACAACGGCCTGCCCAGCAGGGTACCGAGGGCCTCGATGTGTTCCCACTGCACCAGGGTGACCTGGCGCGGCGGGTGCGGGTGATCGCCCGTCAGTCCCAGGCCGCGCCGTGCCTCCACCGCCTCCAGTTCCTGGATCGGCGCGCGACTGCCGGAGCGCACGCCGATCCACTTCACCCGCCCTTCGCTCACAGGCCTACCCCGGCGTCGAACAGGATGCTGCGGCCGAGGTTGGCGCGCAGGAACTCGGGGGCGCCGGAGTGAGCGAAGAGCACCCGGGCAAAGGTCGGACCGACCATCGACAGCGAGCGCCAGCCTTGGCGCAGGTATTCGGTGGGCGGCGGGAAGGGCGTATTGAAATCGGGCACCGCGCGCTTCAGGTTGACGAAGGCCAGCAGGTCCAGTTCGCCGTGGTCGATGCCGCGCTCGCTATAGTTGTGCGCCTTCTTGCGCAGGGTTGGCGCCAGCCGTGCCTGCAGCTCGGCGGCGGCGATCCGTTGTGGCCGCTCTTCGCGGCGGATCAGTTGGCGCAGGCTGACGGCCTGGCGGCGACGGGTCAGTTCCTCGCGCCACTCCTCGTTCAGCCGGCGACCTTCATCGAGGACGAAGAACACCTCGAAGCCGGCACCCTTGAACAGGACGTCCGGCGGCTGCTCCCCGGGGGCGGCGAAATCCTCCTGGCGATAGGGCACGTTGAGGGCTTCGAGGAAGCGCTGGCAGACCCAGCGCTCGCGGTCCCATTTACGTGCGTTGGAGAGGAAGTCGTTGGCTTGTTCGGCCTGACGGGTGAGCAGGCGCAGATAATCCGCTTCGTTCATGGGCTCAGCTTAGTCTGCCGGCGGGCCCGCTTTCCAGCCCGCAGGCGCTCCGGCTGCGACAATCCGTCCCGGAGCGCGCCAGCGGCGAGGCTCGGTGTACACTGCCGTTCCCCTTGGGCCGGAGCCGTTCCGATGCAACTTCGCAGCGTCATCGCCGCCGATCACCCGGCACTCTTCGCGCTGTGGTCGCGAACGCCAGGTATCCGCCTCCGTGCGGAGGACGCCTATCCCTTCTTCCTCGCCTACCTTCAACGCAACCCCGGGCTGAGCCTGCTGGTCGAAACCGAAGGGGAGGTGATCGCCTGCCTGATGGCCGGGCATGACGGTCGCCGTGGTTACCTCCAGCACCTGGTGGTCGATCCCGGTTATCGAGGGCTGGGGCTGGCGCGGCGGATGCTCGACGAAGTGCTGGCGCGTCTGGCGGGGGAGGGGATCGGCAAATCCCATGTCTTCGTCCTGGATGCCGCCGAGGAGGCACAGGCATTCTGGCGAGCCCAGTCGGACTGGGAGCGGCGCAAGGACATCCAGGTATTTTCCACTCGGGAGGGACACGCGTGAAACGATTGCATTGGGTTCTGCTGGGCATGCTGCTGCCCGGCCTGGCGCTGGCCGTGGAGAAGGGCTCCACCCTGGAGCCCTGGACGTTGCAGGACCAGTTCGAAAAGGCGCACTCGCTGGACGACTCCACCCGGGTCCTGCTGGTGGCGCGGGACATGGACGGCTCGAAGCTGGTCAAGGCGGCGCTGGCGGAGCGCCCAAAGGGCTACCTGGAGGCGCGCCACGCGCTGTTCCTGGCGGACATCAGCCGCATGCCGGCGCTGATTTCCCGGCTTTTCGCGGTGCCGGCCATGCGTGACTACAGTTATCCGGTGCTGCTCGATCGCGACGCGGCCATCGCTTCTCGCTATGCCTCGGACGAGGGCAAGGTGCTCTGGGTCAGGCTGGAGCAGCGCCGCGTGTTGGAAACCCGCCAGTTGGATTCGCCGGTGGCCCTGCGCATCGCCCTGGAACAACTGCAGCCGTGATCGCTGCCGAATTGCTGTCGGCGGAAAGCCTGGAACTGGGCTGGGCCATCTATGCGCCGCTGCTGCTGCTCGCCGCCTGGCGCGCGCCTTGGGTCGAGCTGGTCAGTGATACCCGCCGCCAGCACCTGGTGTTCGGTACCATGCTCGGGCTGTTCCTGCTCTGGCTGGTGCGCCGGGACTTCGAGTCGGGACTGTCCTTCCATTTCATCGGCATGACCGCCGTCACCTTGCTGCTCGACTGGCCGCTGGCGATCGTGGTGGGGCTGGTGGCGCAGCTGGGCTTGTGCCTGCTCGGTCGCCAGGATTGGCTGGCGATCGGCGTCAACGGCGTGCTGCTGGTGGCGATCCCCGCGCTGATCGCGGAGCTGGCGGCGTTGTTCGTGGAAAAGCGCCAGCCGCGCAATCTGTTCGTCTACATCTTCTGCTGCGGTTTCTTCCCGGCGGCCCTCACCGCGGTGGTGGTCCTGCTGCTCGGCCTTGGCGTGGTCTGGATCGACGGCCTTTTCCCGATGCCGCCCTGGCTGGAGGACTTCGCTGGTTACCTGTGGCTGATCATGTTCCCCGAGGCCTTCATCAACGGCACGGTGATCACCGGCCTGGTGGTCTACTACCCGGAGTGGCTGGAAACCTTCAATCGCACGCGCTACCTGCAGGCGCCCTGGAAGGACGAAGAGCGCAAGCCCTGATGACCAGTCATTCGCCAGGTTCATGGCGGGCGGCGGCTGACTTGCGTCAGTGTTTCGGACGAAGCTGGCCGCGATCCTGCCGTTTTCCCAGGTGAGGAGCGGAACATGGGTGTCCATGAATGGGCCCGAGAGGGCCTGCGAGAGTTGCTGTCGAAGAGCGACGAGGCGGACCGAGCAATGCGCCTGCGCGCGCTGCTCAGCGCAATCGTCGAACTGAACCGGGCGGAGCGCGATGCTGGCGACCTGGCCAGCGAACTGCAATTTCTTGCGGAGAATCTCGACGACCAGCGCGACTACGCTTTCATGCGTCCCTGAAGGAACGGGCCTGCCGGATTGGCTGGCCCGTTGCGTTCAATGCTCGCGAGGCGGCAGGTCGGCGGAGAAGATGTCGTCTTCCAGGGTGTCGCCGGGGATCGCATGTTCCTCGGCGGCCCAGGCGCCGAGATCGATCAGCTTGCAGCGGTCGGAGCAGAAGGGGCGGTACTTGTTGTCGCTTTTCCATTCGACGGGCGCGCCGCAGGTCGGGCACTCCACGGTCAGGGGCTGGCTCATGCTCGGCCTCCTCGCAAGGTCAGGTAGAAGGCGTGCAGTCGTTCGACTTCACGCTGCAGGTGGGACAGGTCGCCGTCGTTGACCAGCACGTCGTCGGCGTGCTTCAAGCGCTCGTCGCGCCGGGCCTGGGCCTGGAGGATCGAGCGCACCTGCTCCTCGGAGACCTTGTCGCGAAGCATGGTGCGCTGTAGTTGCAGATGTTCCGGGGTATCCACCACCAGCACGCGCTGGGTCATCTGGCGCTGGCCGGACTCCACCAGCAGCGGCGAGACCAGGATGGCGTAGGGCGATTCGGCCCTGGCCAGGTACTGGACGATCTCCGCGCCGATCAGCGGGTGCAGCAATTGCTCCAGCCAGCGCCGTTCCTCCGGCGCCTGGAAGATCCGCTCGCGCAAGGCGGCGCGGTCGAGTTGGCCATCGGGCAGGAGGATGCCGTCGCCGAAGCGTTCGACGATCTTCGCCAGGGCCGGACGCCCCGGCTCCACCACCCAGCGGGCGGCATGGTCGGCGTCCACCAGGTGGACGCCGAGGGAAATGAAATGCTCGGCGGCTGCGCTCTTGCCGCTGCCGATACCGCCCGTGAGGCCTAGTATCCAGGGTTGGGTCATTTGAATCCGGCGAATTGCAGATAGGTCCGGGTTATTTGATCACCCCAGAGCAAAGCAATCCACCCGGCAATCGCCAGATAGGGACCGAAGGGGATCGGCGTGCCGCTTTCGGCGTTGCGCAGGCGCAGCATGATCACCCCGAGGATCGCCCCGACCAGCGACGACAGCAGGATGGTCAGCGGCAGGATCTGCCAGCCGCCCCAGGCACCGAGCATGGCCAGCAGCTTGAAGTCGCCGTAGCCCATGCCCTCCTTGCCGGTCACCAGCTTGAACAGCCAGAACACCGACCACAGGCTCAGGTAGCCGAACACCGCGCCGAACAGCGCATCGTCGAGGCTGGCGAAGAGGCCGAAATGGTTGGCGATCAGACCCAGCCAGAGCAGCGGCAGCACCATCACGTCCGGCAGCAGTTGGTGATCGGCATCGATCAGGCTCATCGCCAGCAGGCCCCAGGTAAGCAGGAGCATCGCGCCCGCCTGCCAGGTGAAGCCGAAATGCCAGGCGACGTAGCCGGAAAGCAGCGCGGTGGCCAGTTCCACCAGGGGGTAGCGTTTGCCGATGGCGGCCTTGCAGGACGAGCACTTGCCGCCCAGCGCCAGGTAGCTGACCAGCGGGATGTTTTCCCAGGGGCGGATCTCGTGGCCGCAGCGCGGGCACGCCGAATTCGGCAGCACCAGGTTGTAGGTCGCCTGCTTGGGTTCCGGCTCCAGCCCGAGCGCTTCGCGGGCCTCGGCCTTCCAGTTGCGCTCCATCATCTTCGGCAGGCGATGCACGACGACGTTGAGGAAGCTGCCGACCAGCAGGCCAAGGAGGATGGCGCACAAGACAAAGGCCAGCGGATGGCTGGCCAGGTAGTCGAGGAGGGTCATTTAGACGACGTTGCCCAACTGGAAGATCGGCAGGTACATGGCGATGATCAGGCCACCGACCAGGACCCCGAGGACCGCCATGATCATCGGTTCCATCAGGGCGGTCAGGTTGTCCACGGCATTATCCACTTCCTGCTCGTAGAAGCCAGCGACCTTGGCCAGCATGTCGTCCAGCGCGCCCGATTCCTCGCCGATGGCGGTCATCTGGATGGCCATGCTGGGGAAGATGTTGGTGGTGCGCATGGAGAAGTTCAGCTGCATGCCGGTGGAAACGTCCTGCTTGATCTTGTCCACCGCGTCCCTGAACACCACGTTGCCGGTGGCGCCGGAAACCGAGTCGAGGGCTTCCACCAATGGCACGCCGGCGGCGAAGGTGGTCGACAGCGTCCGCGCGTAGCGTGCCACGGCGGATTTGTAGAGGATGGCGCCGACGATCGGCAGCTTCAGTACCGTGCGGTCGGTGGCGTCGCGAAACTTCTCCGAACGCTTGTAGGCGTGGTTCAGCAGGAAGCCGGCGCCGCCCATCATCAGCAGTACCAGGAGCCACCATTCCTGGAGCACGTTGGAGATATTGATGACCATTTGGGTGAAGGCCGGCAGTTCGGCGCCGAAGCCCTCGAACACCGACTGGAACTGCGGCACCACCTTGATCAGTAGGATCGCCGAAACGATGATGGCGACGACGATCACCGCGATTGGGTAGGTCATGGCCTTCTTGATCTTGGCCTTCAGCGCCTCGGTCTTTTCCTTGTAGGTGGCGACCCGGTCGAGCAGGGTTTCCAGGGCGCCGGATTGTTCGCCGGCGTCCACCAGGTTGCAGTAGAGCGAGTCGAAGTACTGCGGCTTCTTGCGCAGCGAGTTGGCCAGGCTGTTGCCGCTGGCGACTTCCTGCTTGATCTCCTCCACCAGCTTGCGCATGTTCGGATTGTCGAAGCCTTCGCTGATGATGTCGAACGACTGCAGCAGTGGCACGCCGGCGGCCATCATGGTGGACATCTGGCGGGTGAACAGTGCGATGTCCATAGGCTTGATCTTCTTCCCCGCCCCCAGCAGGGAAATGCCTTTCTTGCGGACCTTGACCGGCGTGATGCCCTGCTTGCGCAGTTGCGCCTTGACCAGGGTCGGGTTCTGGCTGGACAGCTCGCCCTTGACCTTGGTGCCTTTCTTGTCAGTGCCTTCCCATACGAAGACACTGGTTTTTAACGCTTTGTCCGCCATGGATTAATCCTTGGTCACGCGGTTGACTTCCTCCAGGCTGGTGATTCCCTGCATGGCTTTCAGCAGGCCTGAGGTGCGCAGATCGTTGAAGCCTTCTTTGCGGGCTTGCTCGGCGATCTCGATGGAGTTGCCTTCTTCCATGATAATCCGCTGCAGGGCGGGGGTGTTTTTAACCACTTCATAAATACCGACGCGACCTTTGTAACCGCCTTTGCAGTTTTCGCAGCCTACAGGCGAATACAGCTTGAAGGTGCCGATCTTGTCTTCCGGGAAGCCCTCGTGAAGCAGGGTTTCCTTCGGCACGTCGTGTTCTTTCTTGCAGTGCGAACAGAGTTTTCGCGCAAGGCGCTGGGCGATGATCAGGTTCACCGAGGTCGCCAGGTTGAATGCCGGCACGCCCATGTTCAGCAGGCGGGTCAGGGTCTCGGCGGCGCTGTTGGTGTGCAGGGTGGACATCACCATATGCCCGGTCTGCGCCGCCTTGATGGCGATCTCGGCAGTCTCCAGGTCGCGGATCTCGCCGACCATGATCACGTCCGGGTCCTGGCGCAGGAAGGCGCGTAGCGCCTGGGAGAAGTCCATGCCCTGGCGCGGGTTGACGTTGACCTGGTTGATGCCTTCCAGGTTGATCTCCACCGGGTCTTCGGCGGTGGAGATGTTGATGTCGGTGGTATTGAGGATGTTCAGGCCGGTGTACAGCGAAACCGTCTTGCCCGAGCCGGTGGGGCCGGTGACCAGTATCATGCCCTGTGGCTGTTTGAGCGCAGCCAGATAGAGTTCCTTCTGATCCTCTTCGTAGCCGAGGGCGTCGATGCCCATCTGCGCGCTGGAGGAGTCGAGGATCCGCATCACGATCTTCTCGCCCCACAGGGTCGGCAGGGTGTTGACGCGGAAGTCGATCGACTTGTTCTTCGACACGCGCATCTTGATCCGCCCGTCCTGCGGCTTGCGTCGTTCGGAGATATCCAGGCCGGCCATCACCTTGAGTCGCGCGGAAATGCGGCTGGCCAACTGGATCGGCGGCTTGGCTACCTCGTGGAGCATGCCGTCGGTACGGAAGCGCACCCGGTAGGTCTTTTCGTAGGGCTCGAAGTGCAGGTCGGAAGAGCCGCCGCGGATGGCGTCGAGCAGCATCTTGTTGACGAAGCGCACCACGGGGGCATCTTCGGCATCGTCGCCGCCGTCGTCCTGGCTGGCGCTTTCCGCCTTGCCGACATCGACCCCGTCGAGATCGATATCGCCGAGGTCGCCGAGGGCGTCCATGGCGCCCTCGTAAAGCTTCTCGATGGCTACGCTGAGCTTGTCGTCCTCTACCAGCAGGGCTTCGGTGGTGAGGCCGGTGCTGAATTGGATATCGGTGACCGCCTGATGGTTGGTCGGGTCGGAGAGACCGATGAACAGTTTGTTGCCGCGTTTCCACAGCGGCAACACGCGGTGCTGGCGGACCAGGCGCTCGCTGATGACATCCTTCGGAATGCTTTCCCGATCCAGGCTGTTCAGGTCGCAATAGGCGATGCCGAACTGCTCGGCGGCCACCTCGACCAACGCCCGGCTCTGCACCAGCTTGGCCTGGACCAGGTGGCTGACCAGCGACTGCTTGTTGCGCGCGGCCTGCACCTGGGCCTGGCGGGCGGTCTTTTCGTCGAGGAGTTCGTTCAGGACCAGTTGCTTGGCAAGGCCGCTGAGAGGCGTGGAATCGTTCATTGGGGAACATCTGAAGAAGGCTTGGAGCGAGACTTATAACGCAGATGCCAAAGGCTGCCAAACCGACGATTCCGAGATGCCAAAAAGTGTCACATATTGCCGGCAGGGGAGAGCGGAACACTTTCGAAGTCCCCGCGAGAGTTGCGAAAGGAGGGCGTTTGAAAGGTTGGCATGCAACCTGCTTTGGAGGGGGAAGGCGTTTGGCCTATACATACCACATGGAGATATTCATGAAAGCTCAGAAGGGTTTTACTCTGATCGAACTGATGATCGTGGTCGCGATCATCGGCATCCTGGCCGCCATTGCCATCCCGCAATATCAGGACTACACCGCCCGTACCCAGGTGACCCGTGCCGTGAGTGAAATCAGCGCGCTGAAGACCGCTGCGGAGTCGGCGATTCTGGAAGGTAAGAAGCTCGTTTCTAACGATTCTCCCAAAAACGATGAGTATGATCTTGGCTTTACCAGTTCTACTCTGCTTACCGGTGACGGTAAGGGGCAGATCAAGATTGACAAAGCTGATACCGCAACTCCGGAGATTTCTGGTACCTTGGGCGGCTCTTCTGGTAAAGGTATTGCTGGCGCTGTCATCACTGTCAAGCGTGATGATAAAGGAGTATGGACCTGCGGCATCACTGGAAAGCCGACCAACTGGAAAGCCAACTACGCTCCGGCCAATTGCCCGAAATCCTAATAGGCTTTTCGGTCTGGTCTAGTGGTAAATGAAAAACCCCGCATTGCGGGGTTTTTCATTATGGACTCGCGATGAATCGAACAAGAGTGATCTGGCAAGACGGGACTGCTTTGCCTTCTTTCGTAGGGCTTGCACTGCTATCCCTGATAGCGGCTATGCTGCTATCGACTGTAATTCATTATGGGGTTTCTCCGAACTGGCACGACCAGCAACGCATATTCCAGTTGCTGTTGCTGAGTGGCTCGTCACTGTTTTTTTTCTTGTATTTTCCTTCTTCGCTTATTAGGCGAAAGGTTTTTGCCGCTCTATTGTTGACTCTCGGGCTGGGTGTTTTTTCCTCCTTTCTTTCTGATAATTCTTCCTGGGCGCTCAAGGAGTGGTCGGTATTCTCCGGCCTGATGCTGTTCTCCTTCAATATTTCCGTCAGTCCCGAGTGGGTTCGCCGTGCCGCTATCTGGGGGCTGGTCGTGTTGGGAGGGTTCTTCTGCTACCAGTTCCTGCTTTCCTATCTCGCGGCCTTCGTCAGCGGACTCCGTGAGTTGAATCCCACGGTTTTGCTCAGCGGCTTTTCCAACGTCCGGACCATGGGGCAGTTCCAGGCCATGCTGCTGCCGCTGATGGCTGCGCTGGGGTTGTACCTGCGAGAGACCGTGCGGTTCAGGCTGTCCTGGCTTGTTATGCTGCTGCTGGCCATCCAGTGGTGCATCTCCTTCGCCTTGGCTGGGCGCGGGCTCTGGTTGGGTTTCGCCGTCGCGCATCTCGCGCTTTGCTGGATCGGCCCCGTGGGGCGCCGCTTTTTGATCGTCCAGTTGTCCGCGGCATTCGTCGGACTGGCGCTCTATTTCCTGCTAATGGTTGCCTTGCCGACTTGGCTCGGTATCGACATGACCCTCATGTCCGGTATGCGCAGTGGTCTGTCTCTGCGCGACGTGTTGTGGAGAGATGCTTGGGGCATGTTCGTAGCCCATCCTTTGCTTGGGGTCGGGCCCATGCATTTCTCGGCGGTGCCGAACAGCGTCGGTGCCCACCCGCACCAGATGCTGCTGCAATGGTTCGCCGAATGGGGCGGGGTCGCTGGCCTTCTGGTGGTTGGGCTGATGATCCTTGGTCTGCTTCGCGGCGCGCGTTACCTGCGTGAACAGGGCGATCCGATGGACGCCGGACTGTGGCTGGCCCTTGTTTCGGTCTTGGTCCTGGCCCAGGTGGACGGCGTGTTCGTCATGCCCTTCACCCAGACCGTATTGGCCTTGCTGGTAGGCATCGCCATGGCGCGCTGGTCGAAGCCGGTCGCGCCGTCCCCCGCACAGCGCTGGCTCTGTCGGGGCCTGGCTGTCGTTGTCATTGTCGTGCTGGGGCGCGTGCTGCTGCTCGAGGTGCCGGGGCTGACCGCGACCGAGGAGCGCTACCTGGAAATCCACGGCGGCGGTGAGGCGCCACGTTTCTGGATTCAGGGTTGGATTCCCATGTGAGGGGGAATATCGGTTGAAATCCGGCTGTGCCGAGTGATACCTTCCCCGCGCCGCCGGATTAGCTCAGTCGGTAGAGCAGCTCATTCGTAATGAGAAGGTCGGGGGTTCGATTCCTCTATCCGGCACCAGTCGCATAAAAAAGCCCCGCTTCGGCGGGGCTTTTTTTCGCCTGCGATTCGTTCAGAGGGTGAGGCGCATGGACAGGTCGACGGCCCTGACGTCCTTGGTCAGGGTGCCGATGGAGATGTAGTCGACGCCGGTCTCGGCGATGTTGCGCAGGGTGCTCTCGTTGATTCCGCCGGAAGCTTCCAGCTTGGCACGGCCGGCAGTGAGGGCGACGGCGGTGCGCATGTCGTCCAGGCTGAGTTCGTCGAGCATGACGATATCGGCACCGGCCTCCAGCGCCTGGCGCAGTTCATCGAGGTTCTCCACTTCCACTTCCACCGGCTTGCCGGGTGCTATGCGCCGGGCCTCGGCGATTGCCCGGTCGATACCGCCGCAGGCGGCGATGTGGTTTTCCTTGATCAGGAAGGCATCGTAGAGGCCGATGCGATGGTTGTGGCAACCGCCGCAGGTGACCGCGTACTTCTGCGCGAGGCGCAGGCCGGGCAGGGTCTTGCGCGTGTCGAGGAGCTTCACCGTGGTGCCGGCGACCAGGTCGGCGTAGTGCTGGCTGCGGGTGGCGGTACCGGAAAGCAGCTGGAGGAAGTTCAGCGCGCTGCGCTCGCCGGTGAGCAGCGCGCGGGCCGGACCTTTTAGCTGGAACAGCATCTGGTTCGGCTCGACTCGCTGGCCGTCCTCCACCTGCCAGGTCACCAGCACTCGCGGATCGACCTGGTGGAAGACCTCGTCGACCCAGGCGCGGCCCGCGATCGTCGCGTGCTCGCGGGTAATCACCCGGGCCTCGGCCTCGCGTTGTGGATCGATCAACTGAGCGGTAAGGTCGCCGCCGCCGACGTCTTCCGCCAGGGCGGTGCGGACGTTGGCCTGGATTTCGCCTTGGAGGTCGGCAAGGGTGAGGTTAGGCATGGCGGGCTCCTGTACGAGATCGGGCGATTATACGGAGCGCGGCGGACGGCGTCTGTGCCTGCCTGGGCGCCGGCCGGGGCGGCCGCCATTCATCGGCCTTCGCTTGTGTGAAGAGAGTCATGTCTATAGGAAAACCCTCTATCTAGATTTGAAAGTATCTCTATAATGAATGTAGATACTTGTTTTTGACGCCTGGAAATTGACGTTACGGACGACGCCAATCGATCCTCTGTGCCCGATTTTTGCCATTCCATGCGCGGCCGCGAGGGTGGCAGGAGAGTCCCGATGCAGAACGATGCCAATGTGGTGCACCTGACCAGGGTCGCTTCCGAGCCGTCGCCGAACGCCGGAGCGGGGCGCCTGCCGGTCATCCTCGTGCAGGTGCGCGACAAGGCGGCGCTGCAGCTGAAACAGGCGTTGCAGGCGTTGTTCGACAACGCCGACGACACCCTCTTCGAAATGGCCGACCGAGCCACCAGCAACCTCGAACAGAACGCTTTCTTCGAAGCCATGCGCGACCTGCGCCTCAAGCGCAAGAGTATCGAGCGGGTCTACCTGCAGAAGGTCTTCGAGGAGTTCTCGGCGCTCAACCAGGTACAGTCCGGCAAATCCGTGCCGACCCTGGATACCGTGTCCTTCGATAGCCTCAGCCTGGTACAGAACGAGGAACTGGAGGAGTCCGTCGCGGTGGACGCGATGGTGGCGCGGGTGATGAGCCGCGATGCCACCGCGCTGGCCCACCTGAGTACCCGCCTGAACACCCTGGTCGGCCGGAAGGTCGACGAGAAGAGCAATCCCCTCGCTCCGCGTCCGCTGACCGCGGCTTTCCTCGATGCCTGCCAGGGGCTCGGCGTCGAGATCAAGGTCAAGCTGATCATTCTCAAGCTGTTCGAGAAGTACGTCCTGGCCCATTGCGACCAGTTGTACGCCGAGGCCAACCAGATCCTGGTCGCTGCGGGCGTGCTGCCGGAACTCAAATCCGTGCTGCCGCGGCGTCAGCCCGCTGTCCGTCCCGAAGCGATGCGCGATGCCGGGACCCTGCAGGCACAGGCTGCGCTGCTCGACGGCGGTCAGCAGGAAGTCTTCGGCGCGCTGCAGGAACTGCTGGCGCAGGTCCGCGACAATCCTTCCTTCTACCGTCGCGAAACGCCTGAGAATGCCGCGCCGATTTCCAGCAACGACCTGATGCGCCTGCTTTCCCACCTGCAGCAGCACCTGCCGGGCCCCGGCGCCGCGGAGTTCGACGTCCGCGACGGGGTCGACCAACTGCTCCAGCGGGTCAGCCACAAGAGCGGCCGTTCTCGGGTGGTCGGCCAGGTGGACGATGACGTCATCAACCTGGTGTCGATGCTGTTCGAGTTCATTCTCGACGACCGTACCCTGCCTGATTCGCTGAAGGCCCTGATCGGTCGGATGCAGATCCCGATGCTTAAGGTGGCCCTGCTCGACAAGACCTTCTTCAGCCGCGGTAGCCATCCGGCGCGTCGCCTGCTCAACGAGATCGCATCCGCGTCGCTGGGCTGGGCCGAACACAATGATGCCCGGCGCGACAGCCTGTACCAGAAGATCGAACAGGTCGTGATGCGGCTGTTGAACGACTTCGTCGACGACCCGGCGATCTTCGCCGAGTTGCTGGAGGACTTCATTGCCTTCACCGGCGACGAGCGCCGCCGCAGCGAGCTCCTCGAGCAACGCACCCGCGACGCCGAGGAAGGCCGCGCCAAGGCCGAACTGGCTCGTCAGGACGTGGAGCAGGTGCTGAACCAGCGACTGCTCGGCAAGGTCCTGCCGGAGGTGGTGGTGCGCCTGCTGCGGGATGCCTGGAGCAAGGTGATGCTGCTGATCTGCCTCAAGCATGGCAAGGCTTCGGCCGAGTGGCGGGAGGCCCTGGATACCATGGACGAGCTGATCTGGAGCGTCGGCCCGCATGATGATCCGCTGTCCCGCCAACAGTTGCTGGAGCGCGTGCCAGGCCTGCTTAAGGCGCTGCGCGAGGGATTGGCCAGCGCAGCCTTCGATCCGTTTTCCACCGGTGAATTCTTCAGCCAGCTGGAAACCCTGCATGTCCAGGGCCTGCAGCGCGACAAGCGCGGCGAGGCGGCGGTCGCGGACAGCCCCCTGCTCGACGAAGCGACCCCGGGCACGGCCGCGGAAAAGCCCCGGACGCCGGTCATGCTGCGGGTGGTCGAGGAAATCGTCCTGACCTCGCCGGACGCCGCCCCGGCGCCTGTCGAGAGCGAAGTGCGCCTGCCGGACAACGACGAGGCACTGCTGCGGGTCGATGCGCTGCGTGTCGGCAGTTGGGTGGAAATCCAGGAGGACGCCGAGCACAAGCTGCGCTGCAAGCTGGCGGCAGTGATCCGGCCCACCGGTCGCTACATCTTCGTCAATCGCACCGGGATGAAGGTCCTGGAAAAGACCCGCATGGGCCTGGCGGTGGAGTTTCGCCGGCAGGCGGTACGCCTGCTGGACGATGCCTTGCTGTTCGACCGGGCCCTGGAGTCGGTGATCGGCAACCTGCGGCGCCTCAAGGGCGCCTAGCCGCTTCTCGAGGACCCGGCGGATGCCGGGTCTTTTCGTTCTTGTGGGTAATACCTTTCCTCGAAGCATGTCGAAGCGGCCGATCCAGAGCCCGCCTGATCGTCATTCCGGCGCCGCTGGATTAGAGTGGGGGCTCGTTCAGGAGCCCGTATGCATTTCGATTCCGTTACCGGCTGGGTCCGTGGCGTCCGCCACTGCCCTTCACCGAATTTCAACCTGCGTCCGCAAGGGGACGCGGTGTCGCTGCTGGTTATCCACAATATCAGCCTGCCGCCGGGACAGTTCGGCACCGGTAAGGTCCAGGCGTTCTTCCAGAATCGCCTGGACCCGAACGAACATCCCTATTTCGAGGAGATCCGCCACCTGACGGTTTCCGCGCATTTCCTCATCGAACGCGACGGCGCCATCACCCAGTTCGTCTCCTGTCACGACCGCGCCTGGCATGCCGGGGTTTCCTGCTTCGACGGTCGCGAGGCGTGCAACGACTTCTCCCTTGGCATCGAACTGGAGGGGACCGACACGGAACCGTACACGGACGCGCAGTACACTGCCCTGGCCGGGCTGACGCGGCTGTTGCGCGCGGCCTTCCCGGGGATCACCCCGGAACGCATCCAGGGCCACTGCGATATCGCCCCGGAGCGCAAGACCGATCCCGGCGAGGCTTTCGACTGGTCGCGCTACCGCGCCGGATTGACCGATTCCAAGGAGGAAACATGACGTTCCTGGTGTTGCTGCTGGCCCTTGCGCTGGAGAAGTTCTCCGGCTGGCGCCGGCGTATCCAGCGCGATGGCGCCTGGCTCGCCTGGCTGGGCCTGGTCGAGGACCTGCCCTCGGTGTCCCGCCGCTCCTGGCTGGGGCTGCTGCTCGCGGTGGTCCTGCCGTTGCTGCCGCTGGCCCTGCTGCTGACATTGCTGCAGCCGCTGGCCTATGGCTGGTTGAGCCTTCCGCTGCATCTTCTGGTGGTGGTCTACAGTCTCGGCCGCGGCGACGTCATGGCCGACCTCGGGCCGTTCCGCGACGCCTGGCGGCGCGAGGAGGCCCAGGCTGCCTTCCATGTCGCCGAACGCGATCTGGGGATCCTGGGCGGCAGCGAGAGCGAACTGATCGGCCGGGTGCACGGCCATTTGCTCTGGCAGGGCTACCAGAGCTTCTTCGCGGTGATCTTCTGGTATGCCTTGCTCGGCCCGGTGGCGGCCCTGGCCTATCGCCTGCTGGCACTGGCGCTGGAGCACGCCCGCCAGCCGGCGTTGCGCGAACAGGCGGCGCGCGTCCGGCATATCCTCGACTGGTTGCCGGTGCGTGCGCTGGTGCTGAGCTTCGCCCTGGTCGGCAACTTCCTCGCGGTTATCCGCGTGCTGCTGCACTGGCTGCTGGCCTGGGACATCTCGGCGGCCGCGCTGCTGGGCAAGGCCGGACGGGTCGCCAGCGATGTCGAAGCGGTCGAACTGGGTGCCGCCGGCGTCGCCAGCCTGGATGCGCTCTGGCAATTGCTGGTGCGCGCGGCCGTGCTCTGGTACGCCGTGTTCGCCTTCTGCGCGCTGTTCCTCTGAGCGCAGCGACGGGGAATCCGCCTGCGATTCCCCGTTAACCTTAAGTTACAGAACACCAGGCCGATATCGGGTACACAGGTGAACGTGTCCGCATGATTTCGAAAGGCCATTACCGAGCGGACTCCGTGCGTCAATGTCGCCACGCGGCGGCATCTCTCAGAACGATAAGAACAATCAGGAGACGTCTGGGTGAAGACCGTACTCTATCCCGCTATCGCGCTGATGAACCGGCTCAGCTTCGGCATGAAGTTCGGCCTGATCAGCGTGCTGTTCTTCCTGCCGCTGCTGATCACCAGCTTCTATCTGGTGCGCGATGCCTATCGCCAGTTCAGCGACACCCGGATCGAACTGCAGAGCTTGACGCTGCTGGGTAGCGGACTTCAGATCCGGCGTGGCCTGGAGTCTCTCAACGATCTGTTGCAGATCAATGCGGTCATCGGCCAGTCCGGCAAGGCCGGCGATCTGGAAGCGCGCATCGCGGACGTCCAGAAGGGGCTGCGCGGGCGGCTCGAGGCGCTGGCGCCGCTCAGCGAGGATGGTGCGGCGGTAGCCGAATTCGAGGCCCAGCGCGACCGGTTGCTCAACGGCTTGCAGGCCGTGGAGGCCGAAGGGTCCTTGCAGGGCAAGGGCGCACGGGCGGAGAAGCTGCTCGGTAGCGCACAGGTATTCATCAAGTTGCTTATCGCCCAGGCCGGGCTCAGCCAGGACAGCCAGCGCCAGGTGCGCCAGCTCAGCGAGCTGGTCGGTGCGATAACGCCGGAGGTGACGGCGGCCATCAGCAAGGGGCGCGCCATCGGCGCCTACTCCCTGGGCCAGGGTTTCCTCAATTCGTCCTCCAGCGCGCGGCTCGACGAACTGCTGCTGGAGTTCGAGAAACTGCATGGCGAGTACGGCCTGAAGCTGCAGGAGTCCCTGGCCGGCAGCCCACCGGCGCTCGAGGAGGCCGCCCAGGCCAGTCGCGAGACCCTGAAGAGCCTGGGGCAGTTGTTCGAGGACCGGGTGATCGTGGCTGAGACGCTGGATACCCCGTGGACGCAGTTCTACGATCAGGTCAGCGCGGCGATGGACAAGACCTACCAGCTCGACGACGCCGTTCTCGGCTATCTCGATACCCAGTTGCAAAAGCGCCTGCAACAGGTGCGCACGCAGATGCTGTTGCTAGTCGCCGCGCTGGCCGTGGTTTTCGCCGCGATCCTATACCTCTACGGCGGTTTCTACGTCTCCACCCGCGCCACCCTGAAGGATCTCGGGCGAATGATGGAGCGCGTCGCCGGCGGCGACATGACGGTCAGCTTCCAGGCCCGCAGCCGTGACGAACTGGGCGAGCTGGGACAATCGTTCAACGAATCGGTGGCGAAGATCCACGACCTGATCGAGCGGGTCAGCCAGACCGTCGGCGAGGTCGAGCGGCAGACCCTGCGCGTCGAGTCGGTGTCGGCCGAAAGCAACCAGGCGGTAGCCGGGCAACGCAGCCAGATCGAGCAGGTGGCCACGGCGATGAACCAGATGGCCGCTACCGCCCAGGAAGTGGCACGCAGCGCGGCGATGGCGGTGAGCAGCGCGAACAGCGTGAACCAGGAAACCCTCAGTGGGCGCAGCCTGGTCGAGTCGCAGGTGGGTAGCATCCAGCGCCTGGCCGGCGAGATCGACCAGTCGGTGGCGGCGATCAATCGCCTGGCCAGTGACAGCGCCTCGATCAGCCAGGTGCTGGATGTGATCAAGGGCATCGCCGAACAGACCAACCTGCTGGCGCTCAATGCGGCGATCGAGGCCGCTCGTGCCGGGGAGCAGGGGCGCGGTTTCGCGGTGGTGGCCGACGAGGTGCGCACGCTGGCCAAGCGCACCCAGCAATCCACCGCCGAGATCGAACAGATGATCCTGCGCCTGCAGGGCGGCGTCGATGCGGCGGTGAAGGCGATGGGCAGCAGCCACCATACCGCCGATGGCACGGTCAACGAGTCGGCGCAGGTGCAGCAGGCACTGGAGAATATCCTCGGCGCGGTGGGCATGATCGTCGACCAGAACCAGCAGATCGCCGCCGCCGCCGAGCAACAGACCGCCGTGGCCCACGATATCGACCAGAACATCGTCGAGATCAACCAGGCCGGCGAGCGCACCGCGGAAGGCGCCAGCCAGACCGAACGGGCCAGCCGCGAACTGGGCGCCCAGGTGACCCAGCTGAAACGCCTGATCGGTGCGTTCCGGGTGTAGGCACAAGGCCTGCGCGGGACGTTTTTCGTCCATCCGATTGAACGCTGGGCGGACGGGGACATCCCACTGTCATGCACATGGGGTAAAGGCTGAGCAGGTCAATCCGGCGGTGCGACAGGCGGAGGCGAAATCGCGGCATTTTTTTATTGATCTCGCGTCCCCTTGGTCCTAAAGTTCGCGCCCGAACGTCCATGCTGGAAACGATCCATCCGGCTCAAGTACTGACGACGAGAGATCGCCTTGTGGCAAGGCGACGTCCGCTGCTCAAGCGGCCAGGTCGTCGCGCGGGACACGCGCGCGACCTACCAGGATGAACAGGCGGTGGCTGCCGGCAGGCAGGTGATACTCGGCGACATGCCTTGGGAAGTAGGCGAACCAAAGTGGGGAAACGGATTAGACGTTCAGCTTCACCCCTACGAATCCATGTGTTTTGCCATTGGGAGTCCCAACCATGTCCATCAAGGTCGAGGATTATTTCGCCCCTGAAACCTTCCAGCGCATGAAGGCCTTCGCCGACAAGCAGGAAACCCCCTTCGTGGTCATCGACAAGCAGACCATCGCCGATGCCTACGACCAACTGACCGACTGCTTCCCCTTCGCCAGGATCTACTACGCGGTGAAGGCCAATCCCGCTACCGAAATCACTGAGCTGCTGCGCGACAAGGGTTCGAACTTCGATATCGCCTCGATCTACGAACTGGACAAGGTGATGAAGACCGGCGTCGGTCCGGAGCGCATCAGCTACGGCAACACCATCAAGAAATCCAAGGACATCCGCTACTTCTACGAGAAGGGCGTGCGCCTGTTCGCCACCGACTCCGAAGCCGACCTGCGCAACATCGCCAAGGCCGCTCCCGGCGCCAAGGTCTACGTGCGTATCCTCACCGAGGGCTCCACTACCGCAGACTGGCCGTTGTCGCGCAAGTTCGGCTGCCAGACCGACATGGCCATGGACCTGCTGATCCTGGCCCGCCAGCTGGGCCTGGAGCCCTACGGCATTTCCTTCCACGTCGGTTCGCAGCAGCGCGACATCTCGGTGTGGGACGCAGCGATCGCCAAGGTCAAGGTGATCTTCGAGCGCCTGAAGGAAGAAGACGGCATCGTCCTGAAGATGATCAACATGGGCGGCGGCTTCCCGGCCAACTACATCACCAAGACCAACGACCTGGAAACCTATGCGGAGGAGATCATCCGCTTCCTCAAGGAGGACTTCGGCGACGACCTGCCGGAAATCATCCTCGAGCCGGGCCGTTCGCTGATCGCCAATGCCGGCATCTTGGTCAGCGAAGTGGTGCTGGTCGCCCGCAAGTCGCGGACCGCCGTGGAGCGCTGGGTCTATGCCGACGTCGGCAAGTTCTCCGGACTGATCGAAACCATGGACGAGTCGATCAAGTTCCCGATCTGGACCGAGAAGCAGGGCGAGATGGAAGAGGTGGTGATCGCCGGCCCGACCTGCGACAGCGCCGACATCATGTACGAGCACTACAAGTATGGCCTGCCGCTGAACCTGGCGAGCGGCGACCGCCTTTACTGGCTGTCTACCGGCGCCTACACCACCAGCTACAGTGCGGTGGAGTTCAACGGCTTCCCGCCGCTGAAGGCGTTCTACCTCTAGCGCAGTCGCCTCTGTTACGAAGAGCCCCGCCTCGGCGGGGCTTTTTCATGTCGCTCTGGAAGCCTCGCGGCGCTCGTGCCAGCCTTGTTCGACAACCCATGACAAGGACGCCGACATGACAGGTAACGGTGTTTCCCTGGTGACCCTCGGGGTCGCCGATCTGGCCCGCTCCTCTCTCTACTACCAGGCGCTGGGCTGGCAGCCCTCTTCGGACGGCAACGAGCAGGTGGTATTTCTCAAGGGCCGCAACCTGGTCCTCGGCCTCTACGGACGCAGCGCCCTCGCCGAGGATGCGCAGGTGGAAGATCGTCCGACCGGCTTCGCGGCTATCACCCTGGCCTGCAACTGCGCCTCGCGGGACGAGGTGGACCGTCTGTTCTCCGCAGCTACGGCGGCCGGCGGGCAGGCGACCAAGATGCCGCAGGAAGTGTTCTGGGGTGGCTACTCCGGATATGTCGCCGACCCGGATGGACACCTTTGGGAAATTGCCTACAACCCGTTCTGGCCGTTCGACGAGCAGGGCAACCTGGTCTTGCCCTGAGGGCGCTACGGATGGAAAAACGCCCCGCTC
The DNA here is from genome assembly GCF_021213715.1 of Pseudomonas sp. CP-1. Classification (NCBI taxonomy): domain Bacteria; kingdom Pseudomonadati; phylum Pseudomonadota; class Gammaproteobacteria; order Pseudomonadales; family Pseudomonadaceae; genus Pseudomonas; species Pseudomonas sp. CP-1. Next base: position 41,737 of record NZ_JAJQKY010000009.1, read on the forward strand.
GGCGGGGCGTTTTCTTTGGCGGCGGTCAGCCTTCGTTCGGCTGGCGGGACGGTGCGCGCGGCGTCGTTGGCGCGGGTCGTCCGGCCTGGGCGACCTGCTGCCCGGCGTCGGCCTTGTCCAGCGGCAGCTTGTCGAAGTCGCGCAAGCCATTGTGGGCATAGGGGTTGCCGATCCAGCGGACTTCATGCTGGAAGTCGTTGCTCACCAGGCTCTTGGTCGGATCGAAGAGGTCATAGTTGAGGCCGGCGAGGTCGGACCAGGTATGGATCAGGTCTTCGCTGCTGTAGCGTCGGTCGACCAGGGCCTGCAGGTCGCGTGGGTGGGTCTGCTGCCAGCTGGGCGAAGTCCAGACCAGGAAGGGCACGGTGTACATGCCGCGGGTCGGGTCGCCTTCGTTGCGGCCGAGGCGGTCGTGCGGGGCTTCGTCGAAGACTTCCTCGCCATGGTCCGAGAGGTAGACCAGGAAGCCGTTCGGATCGCTGTTGGCGAAGCCCTTGATCAGGCTGGAGACCACGTAGTCGTTGTACAGCACGGCGTTGTCGTAGCTGTTGTAGACCTCCACCTGGTCGTCGCTGAGGGCCGCCGGGGCGCCCTGGCGGTCGACGAAGCGAGCGTAGTCGGCGGGATAGCGGTACTTGTAGTTCATGTGGGTGCCGAGCAGATGGACCACGATGAACTTCTTCGGCGCCGGGTCGTCCAGCACCTTGGCGAAGGGCGCCAGCACCGCGCCGTCCAGCTGGCTGGCGTTCTGGCTGCGCTGGTTGTTCAGGTAGAACTGCGCATCGGTCTGCTGGGCGAAGGTCGTCAGCATGGTGTTGCGCTTGGTCATAGTCTGCTGGTTGGTGATCCAGAAGGTTTTGTAGCCGGCCTGCTTCATCAGGTTCATCAGCGACGGATCGGTGAGGAAGCGGTCGGGATGCTCCTGGTCAGCGAACGTTAGCACCTGCTGCAGCACCTCGATGGTGTATGGCCGCGACGCCACCACGTTGTTGAATACCGTGAGGTTCCGGTTCGCGGCCTTCAGTGCGTCCAGCTGCGGGGTCGTTTCGCGTGGATAGCCGTAGAGGCTCATGTGCTTGCGCGACGTGGATTCGCCGATCACCAGGACCAGCGTGCGCGGCGTATCGCCATTGGCATCGACGAGGTTCTTCAGCGGCGGTAGGGCCGCGTTCTTTTGCAACAGCGCCTGCATGCTGCCCAGTTGCTGGCGGTATTGCTGGTAGCCGATCAGCAATTGCCAGGGCACCGCCGGTTCCATGCGCGCCTGGACCTTGTCCAGGGCTTCGTCGAAGGACCGGCCCTGGCTGACCAGTTGCTTGTAGAACGGATAACCGATGGTCGCGACGATCAGCAGCACCGCCACCGGCAGGGCGCTGAAGCGCGGCAGGTAGACCGGGCGCAGGCGGCGCCAGAGGAGGATGGCGACCAGGCTGTAGAGCACCAGGCCGAGGGTCATCCAGGGGTTGAAGTACTGGCTGAAATATTCGCTGGCCTCGGCGGTGTTCGACTCGAACATCACGAAGATCACGCTTTGCGAGAATTCCTGGTGATAGATGCCGAAATAGCTCAGGCCGACCAGCGAGGCGGCCCACAGCACCAGCCCGATGACGGCGGCCAGCGGCTTGGTCCAGCGCGGGAACAGCAACACCGGCGCAAGCCAGATGGTGCTCAGCACCATGGCGTTGCGGAAACCGGAGAAACCGCTGTTGCCGGAGGTCAGCAGGAGCAGTTGGGTGATACCGGAGAAGAACCAGAAGAACAGGAACAGCCAGCCCAGGCCGGCCCAGTCGATGCGATTGCGCGTAACGCGTGGTGGGGTGGGGGACACGATAGCCTCGTTCGATGGATCGGAGGCGCGATCGTCTTCGCCTCGATGAAACGGCGAGGGTAGGGAAAGGCTTGTCAAAAAAGTGTTATGTGGGCGTGAACAAAGGGTCGTGCGTTGTTCGTCAGGCGGGCAGTCGTGCGTGCCCGTGACGTTCGAGCGCCTGTTCCAGGGCCTCTCGATCGGTGTCGTCGCCCAACTGCGCCGCGCGTCGGTAGTAGGCCAGCGCCAGGCTGCGGAACGGTGGGTGGGCCGACTGCTCCAGGCCATGGCGGGCGCTGCGCAGGAAGTTCAGGTTGCCGCCTTCGAGGGCACGCCGGAGCCAGGTTTCGGCCTCGGCATGGCGGCCCGAGGCGCTGAGCATCGCGGCGTGGCTGAACTGGCCGCGAAAATCGCCACCCTCGGCGGAGCGTCGATACCAGTGCGCAGCTTGCGCCAGGTCGCGAGCGACCACCAGGCCTTCTTCGTGGTAGCGCCCCACCAGGTTCATCGATTTCGCGTGGCCCTGCTCGGCCGCTTGCCGATACAGCGCATAGGCGCGCGGATGGTCCTGGGGCACCCCGCGGCCGGTAGCGTGAAGATTGGCCAGGTTGTAGCGGGCCCAGTCGAGGCCGGCCTGGGCGGCGATCCGATAGTGGACCGCTGCCGCGGCTGGATCCGCCGGGCCGCCCCAGCCATGTTCCAGGCAGCGAGCGAGCATATTGCGCGCCATTGCGTGGCCGTGCCCGGCGGCGATTGCGAACCAGGTCCGCGCCAGGGTCGGGTCGCGCTGGATGCCTTGGCCGTCCAGAAGGATCTGTCCGAGCAGGGCCTGGGCTTCCGTCAGGCCCTCGCGCGCAGCGCCGAGGATAGCCTGGGCAACCTCGCCCGGGGTACCGGCCAGTTGTGCGGCGAAACCTTCGGCGTCCAGTGCGTCGTGACGGAGCAGCAGGTGGCGCATGTTCAGAGTTCCGACCAGCGCCGCAGGAGATTGTGGTAGGTGCCGGTTAGGCGGATCAGCGAGGGATGGTCGGGCACGTCGTGGGTGAGTCGCTGGATCGACTGGTCCATTTCGAATAGCAGGGTGCGCTGGCTGTCTTCGCGGACCAGGCTCTGGGTCCAGAAGAACGAGGCGTAGCGCGCGCCACGGGTGACCGGATTGACCTTGTGCAGGCTGGTGCCGGGGTAGAGCACCAGATCGCCGGCGGGCAGCTTCACCTGTTGCAGGCCGTAGGTGTCCTGGATCACCAGTTCGCCGCCGTCATAGTCCTCCGGGTCGCTGAAGAAGAGGGTCGAGGACAGGTCGGTACGGACCCGCTCGCGGCCGCCATGGACGTCGCGCACGGCGTTGTCGATGTGGAAGTCGAACGAGCCCCCGCCGGTATAGCAGTTGAACAGCGGCGGGAAGACCTTGAGCGGCAGGGCGGCGGACATGAACAGGGGATGGTTCCACAGGCGCTGCAGCATGGCTTCGCCGATCTCCCGGGCCAGCGGGTGGTCCTGCGGCAGTTGCAGGTTGTGCTTGGCCTTGGCCGATTGGTAGCCGGCGGTCGCCTTGCCGTCGGCCCATTCCGCCTGCTCCAGGGCTGCGCGGATCCGGGAGACTTCCTCGGCGGTGAAGATGGCGGGAATATGCAGCAACATGGCGCTGTCCATGAAGGCGAAATGATTGCCAATGATATTGATTTGCATTGGACATGTAAAACCGCCAGAGGTTGTAGACGAGCGAGATGGGAAAAAATGTAATGAGAAAATTGTAAAGAATGTAAATTCCTGTCGAATGCGAATCCGTAATAATTGATAACAATTCTGATCTGCAATAAATTCCGCGACCTTCACAGCTCCCGGGGAGGGGTTTCGAATGTCGCGTCAGTCCACGGATACCGCCGTTTCTTCGCAACGTCTGCTGGCTTCTGCCATCGGTGTCGCCATCACCGCCATCGCCGCACCGCAGGCAGCCCACGCCGACGAGGCCGGGCAGAAAAAGACCGACAAGGACCGCGTACTGTCGCTGGATGCGGCTACCATCGTCGGCGAGCAGCAGGACGAAACCACCTATAACGTCGACCGCTCGGCGTCGAAGAAGTACACCGCGCCGCTGCTGGATACGCCGAAGACCGTGACCGTGATCCCGCAGCAGGTGATCAAGGACACTGGCGCCTTGACCCTGGCCGACGCACTGCGCACCACCCCGGGTATCACCTTCGGCGCGGGCGAGGGCGGCAACCCCGCAGGCGACCGGCCATTCATCCGTGGCTTCAACGCCGAGAGCGATACGTTCCTCGACGGTATGCGCGACGTCGCCTCGCAAACCCGCGAGGTGTTCAACGTCGAGCAGATCGAGGTCAGCAAGGGCCCGGGCTCGGCCTACACCGGCGCCGGCTCCACCGGTGGCAGCCTGAACCTGATCAGCAAGACCGCCAAGCAGGACAACTTCACCGACGCCGGCTTCACCTGGGGCTCAGACCAGACCCGCCGCACTACTCTCGACGTGAACCGGATGATTGGCGACAACGCCGCCTTCCGCCTCAACCTGATGAAGCACGATGCCCACGTCGCAGGGCGCGACGAAGTCAGCGTCAGCCGCTGGGGCGTGGCTCCGACCGTTACCTTCGGCTTCGACACGCCGACCCGCGCCACCCTGTCCTATTACCATCTCAGCACCGATGATATGCCGGACTACGGCCTGCCGCTGACCAACGTCAACCGCAGCAAAGCCAATCCGAGCAAGCCGGCCTCGGTGGATCGCGATAACTTCTATGGCCTGAAGGACCGCGACTACCGCAAGAGCACCACCGACAGCGGTACCTTCCGCATCGAGCATGACCTGAACGACAACCTGACCCTGTCGAATAGCACCCGCCTGGTGCGCACGACGCTCGACTACATCGTCAGCAACCCCGACGACAGCCGTGGCAACGTTGCCAACGGCTACGTCTACCGTTCGGCGAAAAGCCGCAATTCGACCTCGAAGGGCTGGGTCAACCAGACCGACCTGAAGGCCAACTTCGAAACCGGCTTCATCAAGCACACCCTGGTGACCGGCCTGGAGTTCAGCTACGAGGACGTGCACAACCGTCCGTACGCCATTACTTCCGGTGGCGGCGCCGGCAACACCTGCAATGCACGATTGCTCGCCAGTGGCGACTGCACCAGCCTGAATCGCCCGACTCCGGGCGACAACTGGACCGGCAGCATCACCGACGGCCTGGCCTATACCGATACCGACACCAAGACCAGCGCGGCTTATGTGTTCGATACCCTGAAGCTAAGCGAACAATGGGAGCTGAATCTCGGCCTGCGCTACGACGACTTCGATACCAAGTCCAGCGGCTACCAGACGGCTGGCCGCAACGGTCCCGCCGGCTACTTCAAGCGCGAGAACAACAGCCACTTCTGGAACTACCAGACCGGTCTGGTCTACAAACCGGCGCCCAACGGCAGCATCTACCTGGCCTGGTCGACCTCGAGCAACCCCACCGGCGAGACCGGCGGCGAGGGCCAGGCGGACATCAGCGTAGGCAACAACGGGTTGGATCCGGAGCGTAACCGCAACCTCGAACTGGGTACCAAGTGGGCCTTCTTCGACGATGCTCTGTCGCTGAACGCCGCGCTTTTCCGCACCGACAAGACCAATGCCCGGGTCGCTTCGCCGGATGTTTCCACTCTTCAGGTACTGGACGGCGAGCAGCGGGTGCAGGGCGTCGAGCTGGGCTTCAATGGCAAGCTGACCGAGAAGTGGAAGGTCTTCGGCGGCTACACCTACCTCGACAGCGAAATCCGCAAGTCGACGGTGAAGAGCGACGAAGGCAACAAGATGCCGCAGACCGCGCAGAACAACTTCACTCTGTGGACCACCTACGATCTGTTGCAGAACTTCACTATCGGCGGTGGTACCACCTATGTGGACAAGCAGTACGGCAACACTGCGAACTCTACCTATATCCCGTCCTACTGGCGCTATGACGCCATGGCCAGCTACAAGGTGAGCAAGAACGTCGACCTGCAACTGAACGTGCAGAACCTGACCGACAAGCGCTACTTCGACCAGGTCTACAGCACGCACATGGCCCACGTCGCTCCGGGCCGCACGGCATTGCTCGGGGTGAACTTCCACTTCTGACTGCCGCTCTCGCTCCCCACGAAAGCCCCATTCCCCCTGCGGGATGGGGCTTTCCCGCATCCAGGTGGGTAAATAGAGCGTAAAGAACGTTAATTCGGCTTTATCGCAACTGATTATCAAATAGAATTGCCCGCCGACGTCCTCGTGTCGTCTGGCCGGCGCTTGGCGTCGGCGTAGTCCCGTTGTTGCCGCGCGGCGGCCGTGAAGGTGATCCTGTGAAGAAAGTCTGGTTCCAGTTGCATTGGTTCTTCGGCATCAGCGCCGGCCTGGTGCTGGCGCTGATGGGCGTCACCGGAGCGACCCTGTCGTTCCAGGACGAGCTGATGCGCGCGCTCAACCCTGACGTGCTGGTGGTGCAGAAGCGCCCCGAGGGCGTGCTGCCGCTGGACGAACTGGTGCGCCGTATCGAAGGCGCCGAGCCGGGGCGGAAAGTGGCCTTCGTCTGGGTCGAGATGGACAGCGACAAGGCCGGGCGGATCTTCTACACCCCGCCGCCGGGACAGCGCCGCGGCGAGTCGCGCTGGATCGATCCCTACACCGGGGCTTTCGTCGGCGAGCCGCGCGGCGAGGGTTTCTTCAACCTGATGATGCAACTGCACCGGTTCCTCGCCATGGGCGAGTACGGCAAGCAGGTCACCGCCGCCTGCACCCTGATCCTGATCTTCTTCTGCCTGTCCGGTCTCTACCTGCGCTGGCCGCGCAAGGTCCTCGACTGGCGCGCCTGGCTGACCCTCGACTGGTCGCGCAAGGGGCGCAGTTTCAACTGGGACCTGCATGCCGTGGCCGGCACCTGGTGCCTGGCGCTCTACCTGCTGGCTGCGCTGACCGGCCTGTACTGGTCCTACGAGTGGTACCGCAACGGCCTGTTCAAACTGCTCGACGACGCGCCCGCCGGCCAGCAGGCGCAGCGCGGCAAGCCGGGCGGACGTGGCGAGCGCCCGGCCGATGCGGCTCCGCTGGTGGTCGACTACGCGGCGGTATGGAACAGCATCCGCCAGGCCGGCGGCGACCGCTTGCAGGCCTACAACCTGCGCCTGCCGCCGGCGGGCGGCCAGCCGGCGACAGTGTTCTATCGCCTGACCGACGCGCCGCACGAGCGTGCCTTCAACACCCTGACCCTGGACCCGGCCAACGGCCAGGTGAAAAGCGACCAGCGCTATAGCGACCGTTCTTTCGGCAGCCAGTTGCTGGCCAGCGTCTATGCATTGCACGTAGGCAGCTATTTCGGCATGGCCGGACGCATCCTGATGATGCTCGCCAGCCTGGCGATGCCGCTGTTCTTCATCACCGGCTGGCTGCTCTACCTCGACCGCCGGCGCAAGAAACGCGCGGTACGGGCGAGCCGCGCCGACCTGGGCGGCAGCGCCGGCGCCAGCGGCGAGCCCTGGTTGATCGGCTACGCCAGCCAGAGCGGTTTTGCCGAGCAACTGGCCTGGCAGAGCGCCGGCCAGTTGCAGGCGGCCGGGTTGCCGGTGCGGGTCGAATCGCTGGCGCGCCTGGATGCCGGGCAACTCGCCGAGGCGCGCAAGGCGCTGTTCGTGGTCAGCACCTTCGGCGACGGTGAGGCGCCGGACAGCGCCCGCGGCTTCGAACGCAAGGTGCTTGGCCAGGCCGCCAGCCTCGACGGCCTGAGCTACGCCCTGCTGGCCTTGGGAGATCGCCAGTACGAGCAGTTCTGCGGCTTCGCCCGGCGCATGCAGGGCTGGTTGCAGGGGCAGGGCGCGCGGAGCCTGTTCGCCCCGGTGGAGGTCGATGATGGCGACGCCGCGGCCCTGCGCCAATGGCAGGAAAGCCTGGCCGAGGTGACCGGCGGTGCCGCCCCGGCGGCCTGGGAAGCGCCGGCCTTCGAGGTCTGGTCGCTGGCGCGGCGGGAGTGCCTGAATCCTGGCAGCCAGGGCGAGTCGACCTGGCTGCTGGACCTGCGTGCGCCGGCCAACAGCGCCATCCAATGGCGCGCCGGCGATCTGCTGGAGATCGTCCCGCACCAGGCGCCCGTGCGCATCCGCGAATGGCTGCAGCGGCATAACCTGGACGGCCAGGCGCGGGTGGCGGTCGAGGGCGTCGAGCAGAGCCTGGAGCAGGCCCTGGCTGGGCGCCTGCTGCCGGACTCTTTCGAACACCTGGTCGGCTTGCACCCGCAGGCGCTGCTGGATGCGCTGATTCCGCTTTCCGTGCGCCAGTACTCCATCGCGTCGCTGCAGAGCGATGGCGATCTGCAACTGATCGTACGCCAGGAGCAGCATGCCGACGGCAGCCTGGGCATCTGCTCCGGCTGGCTCACCGAGTACCTGCCGCTCGGCGCCGCGCTGACCCTGCGCCTGCGCCGCAACGCGGGCTTCCACCTGCCGGAGGATGACGTGCCGCTGATCCTCATCGGCAACGGCACCGGGCTCGCCGGCCTGCGCAGCCTGTTGCGCGCCAGCATTGCCGCCGGGCGCAAGCGCAACTGGCTGCTGTTCGGCGAACGCAATTTCGCCCACGACTACTACTGTCGTGCGGAGCTGGAGCAAGCCCTGGCCAGGGGTGAGCTGCAACGCCTGGACCTGGCCTTCTCCCGCGACCAGGCGGAGAAGATCTATGTCCAGGACCGCCTGCATGAAGCGGCGGATGAACTGCGGCGCTGGATTGACGAGGGTGCGGCCTTGTACGTCTGCGGCAGCCTGCAGGGCATGGCCGGCGGTGTCGACCGGGTGCTGCGCGAAGTGCTCGGTGAGGAGGCCTTGCAACGCCTGGCCGACGAAGGACGTTACCGACGCGACGTGTACTGAACGGATGAATGAAAAAGGCTCCCAAGGGAGCCTTTTCGTTGCCAACTGCCGGGACTGCTGGGCTTTCCGTGGGGTAGGGCGAATAACCGCAGAGCGGTTATCCGCCATTTCGGCGGGGTATCGGTGGATGACGCCGTTGGCGTCATGCGCCCTACGGAGCTATCGGGACTTCGCGTTGTCCGTGGCGTAGGGCGAATAACCGCAGAGCGGTTATCCGCCATTTCGGCGGGGTATCGGTGGATGACGCCGTTGGCGTCATGCGCCCTACGGAGCTATCGGGACTTCGCGTTGTCCGTGGCGTAGGGCGAATAACCGCAGAGCGGTTATCCGCCATTTCGGCGGGGTATCGGTGGATGACGCCGTTGGCGTCATGCGCCCTACGGAGCTATCGGGACTTCGCGTTGTCCGTGGCGTAGGGCGAATAACCGCAGAGCGGTTATCCGCCATTTCGGCTGGGTGTCGGCGGATGACGCCGTCATGCGCCCCACGGAGCTATCGGGGCCTTGCGTCGCCGGGCCTCAGATCCACAGGATGAAAGCCAGTACCAGGGCGAAGAAGCCCCATTTCTGCAGGTAGTAGAGCTTGCGGTTGCGCTTCTTCAAACGTTTGCCCTGCAGGCGGATCTTGTAGAGGCTGTCGAAGATCCGATTGAGTCCGCCGGTCCGGTCGCCTGCGTTGTTCGGGGCGGCCGCGGCAGCCATCACGTTGCGGCTGAACCAGCGGTTGAAGGCGGTGGCCCAGCCCTGGGTCAGCGGCCGCTCGATGTCGCAGAAGAGAATGATGCGGTTGTGTTCGGTGGTGTTTTCCGCGTAGTGGATGAAGGTTTCATCGAACACCACCGCCTCGCCGTCGCGCCAGTGGTAGCGCTCGCCGTCCACCTCGATGAAGCAGGCCGGGTCGTTGGGGGTGAACAGTCCCAGGTGGAAGCGCAGCGAGCCGGCGTAGGGATCGCGGTGTCGCACCAGCTTCGAGCCCGGCGGCAGTTCGGCGAACATCGCCGCCTTGACCGAGGGAATCTGCCGCAACAGGGCGGTGGTCTGCGGGCAGAGTTGTCCGGCGGAGGGATGGGCCTCGTCGTACCATTTCAGGTAGAAGCGCTTCCAGCCGCTCTTGAAGAACGAGTTGAAACCGATATCGTCGTACTGTTCGGAACGCTTGATGTTGCCGGCGTCGTGCAGGTGCAGCGCCTCGCTGCGGATGGCTTGCCAGTTGTCGACCAGAACCTGCAGTTCGGGGAAGGTCTGCGGTGCCAGGTAGGGGCGGTTCGGTACCTTCGAGAACAGGTACATCAGGCAGTTGATCGGAGCGAGGAAGCTGGAGTGGTCGCTCAATTGGCGCGACAGCTTGTGGCGTACCCGGCCGCGAAAATGGACATAGAGGATGCTCAGCGCATAGGCCGCCAGGATGAGAACTTTCATGAATGCAAGGTCGTCGGTGCAAAAGAGGAGAATTTACTCCTGTTCTCAGTGCCTGAGTATGCTACCTGACGCTAATTCGCCAGCACTGCGCTCATTTTTCCGTAATCCTGGCCTCGAAAGGAACGCACAATGAACGACACCGGCCGGCGTATCCTGCTCAACTGCGACATGGGCGAAAGCTTTGGCGCCTGGCGCATGGGCGACGATGTCCACAGCATGCCGCTGGTTGACCAGGCCAACCTGGCTTGCGGCTTCCACGCTGGCGACCCGCTCACCATGCGGCGCGCGGTGGAGCTGGCGGTACGCCATGGCGTGAGCATCGGCGCGCACCCTGCCTATCCCGACCTGAGCGGCTTCGGCCGGCGCTCGCTGGCCTGCTCTGCCGAAGAGGTGCATGCCATGGTGCTGTACCAGATCGGCGCGCTGGACGCTTTCTGCCGTTCCCTCGGTACCCAGGTGGCCTACGTCAAGCCGCATGGCGCGCTGTACAACGACCTGGTCGGCGACGATGAGCTGCTGCGCGCCGTGCTCGACGCCTGCGCCGCCTATCGCAAGGGCCTGCCGCTGATGGTGCTGGCCCTGGCCGACAACGGCCGCGAGCTGGAACTGGCCGACGAGGCCGACGTGCCGCTGCTGTTCGAGGCCTTCGCCGATCGCGCCTACCTGCCGGACGGTCGGCTGGCGCCGCGGCGGCTTGGCGGCGCGGTGCATCACGATCCGCAGCGGATCATCGAACAGGCCCTGGCCATCGCCCGCGGCGAAGCCTTCCCCGACTACGACGGCAACCCGCTGCGCCTGACCGCCGACAGTCTTTGCGTGCATGGCGATAACCCGCAGTCGCTGGCGGTCCTCCGGCGCCTGCGCGCGGCCCTGGACAGCCTGTGATCCGCATCGAACCCGCTGGTGCCGAAGCCCTGCTGCTGACGCTCGCCGAAGAGCCCGAAGTGGACCTGTCTGTGCGCCTGGCCGAGCTGGCCAGACGTCTGCGCGGGGGGCTCGGCGAAGGCGTCAGGGATCTGGTGCCGGGCTGGACCACCCTGATGCTGCATTACGACCCCTACCGCATCGCTCCGCAGGTACTGGAAGAACGCCTGGGTCCGCTGCTGGCGGAGTGGCATGCCTGGCGCCCCGCCGAGGATGCCGGGCGCCTGCACGAGATTCCCGTCTGGTACGCCGGCGAGGACCTCGCGACGGTAGCGGTTGCCTGCGGATTGACTGGCGAAGGGGTGATCGAACTGCACAGCGCGGCCGAATACCGGGTCGGCGCGATCGGTTTCGCTCCGGGATTCGCCTACCTCGGCGGCCTCGATCCGCGCCTGGTCCTGCCGCGGCGGGCCACCCCGCGGGCGCGCGTACCGGCCGGCAGCCTGGCCATTGCCGAGGCGCAGACGGCGATCTATCCGCAGGCCTCGCCCGGCGGCTGGCACCTGCTGGGACGCAGTCCGTGGCGTCCCTTCGATCCGGCCGCCACTCCTCCGTGCCCACTGGCGCTGGGCGACCGGGTGCGCTTCGTCGCCATCGGGCGCGAGGCTTTCCTCGACCTGGGCGGGCGCGAATGAATGGTTTGCGGGTCGTCAAGGCGGGTCCGCAGAGCCTGCTGCAGGACGACGGCCGGCGCGGCTGGCAGCACCTCGGCGTATCCCCGGGCGGCCCTCTGGACCGCCAGGCGGCAGCCTGGGCCAATCGTCTGCTCGGTAATCCCTGGGGGACGCCATTGCTGGAAATCGCTTTCGGCGGCTTGGTGCTGGAGTGCAGGGTGGAGGCGACCTGGCTGGCGTTGACCGGAGCGCGCCTGGCGCTGACGGTGGACGGTCGCGAATGCCTGCCCTGGAGTCGCTTCCGTGTCCGCCGCGGGCAACGCATCGAACTGGGCTTCGCCGAGGCCGGGCAGCGTGCCTACCTGGCCTGCGCCGGCGGTTTCCGGGCGAGGCCGGTACTGGGCAGCGTCGCCTGCCAGGTTCGCGACGGGCTCGGCGGTTTACAGGGCGATGGCCGGATCCTGGCGGAGGGCGATTGCCTGCCGTGTGCCGAAGCGGGAGCGGCGTGTCCGTGGGATGCCAGCGTGCCCTGGCGTTTCCAGCCGGACTACCGGCAGCAGCGGCCCTTGCGCGTGCTGCTCGGCGGCGATGCGGCGGCCTTCGACGCAGCCAGCCGGCAAGCCTTCTTCGCCAGCGCCTGGCGAATCAGCCCGCGGTCCGATCGCATGGGCGTCCGCCTGGCCGGCGAGCCACTGCGCGGGGCGCCGCGCGCCTGGTCGCAGGGCGTGGTGGAGGGCGCTATCCAGGTTCCGCCCGATGGCCAACCCATCGTGCTGATGGCCGACCGCCAGAGCATGGGCGGCTATCCGCTGCTGGGCTTCGTCCATCCACTGGACCTCTCGCGCCTGGCGCAAAGCCCCGCGCATAGCGAGGTAACCTTCGTCGAGAGCGACCTGGCGACGCAGCAGGCCGATCTGCTGCGCTTCTACCGCTTCTTCCGCGGCTGAGCGCTCAGCCGGCCAGGTGGCCGAGCGGCAGCGGCGAGGGCGCCTTGACCGTCTTGATCGCGAAGTTGCTGCGAATGTCGCTGACCCCGGGCAGGCGCAGCAGAGTCTCGCTGAGCAGGCGTTCGTAGGCGCGCAGGTCGGGGACCACCACTTGCAGGAGGAAGTCCGACTCGCCGGAGACGAGGTGCACCGAGATCACCTCCGGCAGGTCGACCACCGCACGGTGGAAGGCCTCGGCCTGCTCCTGGCGGTGGCGTTCCACCTTGATCCCGACGAACACCGTGAGGCCGAGGCCGACCTCGTCGCGGTCGATGCTGGCCTGGTAGCCGCGAATCACCCCGGCCTCTTCCAGCAGGCGCACGCGGCGCAGGCATGGGGACGGGGAGAGGCCGATCTCCTCGGCCAGTTGGACGTTGCTCAGGCGGCCGTCGCGCTGGAGGGCGGCGAGTATGCGGTGGTCATAGGCGTCGAGTTTCATCTTGGCATATCCGGATGGATAGTCTTCGGAGAATGGAATTTACTGCCAAATAGAATGGGTTGGCTGGTGGAAAACGCAAGCACCTGCCCTGCCTTGCGGGCATAGAATCGTTATCCGGGTCACCTTCCTGGAGCCGATACGATGGACACGAGCGCTTTCCTGATTGCCCTGGCGGTGGTTTACCTGGTCCCCGGACCGGACATGCTCCTGCTGTTCCAGACCGGCGCCCGCCAGGGCCGTCGCGCGGCGCTGGTCACCGCCCTCGGCCTGGCCCTGGCTCGGGCCTGCCATGTGCTGATGGCCGCGACCGGGCTGGCGCTGCTGTTCCGTACCGCTCCCTGGACCTTCGACCTGGTGCGTCTGCTCGGCGCCGTCTACCTCGCCTGGCTTGGCCTGCAGATGCTGCGCGGTGGCGGACTGGCCTTGCCGACCAGCGACGCGGGCTCCGCGCCGGTGGTCCCTCACGCCGACCGCCGGGCCTTGCTGCGCGGACTCCTGACCAACCTGCTGAACCCCAAGGCCCTGCTGTTCTGTTCGGTGCTGCTGCCGCAGTTCGTCAGTCCCGAGGCCGGTTCGCTGGCCGTCCAGTTCGCCGCGCTCGGTGCGGTCCTGGTCCTGGTTGGTCTGGCCTTCGACTGCGCCTATGCGCTGGCCGGTGGCCGCCTGGGCCGCTGGCTGGCGTCCCGGCCGCGGGCACAGCGCCTTCAGCAGTGGGGCTTCGGTGGGTTGTTGATAGGGTTCGGGGTAAGGCTGGCGCTGCTGCGCCAGCTCTGAAGGGCTGCGGGGCGGCGAGCGCCCCGTAGCGCTCAGCCGAGGAACTGCTCGGCGTGGTGGCAGGCCACCTGGCGCTGGTCGAGCAGGCGCAGCTCGGGCACCTCGCTGCGGCAGCGCTCGGTGGCGTAGGGACAGCGCTTGTGGAAGGCGCAGCCCTCCGGCGGGTTCAGCGGGTTCGGCAGTTCGCCCTGGATGCGGATCTTCGGCTTCGTCGGGTCCGGATGGATCGCCGGGGTCGCCGAGAGCAGCGCGCGGGTGTAGGGATGCAGCGGGTTCTCGTAGAGCTTGTCCGCCGGCCCCATCTCCGCCGGTCGGCCGAGGTACATCACCAGGACGTCGTCGGCGACATGGCGGACCACCGCCAGGTTGTGCGAGATGAACACGTAGGCGGTGCGGAACTGCTGCTGCAGGTCCATGAACAGGTTCAGTACCTGGGCCTGGATCGACACGTCGAGGGCCGAGGTCGGCTCGTCCGCCACCAGCACCTTGGGTTGCAGCATCATCGCCCGGGCCAGGGCGATGCGCTGGCGCTGGCCGCCGGAGAACATGTGCGGGTAGCGCTGGTAATGCTCCGGCCGCAGGCCGACCTGGCGCATCATCTGCTGGACCTTTTCGCGGCGTTCCTCGCGCGACAGCGCGGTGTTGATCAGCAGCGGCTCGGCCAACTGGTCGCCGATCTTCTGTCGCGGATTGAGCGAGGCGTAGGGGTTCTGGAAGACCATCTGCACGTCGCGGCGCAACTGCCGGCGCTGGTCCTTGCTGGCGCCCTTGACCTCCTGCCCGGCGATTTTCAGCGAGCCGGAGGTGGGTTCCTCGATCAGGGTCAGGGCGCGCGCCAGGGTCGACTTGCCGCAGCCGGACTCGCCGACCACGGCGAGGGTCTTGCCGGCTTCCAGTTCGAACGATACGCCGTTCAGCGCGCGCACCTGGGCGTGGCCCTTGAACAGGCCGCGGGAGACTTCGTAGTGACGGGTCAGATCACGGGCGGTCAGAACGGTTTCCATCAGGCCACCTCGTTCAGCAGGTTCAACGGATAGAAGCAGCGCACCGCGCCGCGCTCGTGTGCCTCCAGGGCCGGCCGCTCCTGGCGGCAATGCTCCTGGGCATAGGGGCAGCGTGGCGACAGCAGGCAACCGCGCGGGCGGTCGTAGCGCCCCGGAACGATGCCGGGCAGGGTGGCCAGGCGGGCTTCGCCGGCACAGTGCTCGGGGATCGCCTTGATCAGCGCCTCGGTGTAGGGATGGGTCGGGCGGTCGAACAGCGCCGGCACGCCGCCGATCTCCACCGCTTCGCCGGCGTACATCACGCAGACGCGCTGGGCGGTCTCGGCGACCACGGCGAGATCGTGGGTGATCAGGATCAGCGCCATGTCCTGGTCGCGCTGCAGGTTCAGCAGCAGCTCCATGATCTGCGCCTGGATGGTCACGTCGAGGGCGGTGGTCGGCTCGTCGGCGATCAGCAGCTTGGGCTCGGCGGCGATAGCCATGGCGATCGCCACGCGCTGGCTCATGCCGCCGGAGAGCTGGTGCGGGTAGGCGTCGAGACGGCTGGCGGCGGCCGGGATCTCGACCCGTTCGAGCAGTTCCAGGGCGCGCTGGCGCAGGGCCTTGCCGCGCAGGCCGAGATGCAGGCGGAGGACTTCCTCGATCTGGTAGCCGACGGTGTAGCTGGGGTTGAGGGCGGTCATCGGGTCCTGGAAGACCATCGCCATGTCCTTGCCGACGATGCGCCGGCGCTGGCGGCCCTTGAGGGTGAGCATGTCGTGGCCGTCGAAGCGCAGGTGATCGGCGGATACCCAGCCGGGGGCGTCGATCAGGCCCATCAGGGCCATCATGGTCACCGACTTGCCGGAGCCGGACTCGCCGACGATGGCCAGCACCTCGCCCTTGTCGACGCTCAGGTCGAGGCCGTCGACCACGGGCACTGCGGTGGTGTCGCCGAAGCGCACGCTGAGGTTCTTGATATCGAGGAGGCTCATGCGGCGGTCTCCTGTGGCGCGGATACGGATGCGCTGTTCATGGTTGTGCTCCTCATGCCGCGTTCTTCAGTTTCGGATCGAGGGCGTCGCGCAGGCCGTCGCCCATCAGGTTGATCGCCAGTACGCTGAGCAGGATGGTCAGGCCGGGCAGGCTGACCACCCACCAGGCGCGCTCGATGTAGTCGCGGGCGGAGGCGAGCATGGTGCCCCACTCGGGGGTCGGCGGTTGCACGCCGAGGCCGAGGAAGCCGAGGGCGGCGGCGTCGAGGATCGCCGAAGAGAAGCTCAGGGTGGCCTGGACGATCAGCGGCGCCATGCAGTTCGGCAGCACGCAGACGAACATCAGTCGCAGGGTGCCGGCGCCGGCCAGGCGCGAGGCGGTGACGTAGTCGCGGTTTAGCTCGGTCATCACCGCGGCGCGGGTCAGGCGTACGTAGGCCGGCAGCGAGACGATGGCGATGGCGATCACGGTGTTGATCAGGCCCGGGCCGAGGATCGCCACGATGGCCACCGCCAGCAGCAGCGACGGCAGCGCCAGCATGATGTCCATCAGGCGCATGATCAGCGGCCCGGCACGGTTCGGCGAGAAGCCGGCGAGCAGGCCGAGGAGGATGCCGGGGATCAGCGAGATCACCACCGAGGACAGGCCGATCAGCAGCGACAGGCGGGCGCCGTGGATCAGCCGCGAGAGCAGGTCGCGGCCCAGCTCGTCGGTGCCGAGCAGGAAGCGCGCCTGGCCGCCTTCCAGCCAGGATGGCGGGGTCAGCAGGAAGTCCCGGAACTGCTCGCTCGGATCGTAGGGGGCGACCCAGGGGGCGAACAGCGCGCAGAACACGATCAGCAGCATGAACAGCAGGCCGCCGAGGGCGCCCTTGTTGTGCGCGAAGGCCTGCCAGAATTCCTTCAGCGGGGACGGGTAGACCAGGCTCGGGTCGCTGGCGGGAGCGTTGTGCATGGCGTTCATCGGCTGGCTCCTCAGCGTTGGTGGCGAATGCGCGGGTTGGCCAGGCCGTAGAGGATGTCCACGACGAAATTGACCAGGATGACCAGGGTGGCGACCAGCAGGATGCCGTTCTGCACCACCGGGTAGTCGCGACGGCTGATGGCGTCGATCAGCCACTTGCCGATGCCCGGCCAGGAGAAGATGGTTTCGGTCAGCACCGCGCCGGCGAGCAGCGTGCCGACCTGCAGGCCGAATACCGTCAGCACCGGAATCAGCGCGTTGCGCAGGGCGTGCACGAAGACCACCCGGGCCGGCGACAGGCCCTTGGCGCGGGCGGTGCGCACATAGTCTTCGCGCAGCACCTCGAGCATCGCCGAGCGGGTCATGCGGGCAATCACCGCCAGCGGGATGGTGCCCAGCACGATGGCCGGCAGGATCAGGTGGCGCACGGCATCGAGGAACGAGCCCTGTTCGTCGGAAAGCAGGGTGTCGATCAGCATGAAGCCGGTCTTCGGCTCGATGTCGTAGAGCAGGTCGAGACGGCCGGACACCGGCGTCCAGCCCAGCGACACGGAGAACAGCATGATCAGGATCAGGCCCCACCAGAAGATCGGCATCGAATAGCCGGCGAGGGACACCGTCATCACCCCGTGGTCGAACAGCGAACCGCGTTTCAGGGCGGCGATCACCCCGGCCAGCAGGCCGAAGGTGCCGGCGAAGAGCATGGCGGCCAGGGACAGTTCCAGGGTCGCCGGGAACAGGGTGAGGAATTCGTGCCAGACGCCTTCGCGGGTGGTCAGCGATTCGCCGAGATTGCCCTGTGCCAGGTTGCCCACGTAGTCCAGGTACTGCTGGTACAACGGCTTGTCCAGGCCCAGGCGGTGCAGGGCCTCGGCATGCATCTGCGGATCGACGCGACGTTCGCCCATCATCACTTCCACCGGGTCGCCGGGAATCAGGCGGATCAGCGCGAAGGTGAGCAGCGTCACGCCGAAGAAGGTGGGGATCAGCAACCCCAATCGTCGTGCAATGAAACTAAGCATGTTGGCGGGTAACTCCTCATCGCGGACCGTGCGCCCCGCTGGCGGCGGGGCTGTGGTCCTTGTTCTTCTACGGCTTCACCGAGGTGGTGGCGAAGTTGTTGTTGCTCAACGGATTGATCACGTAGCCCTGCACCGTGTTCCGCCGGACGTTGAACAGCTTCGGGTAGGCCAGCGGTATCCATGGGGCCTGTTCGTGGAATACCACCTGGGCCTGCTCGTACAGTTTCGCCCGCTCGGCCGGATCGCTCACCTCGCGGGCCTTGCGCATCAGCGCCTCGAAGTCCTTGTCGCACCAGCGCGCCTGGTTTTCACCCGACTCGGCGGCGGCGCAGCTCAGGTTCGGGCTGAGGAAGTTGTCCGGGTCGCCGTTGTCGCCGGCCCAGCCAAGCAGCGACAGGTCGTGCTCGCCGGCCTTCGAACGCTTGAGCAGCTCGCCCCATTCCAGGGAACGGATGGTCAGCTGGATGCCGGCCTTGGCCAGGTCTGCCTGCAGCATCTGTGCCGCCAGGGCGGGGTTGGGGATGGTAGGCGAGGTGCCGTTGCGAATGAACAGGGTGATCCTGAGATTTTCCGCGCCGGCTTCCTTGAGCAGCGCCCTGGCGCGTTCGGGATCGTGCGGCCAGTCCTGGATCGAATGGTTGTAGCCGAGCAGGGTCGGGGGATAGGGACCGACCGCCGGACTGGCCGCGCCGGGGCCGAACACCGCGTCGAGCATGGCCTTCTTGTCCAGCGCGAGGTTGATCGCCTGGCGCACGCGCGGGTCGTCGAGCGGCTTGTGCTGGGTGTTGATGGCAATGTAGGTGGTCAGCAGGGCATCGATCTCGTCCACCGCCAGGTTCGGGTCCTGCTTCAGGCGCGGCACGTCCTCCGGTTTCGGGTACAGCGAGACCTGGCACTCGCCGGCACGGACCTTCTGCATGCGCACGTTGGGATCGAGGGTAATGGCGAACACCAGGTTGTCGATCGGCGGCTTGCCGGCATAGTAGTCCGGGTTCGCCGTATAGCGGACCTGGGCGTCCTTGGCGTAGCGCTTGAAGACGAACGGCCCGGTGCCGATCGGCTGGTTGTTCAGCTGGCCCTGCTTGCCGGCGGCGAGCAACTGGTCGCCGTACTCGGCGGAATAGATGGACGCGAAGGGCATCGCCATATCGCGCAGGAACGGCGCTTCGGGACGGTTGAGGACGAAGCGCACGGTGAGCTCGTCGACCTTTTCCACCGACTTGATCAGCTCGCCCATGCCCATCGCGTCGAAGTAGGCGTAGCCGCGCAGCGCCGAGGCATGCCAGGGATGCTTCGGATCGAGGGCGCGCTGGAAGGTCCACAGCACATCATCGGCATTCAGGCTCCGGGTCGGCTTGAAGTAGTCGGTGGTATGGAATTTCACGCCGGGGCGCAGGTGGAAGGTATAGCTCAGTCCGTCGGCGCTGACGTCCCAGCGCTCGGCCAGCCCCGGGATCACCTCGGTGGTGCCGGGGCGGAAGGCGAGCAGGCGGTTGAACACGGTTTCCGCGGAGGCGTCGGCGGTCACCGCGCCGGTGTACTGGACGATGTCGAAGCCTTCCGGGCTGGCCTCGGTGCAGACCACCAGGTTCTTCGCCTGGGCCGCGCCGGCGGCGCATAGCGCCAGGGCCAGGGGCAGGTGTCGGAGCAACGGATGGAGCATGGGGTCCTCCTCGTGGGCCCCGTCGCCGGGGCCGCCGGTTGTCGCAGGTTTACAGCAGGTTGAAGGGGAAGGTGCTGACCAGGCGCAGTTCGTTGACGCTGCCGTCGACCTGGTTCTGGCTGGCCTTGTGCATCATGTAGGTGAGCTTGAAGGTGCTGTCCTTGATCGTCCCGTTCTGCACCTTGTAGGCCGCCATCAGGCCCAGCTCGTGGTGCTTCTCGCCGTCCTGGGTGCGCACCTCGGCGTAGTTGCCGTAGGCACCGTTGCGATCGCCGTCGTAGTGGGTGCCGTCGATGTCCCAGCCCTTCACGTACCACACGCCGGTGCTCAGGCCGGGGACCCCGTAGTAGCTCCAGTCGGTCTCGTAGCGGATCTGCGCGGACTTCTCGTTGGGGCTGTTGTAGTCGGCCAGCATCGAGTTGGCCAGGAAGATCGCCGAGGTTTCGTGCACGTAGTCGAAGTATTCGTTGCCGTCGACCTGCTGGTAGGCCAGGGTCAGGGCGTGGGCGCGATGGCCGAGGGTGAAGGCCAGGCTCCAGGTGTCGTTGTCGATGTAGCCGGCCTCGCGCGCCCCGGTGTCGCCGGTGTGGTAGCCGTTGAAGGCGGTGCGCAGGGCGATGCCGTTCTCGAGGTCGCCGATGTCGTGGGTCACGCCCAGGTAGTACTGGTTCCAGACGTCCTGGAAATGCGAGCCATAGAGGGAGATCTCCAGCCCGTCGAGTGGCTTGTAGTTGCCGCCCAGGTAGTTCAGGCGGTCGCCCTTGACCTGGCGGGTGCCGTACTCGGTGGTCATGTCCTCGTCGCCGGAACCGGTCCGCGGGCTGACCTTGCGGAAGCTGCCGGCCTGCAGGCTGAGGTTGTCCAGCTCCTCGCTGGTCACGGCGAAGCCGGTGAAGCTGGAGGGCAGGGCACGGTTGTCGATATAGCTGAACACCGGAGTGTTGACCAGGAAGCGACCGGCCTTGAATTCGGTGTTCGAGGCGCGCAGGCGGATATTGGCAACGCCCAGCTTGGACCATTCGCCGATCGCCTCGCCATCGCTGTTCGCCAGGGTCCGGTTGCCGCCGCCGCCGATGCGGCCCTTGCCGCGCTCCAGGGCGATCTCGTTGAAGGCTGCGACGTCGAAGCCGAAGCCGATGCTGCCCTGGGTGTAGCCCGAGCTGTACTTGAGCACCGTGCCCTGGACCCAGGCGTTGCGCTGGTGGATGCGCTGGGAGCCGCCGCCGGCCTTGGGAATGCGGAAGGTGAAGCTGTCCTTCATGTTTTCCCGCGAGTAGAAGTTGCGGGTGGTCAGGGTCAGGCTCTGTCCCTCGAACAGCCCGCTGGCGCCGGCCTGGCCCTTGATCGGTTTCTCCACGCTGGGGATGCTCTGCACCTGGGCGGCGTAGCTGGGATTGTCCGGGGTCGGCGGGGTTTCCTGCTCGTCCGCCGCCCAGCCTGGCGCGGCCGATGCCATCAAGGCCAGTCCCAGCGTCGCGCCGGTCACTCGTTGGTATCTCATCACCTGATTGCTCCCTTTATTGTTGTCATGGCACCTGTTTTACCCACCAGGTTTGCGCCGGTTTCGCCCGCGCCTGGGCGCGGCGGTCGAATACGGCGAGGCGAGCGCTCCTGGCGGAACGCGCGCAGCGCCGTTCTGGAACACGGGCAGGAAAAGCAAAGAAATGAAGTACGGGTCGTGCCGTTCTTCTGCGCCCCGGTCGTTTCACGACCGGGGCGGCGTCGGCATCAGGGCTGGTTGGTTACGCCATAGAAGGCGTTCCGCGAGAAGGGGCTGATCTTGAAGTCATGCACCGACTTGTTCATCGGCTGGTACACGGTGGAGTGGGCGATCGGGGTGATCGGCACCTGCTCCTTGAGGATGTGCTGGGCCTGCTTGTACAGCTCGCTGCGCTTGTCCTGGTCGGAGACCCGCTTGGCAGCCTTGACCAGCTTGTCGTAGGCCGCGTCGCACCATTTCGATACGTTGTTGCCGTTGATCGAGTCGCAGCCGTAGAGGGTCGCCAGCCAGTTGTCCGGATCGCCGTTGTCGCCGGTCCAGCCGAACAGCATGGCGTCATGCTCGCCGGCATGGGCGCGCTTGATGTACTCGCCCCATTCGTAGCTGACGATCCTGGCCTTGATGCCGATCTTCGCCCAGTCGGCCTGGATCATCTCCGCCATCAGCTTGGCGTTGGGGTTGTAGGGACGCTGCACCGGCATCGCCCACAGGGTGATCTCGGTGCCCTCGGCGACGCCGGCCTTCTTCAGCAGTTCCCGGGCCTTGGCCGGATCGAACGGGGCGTCCTTGATGGTTTCGTCATAGGACCACTGGGTCGGCGGCATGCCGTTCACCGCCAGTTGCCCGGCACCCTGGTAGACGGCGTCGATGATGGCCTGCTTGTTCACCGCCATGTCCAGCGCCTGGCGTACTTCGAGCTGGTCGAACGGCTTGTGGGTGACGTTGTAGGCGATGTAGCCGAGGTTGAAGCCTGGCTGCGAGGGCACCTTCAGGTTCGCCGCTTCCTGCAGGGCCTTGAGTTCGGCGGGGCGTGGGTTGAGGGTGATCTGGCACTCGCCGGCCTTGAGCTTCTGCGCGCGCACCGCGGCGTCGGTGTTGATCGAGAAGATCAGGTTGTCGATCTTCACGTCTTCGGGTTTCCAGTAGTCCTTGTTGCCCTTGAAGCGGATCTGCGCATCCTTCTGGTAGCGGCTCAGGATGAAAGGCCCGGTGCCGATCGGCTTCTGGTTGATCTGCTGTGGCTTGCCGGCCTCGAGCAACTGCCCGGCGTACTCGGCGGACTGGATCGAGGCGACGTCCATCGCCAGGTTCTGGATGAAGGCGGCGTCGACCTCGTTGAGGGTGAACTTCACCCTGTGCTCGTCGAGCTTCTCGACCCTGGCGATGTTCTTGTCCAGGCCCATGTCGGTGAAGTAGGGAAACTCGGTGGGGTAGGCCTTGCGGAACGGATGATTCTTGTCGAGCATGCGCTGGAAGGTGAACAGCACATCGTCGGCGTTGAATTCGCGGGTCGGCTTGAAGTAGTCGGTGCTGTGGAACTTCACACCCTTGCGCAGGTGGAAGGTGTAGGTCTTGCCGTCGTCGCCGATGTCCCAGCTTTCCGCCAGGGCCGGGATCGCCCGGGTGCCGCCGCGCTCGAACTGGACGAGGCGGTTGAACAGGGTGACCGAGGTCGCGTCGTAGTCGGTGCCGGTGGTGTACTGGGCGGGATCGAAGCCGGCCGGGCTGCCCTCCGAGCAGAACACCAGGTTGCTGGCGGCGTGGGAGAACGGGGAGCCGAGGATCAGACCGGCTGCCAGCCAGGCCCGAAGGGGAAGGATCTTACGCATGCAAACCTCATTTTTTCTTTTTCTAAGGGCATCGTCTGAGGATCGGCCTTATGGGCCATGGCAACTCTCGCCTTTCCATGGATGGCGGGTGACAGCCATGGACCCTGTGCGGCGACAGCGATCGTCCGTTTGTTGTTGGTCGACGATTCGCTGATGCCGAAATTAAGTCATGCTGAAATTGTGGTCAACGAAAATTAAGCACGACTAACATTTCTATTGCGAAAACGTTTGCCTGACAGGATGGGAAGGTGCGCTACGGACTGGCTCAGGGCGTCGGATGGTCGTCGAACAGGCCCATGGTGGTGATGGTCAGGACTTCCGCCACATCGCTGCCGACGTTGGCCAGGCAATGGGTCTTGGTCGCGTCGAAGTGCACCGAGTCGCCGGCGCCGAGGGGGTACTGGCGCCCCTCGATGGTGTAGACGATCTGCCCGGACAGGACGTAGGAGAACTCGGCGCCCTCATGGGAGATCAGCTCCGACTGGTAGCCCACCGGCATGTTCATCTTGACCGCATTGATCAGGTTGCCGGGGAAGGAGCTGGACAGGCGTTCGTAGGCCAGCGGCTGGCCCTCGATGGTGTAGCGTACCCGCTCGCCTTCGTGGGAGTCGGGCTGGGGTTGTGCCGGTTGGTCGAACAGGGCATTGAGCGGGATATTCAGCGACTTGGCGATGTTGGCCAGGGAAGAGATCGATACACCGGTGAGGTTGCGCTCCGCCTGGGAGAGGAAGCTCGCGGTGAGACCGGATTCGCTGGCGACTTGGTGCAGGGTCTTCTTGGCGGCGCGGCGATAGCGACGCAGGCGTTCGCCGATGCGGTCTACGGTCATTGGGGAGACTCTTGTTGAAAGGCGCAGTATACCCAGCGCGGGGCGTCAATAAAGTCTGACAGATGAACTACCCGAACCCCTATTTTTTAAGTGTGACTGAAAATTTGTTTTGACCTGAATTTAAGCTCGACTTAAATTTCAGCCCGGTCCAGACGAGGAGAACAACAAATGACCGTGGGTGTTGGCGGGAGTACCCCTGCGCAGGCGCTGGAGCGTCTGCGGAACATGATGGACGGCGCGCAGCCGATCGGCCTGGCGTCTTACCGTGCGCGAATCGCCGCGGCCCAGGCGTGGATGGGCGAGCATGGCATCGCCGCGGCGTACCTGCATGCAGGCAGCAACCTGCGTTACTTCAGCGGCGTGCAATGGCACCCCAGTGAACGCCTGGTGGGTGCTCTACTGCCCGCCGAGGGCGCCCTCGAATACCTTGCGCCGGCCTTCGAGGAAGGTACGGTGCGCGACTTCCAGGTGGTCGATGGCGCCATCCACACCTGGGAGGAACACCAGGATCCCTATCGCCTGCTGCTCGATCGCCTGGAGGCGCTCGGCGTGGGCGAGCGCAGCACGGTCGCACTGTGTCCGAGCCTGCCGTTCGGCATGTTCGAGCGCTTGCGCCAACAGGCGCCGGGCAGGAACTTCGTCAGCGCCGCGCCGCTGATCGACCAGGGACGGATGCGCAAGTCGGCCGAGGAGCTGGCGCTGATGCAGCGGGCCAAGGACATGACCCTGGAAGTGCAGAAGGCCGCGGCGAGCATTCTCCGCGAAGGCATCAGCACCACCGAAGTCGCCGAGTTCATCCACCAGGCGCACCGCAAGGTGGGCGCGCCCGGTTCGACCTTCTGCATCGTCCTGTTCGGTGCCGCCAGTGCCTTCCCGCATGGGGTGAAGCATGCGCAGGTGCTGAAGGATGGCGACATGGTGCTGATCGATACCGGCTGCCAGGTCCACGGCTACCAGTCGGATATCACCCGCAGCTATGTGTTCGGCACGCCTAGCGCACGCCAGCGCGAATTCTGGGGGATGGAGCGCGACGCCCAACTGGCGGCCTTCGAGGCCGCGCGTCTGGGCCAGCCCTGCGAGGCGGTGGACGCCGCCGCGCGGCGTTCGCTGGAGGCCAACGGCCTGGGGCCGGACTACCGCCTGCCTGGCCTGCCGCACCGCACCGGGCATGGCATCGGCATGGACGTCCACGAAGGCCCGTACCTGGTGCGTGGCGATCGCACGCCGCTGGATGTCGGCATGTGCTTCAGCAACGAACCGATGATCTGCGTGCCCGGCGAGTTCGGCATTCGCCTGGAGGATCACTTCTACATGACGAAGGAAGGACCGCGCTGGTTCACCCAACCGAGCCCGTCCATCGACGATCCCTTCGGCCTCGGCGGCTGATCCGGCCGAACGATAACGCCGCACGCGGGAAGGCAAGGACCAGGGCTTCCCGCGTGCGGCGCAGCGATCAGTCCAGCTTCACCCGCGAAAAGTCCCGCGCCGACATCGGGCTCATGCGGTAGCCGCTGACGTTCTTGCGTTGCGCGTCGAACATCAAAGGATGCGCCAGCGGCAACCAGGGCATCTGCTCGTGGAAGATCCGCTGCGCTTCCTTGTACAGCGCTACCCGTTGGCTCTCGTCGTTGCTCATGCGCGCCTTGCGGATGGCTTCGTCGAAGCCCTTGTCGCACCAGCGCGCGCGATTTTCCCCGGACTCCACCGAGGCGCAGCCGAGGTTGTGGGTGAGGAAGTTGTCCGGGTCGCCGTTATCGCCGATCCAGCTGTAGAGCATCATGTCGTGTTCGCCGGCCTTGGTGCGCTTGACCATCTCGCCCCACTCGAACTGGCGGATGTTTACCCGGATGCCGATGGCGGACAGGTCGGACTGGATCAGTTGTGCCACTCGCGCCGGGTTGCCGCCGGGGCCGCTGCCGGTGCTGATGTAGAGGTTCAGGGGTGTGTCCGGGGTGACGCCGGCTTCCTTCAACAGGGCCTTGGCCCGTTCGGGGTCGTAGGGCCAGTCGCGGATGCTGTCGTCGTAGCCGAGCAGCATCGGCGGGTAGGGGCCGATGGCCGGACGGGCCTGATCGCCGAAGACGATCTTCAGGTAGGACGGCTTATTGAAGCCCATGGCGATCGCCCGGCGCACGCGCGGGTCGTCGAACGGTTCGTGCCGGGTGTTGATCGCGGCGTGGGAGGTGATCATCGCCGCTTCTTCCAGCACCGTCAGTTGCGGGTCCTGGCGCAACGCGGCGACGTCTTCGGGCTTGGGCGTCAGGGCGATCTGGCATTCGTTGCGGCGCAGGCGCTGCACGCGCACGTTGGGGTCGAGGGTGATCGCCAGCACCAGGTGGTCGATGGCCGGCTTGCCCTTCCAGTAGTCGGGGTTGGCTGCGTAGCGCACCTGGGCATCCTTGCGGTAGCGGGTGAAGACGAACGGGCCGGTGCCGATCGGCTTGCTGTTGAGTTCGTCGCCCTTGCCCCTGGCGATCAACTGGCCGGCATATTCGGCGGAGAGGATCGAGCCGAACGGCATGGCCAGGTCGGCGAGGAACGGCGCCTCCGGGTGCTTGAGGACGAAGCGCACCTGATGTTCGTCGATCTTCTCGATGCGCTCGATGATGTCGCGCAGTTGCATGGCGTCGGCGTAGGGGTAGCCGCTGGGCGAAAGGTCGTGGGCGGGGTGCTGCGGATCGAGCATGCGCTGGAAGCTGAACAGCACGTCGTCGGCGTCGAATTCGCGGGTTGGCTTGAAGTAGTCGGTGCTGTGGAATTTCACGCCCTGGCGCAGGCGGAAGGTGTAGACGAGGCCGTCAGCGGAGACGTCCCAGCTTTCCGCCAGGGCCGGGATCACCGTGGCGCTGCCCGGAGCGAACGCGGCCAGCGCGTTGTACAGCGGATGGGCTGAGGCGTCGAAGGTGTAGCCGGAGGTATAGCGGGCCGGATCGAACCCTTCCGGCGCCGCTTCGGTGCACACCGCCAGGGTCTTCGGCTGGGCCTGGATGGCGGCGCTGGCGGCGAAGGCGAGTAGCAGCAGGCTGTAGCGCAGGGCAGAGCGTGGTCGCATGGATGACTCCTCTGGAGCGGGACGGCCGGGTCGGCCGCCCTGGGGAGAGGCGCCGCCTCGCTCGTGGCGGGGCGGCGCGGCTGGCAGGCGAAGCTACTTGCCGACGCTGACCTCGTAGAACGAGTTCAGGCCGAAGGGACTGATCCTGAAGTCGTGTACCGTCTTGCGCATCGGCTGGTACACGGTGGAGTGGGCGATCGGGGTGATCGGCACCTGTTCCTTGAGGATGTGCTGGGCCTGCTTGTACAGCTCGGTGCGCTTGCCCTGGTCGGTGGTGCGCTTGGCATCCTTGACCAGCTTGTCGTAGCCGGCGTCGCACCATTTGGAGAAGTTGTTGCCGTCCACCGCGTCGCAGCCGTAGAGGGTGCCGAGCCAGTTGTCCGGGTCGCCGTTGTCGCCGCTCCAGCCGATCAGCATGGCGTCATGCTCGCCGCCCTTGGCGCGCTTGATGTATTCGCCCCATTCATAGGTGACGATCTTCGCCTTGATACCGATCTTCGCCCAATCGTTCTGCAGCATTTCCGCCATCAGCTTGGCGTTGGGGTTGTAGGGGCGTTGTACCGGCATGGCCCACAGGGTGATCTCGGTGCCTTCGGCGACCCCGGCCTTCTTCAGCAGCTCCCTGGCCTTGGCCGGATCGTAGGGCGCGTCCTTGATGGTCTCGTCGTAGGACCACTGGGTCGGCGGCATGCCGTTGCTCGCCAACTGGCCGGCGCCCTGGTAGACGGCGTCGATGATGGCCTTCTTGTTCACCGCCATGTCCAGCGCCTGGCGTACTTCCAGCTTGTCGAACGGCTTGTGGGTGACGTTGTAGGCGATGTAGCCGAGGTTGAAGCCGGCCTGCGACGGCAGGTTCAGGTTCGGGTCCTTCTTCAGCGCGTCGAGGTCGGCGGGGCGTGGGTTGAGGGTGATCTGGCACTCGCCGGCCTTGAGCTTCTGCGCGCGCACCGAGGCGTCGGTGTTGATGGCGAAGATCAGGTTGTCGACCTTCACCTCGTCCGGCTTCCAGTAGTCCTTGTTGCCCTTGAAACGGATCTGCGCATCCTTCTGGTAGCGGCTGAATACGAACGGGCCGGTGCCGATCGGCTTCTGGTTGATGTCGCTGGCCTTGCCCTGCTTGAGCAGTTGCGCGGCGTATTCGGCGGACTGGATCGATGGGAAGGGCATCGCCAGGTTCTGGATGAAGGCCGCGTCGACCTCGTTGAGGGTGAATTTCACCGTGTGCTCGTCGAGCTTCTCGATCCTGGCGATGTTCTTGTCCAGGCCCATGTCGGTGAAGTAGGGAAACTCGGTGGGGTAGGCCTTGCGGAACGGATGATCCTTGTCGAGCATGCGTTCGAAGGTGAACAGCACGTCGTCGGCATTGAATTCGCGGGTCGGCTTGAAGTAGTCGGTGCTGTGGAACTTCACGCCCTTGCGCAGGTGGAAGGTATAGGTCTTGCCGTCGTCGCTGACGTCCCAGCTTTCCGCAAGGCCGGGAAGGACCTTGGTGCCGCCGCGCTCGAACTGGGTCAGGCGGTTGAAGACGGTTTCCGCCGCGGCGTCGAAATCGGTACCGGTGGTGTACTGGGCGGGATCGAAGCCGGCCGGGCTGCCTTCCGAGCAGAAGATCAGGTTGCTGGCGAAGGCCTGGGGAACGGCGGCGACCAGCGCTGCGCCGAGCAGCGAGGGCATGATCGCGGAGCGGATGACGGCGTTTCTACGCATGGAGTGACCTCTGGTTATTTTGATTGTCTGCGAGGGACAGCCTCGTGAGCTGTCTTGCGCGAAGCTATGCAGGGCGTGTGCCGGCCGCAAGCGTCGAGGTCGCTTCAGTGTAGATGTTGTTATCCGATTGAAAGGGAATGTCGCATTTTCGAATTTGCGCAAACGCGACGCAGGCCGCGTTTGCTGCGCGAGAGACAGTGGAAACGCAAGAGGCAGCCCGGAGGCTGCCTCTTGTGGTGCGCGCCGACCGGATCAGGGCATCTGCACCTCGATCACACCGTCGGCGTTGACCGTGACCTGGCTGGTCCCGGCCTCGATCTCCGGCGCCTGGGCGCCACCGAAGCTGGCGTCGGCCTTCATCGCCGCCATCCGCATCACCGGGTACGGGCGCGGTGCGCCGGCGCTGTTCACGCTCAGGCTGACCAGCTTGTAGCCCTTGCCGCCGAGCGCCTCGGTGAGCAACTGGGCGCGCTCCTTGAACGCGTCCACGGCGCCTTTCATCAATTGGTCCTCGTTCTTCTTGCGGGTCGCATCGGCGATGCTGAAGTCCATGCCGCCCATCTTCAGCTTGCCCAGCAGGTCGGCGGAAAGCTGGCCGAGGGCGGCGAAGTCGGAGCTTTCCAGGCGCAGCTCGGCGCGCTCGCGCCAGCCAGTGATCTTCTGGCCCTTGTCGTCGTAGACCGGATAGCTGTTGCGACTGCCCAGGCTGATGGTCACGCCCTTGACCTTGCGCGCGTCGGCGACGGCGGCGTTGAGGACGCTGGTGGTCTCGGCGGCGAGCTTGGCCGGATCGCTGCCCTGGTTTTCGCTGTAGAGGGTGACCTGCATCAGGTCGTGGGCCACCTGCTGGCTGACTTCGGCGTGCAGCGAGACCTGGTTGTAGCGCGGCGCTTCCTCGGCGACGGCCGAGAGGCTGGCGGCGCAGAGGGTGACGGCGGCGGCCAGGCGGGAAATCGCAGACATTGGGCAACTCCTTGTACTAAGGCTGAATTCACACTGTAGAGCATCGTTCCGGCAGGCGCGGCAAACACGCCTATACGCCAGTCTTGGACCATGAGACGAAGGCTTTTCCCGGAACGGGTTAGGCGATTTCGGAAAAAACGTGAAATTTACTGATCTGAGCCCTGACAGCGCTCGGCGAAACAGGGCAGGATGGCGACCTGCGACGTTTCTGAGTCACTTTGCCGCAGAGTTGCCGACAGCGTCTTGGCTATACTCGCGCTTATTCCGGAAGAAAACATGCGCGCACCGGTTTTCCTGCTCTCCGCCAGTCGCCAGAACCTTGGCCGTCTGCTCCTCATCCGTATTCTCGTGCTGGCCGCGCAGGCCGGCTCGGTGGGTTTCGCCTGGCTCTCCGACCTGTTGCCGCTGCCGTGGCTGGCGCTCGGCCTGACCCTTGGCCTGTCCGCCTGCCTGATCCTGTTCACCGCGCTGCGCCTGCGCGCGCCGTGGCCGGTGACCGACCAGGAGTACGCGGTACAACTGGCCTGCGACCTGATCATCCACAGCACCTTGCTGTATTACTCGGGCGGCTCGACCAACCCCTTCGTTTCCTATTACCTGGTACCGCTGACCATCGCCGCTGCGACCCTGCCCTGGATCTACTCCATGGTGCTCTCCGGCCTGGCCCTGACCGGCTACACCCTGCTGCTGATCTGGTACCACCCGCTGCACCTGCAGGCGGTTCAGCACGAGGCGATGCTGATCAACCTGCACCTGTTCGGCATGTGGCTGAACTTCGCCCTGTCGGCGGCCTTCATCACCTTCTTCGTGGTGAAGATGTCCGAGGCGCTGCGCTGGCAGGCGCACATGCAGGCCGAGCGGCGCGAGGAAAGCATGCGCGACCAGCAGTTGCTCGCGGTGGCCACCCAGGCGGCCGGTGCTGCGCACGAACTGGGTACGCCGCTGGCGACCATGAGCGTGCTGCTCAACGAGTTGCGCCAGGAGCGCCCGCAGGACCCGACCCTGCAGGAAGACCTGGCATTGCTCCAGGAACAGGTCAAGCAGTGCAAGCACACCCTCCAGCAACTGGTACGGGCGGCCGAGGCCGACCGTCGCCAGGCGATCGAAGAGCAAAGCGCCGCGGAATGGCTGGAATCGGTGCTGCGCCGCTGGCACCTGATGCGTCCGGAGGCTTCCTACCGCTACCAGTGCCTGGGCCTCGGCTCCGCGCCGCGCCTGACCCCGCCGACCGACCTCAGCCAGGCTCTGCTGAACCTGCTGAACAATGCGGCGGACGCCTGTCCCGACGACCTCGACATCCGCCTGGACTGGGACAGCAGCAGTATCTGCCTGAGTATCCGCGACCACGGCGTCGGGGTGCCCCTGGCGATCGCCGAACAGATCGGCAAACCGTTCTTCACCACCAAGGGCAAGGGCTTCGGCCTCGGCCTGTTTCTCAGTCAGGCCAGCGTGACCCGCGCTGGTGGAACGGTGAAGTTGTATAACCACGAAGATGGCGGCACTCTGACCGAACTGCGCTTGCCGCGCAGCTACGGAATGGCTTGAGTGATCCGTCTGAGAGGCCCTGCCTATGTCTGAAGAGCTGCTCTTCGAAGGGGAAGAACATCCCCACCTCCTGCTGGTGGACGACGATCCCACCTTTACCCGGGTCCTGGCGCGGGCCATGAGCCGTCGCGGCCTGCGGGTCAGCACCGCCGGCTCCGCCGAGGAAGGCCTGGCGCTGGCCCAGCAGGATACGCCGGACTATGCCGTGCTCGACCTGAAGATGGAAGGCGACTCCGGCCTGGTGCTGCTGCCGAAGCTGCTGGAGTTGCACGCGGACATGCGGGTGGTGATCCTCACCGGCTATTCCAGCATCGCCACCGCGGTGGAGGCGATCAAGCGCGGCGCCTGCAACTACCTGTGCAAGCCGGCGGATGCCGATGACGTGCTGGCCGCGCTGCTCTCCGAGCACGCCGACCTGGACACCCTGGTGCCGGAAAACCCGATGTCGGTGGATCGCCTGCAATGGGAGCACATCCAGCGCGTGCTCGCCGAGCACGAGGGCAACATCTCCGCCACCGCCCGTGCCCTGGGCATGCATCGACGGACCTTGCAGCGCAAGCTGCAGAAGCGGCCGGTACGGCGCTGAAGCGTAAATGACAACGGGGGCGCCGAATGGCGCCCCCTGTGCTTTCCGTTTTCCGTCGAATCGCGGTGGATTTCGCAGATTCCGCCGGTCGCCGGGGATATCCAGCGGACAGCGCAATCGTTAAGATGCAGCTTTCATGAATCGCACGACCAGGGATTGATCATGCGTATCTTCGGTTCGAGTGCCGGCTGCCTGTCGGTGCTGTTCGGACTGGCCTTCGGGCTGCCTGCACTAGCCGAGCCTTCGGTGGACCTGGATGGTCCGACGGCAGGCTGGCGCTATTCCGGCCTGCTCGAACAGCCCGATGCCCCGCGTGTCGCCTATCCGACTCCGCCCATCGATCGCGGCGGCCAGCGCGGCCGCAGCCTGATCGAAGGACACCTGCGCGAACTGGTCGGCACCGAGCGCGCCCAGCGCCTGGTGGTCAACGGCAATCCTCTCCCTCTCTATACCGACGGCGCCGGGCGCTTCGTCCGCCCCTATGCGTTCGGCCACGGCTCCAACGGCGTCCAGGTCGGCAGCGCCGACGGCAAGATCCTCAAGCGCGTACAGTTCTACGAGGCCAATCGCTCCCAACTGCCGCCGCGCGTGCGCGTGGTGCTGGGTTGGGACGATCCGAAGGCCGAGCTTGACCTGCATATCGTCACCCCCGATGGCCAGCACGCCTACTGGGCGCATCCGCGCCTGAGCAACAGCGGCGGCCTCGATCCGGACGGCGTCGACGGGCCCGGCCCGGAGATGTTCACCATGGGCGCGCCGCTGCACGGCACCTACCTGATCTACGTGAACTACTGGGGCAACCTCAACAACCAGGGCTACAACTTCCAGGCCGGCAGCAACGTACAGGACGTGATCACCGCGCAGGTCAACCTGGTGTTCAATGAAAACAGCGTCGACGAGAAGCACGAGACCTTCGTCGTGCCCCTGCGCACCATCGGCGACCTGGTGCTGGTCAAGACCTTTACCTACTGAAGCATCCCCTCGTACGGATGACACGGGATTAGCGAACCATGAGCGAGAACAACACCCCCAGCCCTGCCAACGGAACCCCTGCGCCCGCCGCTGCGCGCACCCGAAGCGCCCTGTGGCCGGTGCTGGGGATCGTCGCCGCGCTGGCCGCCGGCGGTGTGCTGGCCTGGCAGATGGGCTGGCTGGAGCGGCTCGGCGGAGGGCGCCCGGCCGAAGAGGACCTCGGCCAGCCGATCGGCGCTCAGGCACCCGCGGACGCCGACGCGCCGCGTGCCTACCGTGACCTGCGCAAGCCCGACGCGCTGATCGAGAGCGTGTCGCTGAGCCGCCTGCCGAAGGAAATCCTCGAGGTGCCGTTGCTGCGCGATACCCTGACCGAGGACTTCGTTTTCTATTACGAGAACAATGGCGACCGCCTTGGCCTGACCGGTACGTTGCGGCGGATCATCTACGAGCACGACCTGACCCTGAAGGAC
This sequence comes from Pseudomonas sp. CP-1, assembly GCF_021213715.1. Lineage (NCBI taxonomy): Bacteria > Pseudomonadati > Pseudomonadota > Gammaproteobacteria > Pseudomonadales > Pseudomonadaceae > Pseudomonas > Pseudomonas sp. CP-1. The sequence continues at coordinate 74,671 of NZ_JAJQKY010000009.1, forward strand.
AGCCTGGTCGAGGAACTGCTCGACCAACCGGCCCAGGTCGCCCTCTGGCGCGGCGCCGACGGCCGCCTGCGCGACTTCGTGGTGGTGCTCAAGCGCGGCGGCCTGGCGCGAGTGCTCGAGCCGCTGGCCCATATCGCCGCCGACGACCAGCAGTTGCGCAAGGTCGGCGAGCTGGCGGGAACCTCGGTCTATCGCCTGCGCTACGGCAACGACAAGGCGATGCTGTTCCTGTCCAAGGGCGACCGGCTGTTGTTGCTGTCGAACCCACGGATGCTCTTCGACGATGGTGGCGAGAGCGACGACAGCCCGCTGAACGCTCCGGCCAGCGAAGACCTGGAGGCACTGCTCGACGGCGACGAACTGTTCCCCGAGCGCTTCGGCCTGCCGGGCCGCGGCGAGCTGCGCCAGCGCATCACCCTCAATGCCAGCGTCCTGGCCATGGGCTACCAGCGCTTCATCCCGAGCTTTGCCGGGGTGCGCTTCGAGAAGGGCGAGCAGGGCTGGAGCAGCTACCTGGCGCTGAACGAGGTGGAACGTCAGCCGCCGCTGGACTTCGCCCCGGTCTGGCAGGCCATGCCGATGGGTGCCAGCGCCTGCGTGGCGCTGCCGGTCACCCCCGGCCTGTACGGGGTGATGCTGGAGCGCCTGGGGGCCGAGCAGAAGATGGCCCAGGCCTTCTCCGAGCATCTCAGCGGCGCCGCCGGTCTCTGCTGGTACGCCAGTTCGCGGCTGCATTCGCCGCTGCTGGTGGGCCAGTTGAGCGCGCCGGCCAGTGCCGAACTCGACGACGAGCTGGGCAAGCTGTTCGGCCGTGTGATCGGCGCGAAGGAAGCCAAGGTCGAGGGTGGCAGCTTCCCGGTGGAAGACCGGGTGGATGGCCAGACCCGCCGCTGGACCCGCCAGGTCAGCTCGAACTTCGGCGCCTATCCGGCCAGCCAGGCGGACAACCCGGACAGCATCAGCGGCCGCGCGTTCTTCCGCATCGGCATGGCGCGCCATGGCCAGACCCTGCTGTTCTCCCTCGACGACCAGTTGCTCGGCAAGGCCCTGGACACCCTCGACAAGCGCTATCCGCCGCTCGCCGAGGTGTTGCCGAAGGATGCGCTGGTACCGGCCTACCTGGCGCCGCAGCCGCTCTCCGAACTGCTGCAACGGGAAACCCTCGACAGCCTGCCGCAGGACATGGAGCCGGTATTCCGCAATGCCGCCGACACCTACCTGATGCCGCGCCTGAAAACCCTCGCCGGCAAGGGCAGCTACGCCCTTGGCCTGCCTGCCGGAAGCCAGGCCAACGCACCGTGGCAATGGCTGCCGCTGGAATGGCGGTCGCTGTGAGACGCCTGACTGCCTTCGGCCTGGTGCTGCTCCTGCTGGCCAGCGGCGGTGCCCGCGGCGAGCCCCCGGTAGCGCTCGACCCGCAGCAATCGCAGGTATTCCGCGCCTGGTTCGTGCGCATCGCCCAGGAACAGTTGCGCCAAGGGCCGAGTCCGCGCTGGCACCAGCAGGACTGCGCCGGCCTGGTGCGCTTCGCCGCCAACGAGGCGCTGAAAGTCCACGATGGCAAGTGGCTGCGCGCCAACGGCCTGTCCAACCGCTACCTGCCCCCGGAGCTGGCGCTCAGTCCCGAGCAACGGCGCCTGGCGCAGAACTGGCAGCAGGGTGGCGGCCAGGTCGGGCCCTACGTGAATGCGATCAAGCTGGTGCAGTTCAACAGTCGGCTGGTCGGCCGCGACCTCAACCAGGCGCGCCCCGGCGACCTGATGTTCTACGACCAGGGCGACGACCAGCACCTGATGATCTGGATGGGCCGCTCCATCGCCTATCACACCGGCAGCAGCACCCCGACCGATAACGGCATGCGCTCGGTCAGCCTGCAACAACTCATGACATGGAAGGACACCCGATGGATCCCCGACGAATCCAATCCCAACTTTATCGGCATCTATCGGCTGGCTTTCCTCTCTCAATGAATCGCGCCCCAGTGAAGACCACAGCAATGAGCAACCTGCGCCGTTTCAGCCGTAGCCTGGCGGTCGCCGCCCTGGTCCTGCTGCCGTTCGCCGCCGTCCAGGCGGAAGACACGGTGGAACCGAGCGGCTACACGCCGATGGCCGGCGAATCCTTCTTCCTGCTCGCCGACAGCAGCTTCGCCACCGACGAGGAAGCGCGGGTCCGTCTCGAAGCGCCCGGCCGCGACTACCGGCGCTACCGCATGGAGCCCTATGGCGGGGTCGACGTGCGCCTGTACCGGATCGAACAGCCGCTGGAGTTCCTCAAGCGGCAGAAGAACCTGCACCGGGTCCTGGCCGAGGGACAGTTCAAGGGCGAAGGCCTGTCGAACACCCTGGCCTATCTCTGGGACAACTGGTATCGCAAGTCGCGCCGGGTGATGCAGCGCGCCTTCTCCTACGAGTCGCGGCAACAGGTCACCGAGGCGGTGCCCGAGCTGAAGATGGGCAACGCCATGACCGCGCCGACGCCCTACGACGCGCAGCCGCAATACGCGCCGATTCCCGGCCTGCCGCTGGTCAGCCAGTTCCGCTATCCGCTGTGGGACGCCAAGCCCATCGAGCCGCCGCAGGACGTCAAGCTGGCCGGTTCCTCCAGCGAGTTCATCAACGTCGTGCCGGGCAATGTCTACATCCCGCTGGGCAAGCTGAAGCCGGGCCTCTACCTGGTCGAGGCGCTGGTCGGCAAGTACCGCGCCACCACCGTGGTGTTCGTCTCCAACAGCGTGGCGGTGAGCAAGGTCGCCGGCGACGAGCTGCTGGTCTGGACCGCACGCAAGCACGAAGGCACCCCGGTGCCCGACACCAAGGTGCTGTGGACCGACGGCCTGGGCGTGATGAGCAGCGGCAATACCGACGCCGACGGCCTGCTGCGGCTCAAGCACGCCAGTCCGGAGCGCTCCTACGTGATCGGCGAGGACCGCGAGGGTGGGGTCTTCGTCTCCGAGAACTTCTATTACGACAGCGAGATCTACGACACCAAGATCTACGCCTTCACCGACCGCCCGCTGTACCGGCCGGGCGACTGGGTCTCGTTGAAGATGGTCGGCCGCGAGTTCAAGGACGCCCGTCAATCCCAGGCCGCCGCCAGCGCGCCGGTGCGCCTGAGCGTGATCGACGCAAGCGGCACGGTATTGCAAAGCCTGGACCTCCGCTTCGACGCGAAGAGCGGCGCCAATGGCCGCTTCCAACTGCCGGAGAACGCCGTCGCCGGCGGCTACGAGTTGCGCTTCGACTACCGCGGGCAGACCTACAGCAGCGCCTTCCGCGTCGCCGAATACATCAAGCCGCACTTCGAAGTCTCCCTCGACCTGGCCAAGCCGGACTTCAAGACCGCCGAGCCGGTGAAGGGCGAGATCGTCCTGCTCTATCCGGACGGCAAGCCGGTGGCCAACGCGCGCCTGCAACTGAGCCTGCGCGCCCAGCAGTTGTCGATGGTGGACAACGAACTGCAGTATCTCGGCCAGTTCCCGGTGGAACTGAGCAGCACCGAACTGACCACCGACGGCAAGGGCCGCGCCGCCATCGAATTGCCGCCGGCCGAGAAACCCAGCCGCTACATGCTGACCATCTTCGCCAGCGACGGCGCCGCCTACCGGGTCAAGACCAGCAAGGAGATCCTCATCGAGCGTGGTGCCGCGCGCTACCGCCTGAGCGCGCCGCAGCGCTTCAGCGCCGCCGGCGAGAAGGTCGAGTTCAGCTATGCCAGCGAACAGCCGACCCCGCTCAAGCCGAGCAGCTACCAGTGGATCCGCCTGGAGGACCGCGCCACCGACAGCGGTCCGGTTGCCGACGGCCGCTTCGCACTGGCCTTCGAGCGTCCCGGTACCTATTCCGTGGAGCTGCGCGACGACAAGGGCCAGCTCCTTGGCGCTACCGGCCACTCGGTGAGCGGCGAGGGCGTGAAGTCGGTGCCGGGCACCGTCGAGGTGGTGTTCGACAAGCCCGAGTACCGCACCGGCGAGGAAGCTTCCGCACTGATCACCTTCCCCGAGCCGGTGGAGGATGCACTGTTGTCCCTGGAGCGCGACAAGGTCGAGGCCACCGCCCTGCTGTCCAAGGGCGCCGACTGGCTGCGCCTGGAAAAGCTCAATCCGACCCAGTACCGCGTGCGGATCCCGGTGCGCGAGGAGTTCTCGCCGAACCTGACCTTCTCGGTGCTCTACACCAAGGGCGGCGACTACAGCTTCCAGAACGCCGGGATCAAGGTCGGCATGCCCCAGGTGGAGATCGACATCGCCACCGACAAGGAGCGCTACGAACCGGGCGAGACGGTGACCGTGACCCTGGCCACGCGCTTCGCCGGCAAACCGGTTTCCAGCCACCTGACCGTCAGCGTGGTGGATGAGATGGTCTATGCCCTGCAGGCGGAGATCGCCCCCGGCATCGACCAGTTCTTCTACCATCCGCGGCGCAACAACGTGCGCACCAGCGCCAGCCTGGCCTTCATCAGCTACGACGTGGCGTTGCCCGGCAGCACCAGTGCACCCGGACGGGCGAACCGCAGCGAGCGCGGCGTCAAGGTACTGGAGCGGCCGCGCCGCGAGGACGTCGACACCGCCGCCTGGCAGCCGGAGCTGGTCACCGACGCCCAGGGCAAGGCCAGCTTCAGCTTCCGCATGCCCGACTCGCTGACCCGCTGGCGGATCACCGCACGGGCCATCGACGACAACGGCCAGGTCGGCCAGAAGAAGCAGTTCCTTCGCTCGGAGAAGCCGCTGTACCTGAAATGGAGCGGGCCGACCCGCTTCCGCCAGGGTGACCAGCCCGACCTCGGCCTGTTCGTCTTCAACCAGGGCGAACAGCCGGTCAAGGCCGAGCTGCTCAGCGGGCCGCCTGGCAGCCAGCGCAGCCAGCCCCTGGAGCTGGCCAAGGGAGTCAACTACATTCCGCTGGCGCAACAGCCGCTCAGCGATGGCGACTGGAGCGCCGAGCTGCGCCAGGACGGGCAGGTCCGCGACCGCCTGGCGGTGCGCTTCAACCTGCTGGCCGACGGCTGGCAGGTGGAGCAGGCGCAGAACCTCAGCCTGGCGGCGGCGAGCAACCCGTTGCAACTGCCGGCGGACGCCCGCGACGTACGCCTGCGCCTGGCCGATGGCCCGGCCGCGGCCTACCTGGGCAATCTCGATGATCTGCTGGAGTATCCCTACGGCGGCGTCGAGCAGACCGCCAGCCAACTGCTGCCGCTGAGCATCGCCTATCCGGCGCTGGCCGGCGGCGAGCCGCGGATTCGCGACCGCCTGCGCCTGATCATGCAGAACAGTCGCCTGCGCCTGGTGCAGATGGCTGGCCCGGACGCCTGGTTCGCCTGGTGGGGCGGCGACGTCGATGGCGACGCTTTCCTCACCGCCTACGCCTACTACGCCGATTGGTACGCCAGCCGCGCACTGGAGATCCAACTGCCAGCCGAACACTGGCAGCGCATCCTCGAGCCCTACGCCAAGCAGGCGACGCAGACCCCGCTGCTGCAGCGCGCGCTGATCCTGGCTTTCGCCCGCGATATGCAGTTGCCGGTGAACACCCTGCTCGGCGGCCTGCTCAACGATCTGGCCAACGCCGGCGAAGGGCAGGCGCGCGCGGAGCCGCTGGAGGCCGGCGACGGCCTGGTGCTGGGCGAGCCGGACTCGGCCGTCGGCCTGGCCGCGGCGCGAGTACTGGCGGTGGACCTGGCACGGCAACTGCGGGTTGCGGTGCCCGCGCCGCTGGCCGCCCAGGCCGAGACGGCGACGCAGCGCCTGCGTGAGGCCGGCTTGCCGTTTACTGATGCCTTGCTGGCCTCTCGCTCGGCCGTGGACGGCCAGCAGGCCAGCGCTCTGCTGCAACGCCTGGCGCCGGCGCAATCGACCCTGGAACGCGCCCTGGCCCTGACCTGGCTGCAGGGCGCCCTGGCCCAGGCGCCGCAGGGCAAGCTGCCGCAGCCGCCGAAGGACTGGCAGGCGCAGCGCGGCGCCACCGGCGAAACCTACTGGCAATGGCGCGGCCGCGGCATTCCGAGCTGGGTCGACCTGGACGAGGCGCCGGCCCGGCCGTTGCCGGTTGCGCTCAGCTACCGCAGCGCCCAGGCGCCGAGCGGGCAACTGCCGGTGCAGATCAGCCGTCGCCTGCTGCGCCTGGTGCCCGGCGAGGGGGCGTTCGAGTTCAAGGTCGAGGAGGTCGGCGACAAGCCGCTTTCCAGCGACGAACTGTATCTCGACGAAGTGACCCTGACCGTTCCGGAAGACACCGCTCTACGCTACGGCATGCTGGAACTGCCGCTGCCGCCCGGTGCGGATGTCGAGCGCACCACCTGGGGCATCAAGATCAGCGGCCTGGCCGGCGACGAGGCGACCACCCTGGAGCGCGCGCGCAACGAACCGGGCGAGCTGTTCTACGGAGTGCCGGTGGACAGCCTGAGTGGCGAGCAGCGTTTCCGTCACCTGGTGCGTTTCTCCCAGAAAGGCAGCTTCAACCTGCCACCGGCCCGCTACCTGCGTCTCTACGCGCCGGAACAGCAGGCCCTGGAAGCCAAGCCGGCGCTGGCCAAGGTCAAGGTCGAGTGATTGCGTTGCGCGCCTGGCTGGTCCTGCTGTGCGCCGTGCCGTTGCTGCTTCGCGCAGCGGAGGCGCCGGTCCAGCTGGCCTGGCGCACGACCCAGGGCTACGAACTGGTGAGCCTGGATCACCAGCGGGTGCTCGAGCGCCGGCCGTTGCCGGCCGATTTGCAGGCTCCGCTGGGCAGCCTGTGGAAACTGTTCGTCTTCGCCTGGCTGAGCGACACCGGCCAGGCCGAGCCGCCCTATGCCTGCCAGGGGCGCAGCCGTGAGGAGGTCTACTGCTGCGAGAATGGCCAGACGATCGGTCGTGACCGCGCCCTGGTGCGCTCCTGCGGGCTGTATTTCGAGCCGCAGCGCCTCGCCTTGCGGCCGGAGGCCTGGCGCGGCTACTGGCAGGCGCGCCAGGCACCGGCCTGGTTGCTCGATCTGGAACGGCTGCAACCGCAGACGCGGGTGCCGGTTAAGGAGCTTCTGGAACAGTTGCAGCGACTACCGGCCCAGGGCGAGGCGCGGCGGGTACTGCTCGACGTGGCGTTGCAGGCCGGCGACGGCCATGCCGTGGCCAGCCTTGGCGGCCGCCTGCGGGTGAAGACCTGGAGCTGGCTCGACGACCATGACCCGCAGGCGCGCCAGGGCGGTTTCGCTGGCTGGCTGGTCGATGGAACGCCGCTCTGGCTCGGCGGCCCGGGAACCAGCAAGGTGATCCTGGACCGCTACGCCGAGGTGCTCGGGCGCTTCCTGCCGAGTCCGTGGCCGGCCGATCCGGGCCGTTGCGTGGAAGTGAACCTGTTCAGCCGCTATCCACTGCGCTCGGTCAGCGATCCTGCCGGCCACCCGGCCGCCGAAGGCCTGCTGCATGGTCCGCAGCAAGTGCTCTTCACCAACGGCAATCGCCTGGATATCGCCAGCGCCGGCGACCTGTTCCTGCAGCGGGTGGATGGCGTGCCGCGCCTGGTCGCGCGGGTTTCGCGCGAAGAGTACGTGGCGCGGGTGCTGGAGCGCGAAGCCTCGGCGCAGCCGAAGGAAGCCGCTCGCGCGCTGGCGGTGACCATTCGCACCTATCTGTTGCAAAACGCCGCGCCGCGCGGCGAATGCCTGGCCATCGATGACAGCAGCCAGCGCCAGCGCGTGGCGCCGCGCCCGGCCAGCGCGCAGACGCGGCGGATCGCCGCCTGGAGCGCCGACCTGGTGCTGGCCGGGGCGACCGTCAACTATCACTCCGACCAGCCTGGCCCGGCGCGTCTGTCCTGGAAGCACGCGGTGGAGCAAGCCGGGCAGGGACTGGGCTACGACAGCATCCTCGCCCAGGCTTTCCCGCGCAGCAGCCTGAGCCGCTGGGACAACCCGGTGGCCGCCTGCCAGCCGTTGCCGGCCGCCGAAGACTGGCTGCGCAAGCAGTGCCGGCAGTGGCGCGAGCGCCTCGACCGCGAGCCCGGCTACGAGGAGATTCCGAGTTTTTCCGTGTGCCGCCTGGCTTCCGGGCGGCCCTATGTCGATCGCGAGCGCGAACGCATCTTCGTCCGCGGCCTGTATTCCCTACAGGAACGCCTGGACCTCACCCACGAATACCTGCACCTGGCCTTCCGCGCCCATCCCAGCGGCCAGGACGAAAACTATGTCGAAAGCCTGGCCCGGCGCCTGCTACTGGAATGACTCCATGAACCGAATGTCCCTTGCCGCCCTGCTCAGTTGCGTTCCCCTCGTCGCCTGGGCGGACAACCCCGTGAAACTGGATACGCCGGTCTCCGGCTGGCGTGCCGGCGACGGTTCCGCCGCCAATTACCGGCAGGTGGTGAACTACCCGGCGTCCTCGGTCAACGTCGCCGCCGACCAGGCGACCACCGCGCGCATTCGCGGCGCGATCGAGAGCCAGCCCAAGGACCGCCCGGCGACGCTGGTGGTGAACGGTGTGAGCATGCCGCTGAAGGTGGACGCCGATGGCAGCTTCGACCGCCCGTTCGCCTTCCCGTCCGGCAGCAACAGCGTCGAGGTGCGCAACGCCGCCGGGCAGTCGCGACGGGTCCAGTTCTATCACGGTGGCGGCGGCGGGGAAGTGCCGGCCAAGCTGCGCGTGCTGCTGTCCTGGGACAGTGACAACACCGACCTCGACCTGCACCTGGTGACCCCGGACGGCGACCATGTCTGGTATGGCAATCGTTCGCTGGCCAACGGCGCGACCCTGGATGTCGACGTCACCACCGGCTACGGCCCGGAAATCATCGCCACGCCTACGCCGCAGAAGGGGCCCTACCTGGTCTACGTCAACTACTTCGGCGGTGGCTACGGCAGCAGCGAGGATGGCGCCGAACAGGCCGCCCAGGACCTGACCACGGCGCGCATCACCCTGGTCACCGAAGAGGGCACGCCGAACGAGAAACAGGAAACCTTCCTGGTGCCGATGCGCAAGCCTGGCGAGCTGACGCTGGTGAAGCGCTTCAGTTATCCGTAGGCGGCTGCGCTCGGTCCCATAGTGCGGATAACGCCCCTGGCGTTATTCGCCGTCGCTCAGGCATCGGTGTTATCAACCCGTGGCCTGACGGCGGCGCTCATGCCGCTGCGAATGGCTCCTGGGCTCAGGCGGGCTGTTCGCCCTGCCAGGTATCGATCGCTTCCTGCGCCGCACGGAACGCATCGATCGCCGCCGGCACCCCGGCATAGACCGCGCAGTGCAGCAGTGCCTCGCGGATTTCCTCCACCGTGCAGCCGTTGTTCAGCGCACCGCGCACGTGCCCCTTGAGTTCCTGCGGGCATTTCAGGGCGGTCAGGGCGGCCAGGGTGATCAGGCTGCGGGTCTTGCGCGGCAGCGCCTCGCGGGCCCAGACCGAGCCCCAGGCATGCTCGTTGACGAAGTCCTGCAATGGCTGGGTGAAGGCGGTGGCGTTGCCCATGGCGCGCTCGACGAAGGCGTCGCCCATGACTTCACGTCGGATCTCCAGGCCGGTCTTGCCTTGTTCGCTCATCGGAAGGTTCCTGTCGTGGGTAGAAGGTGGCTCAATCCAGCGACTCTATCCGAACCGGCGCCACGCCGCTGCGGATCATACCCAGGCCTTCGGCGGCCTTGCGCGATACATCGATGATCCGTCCGCGGCGGAACGGCCCGCGATCGTTGATCCGCACCACCACGCTGCGGCGGTTGTCGAGGTTGGTTACCCGCACGCGGGTACCGAACGGCAACGTGCGGTGGGCAGCGGTCATTGCGTTGGGGTTGTAGCGCTCGCCGCTGGCGGTACGCAGGCCTGCGTGGCGGCTGCCATAGTAGGAGGCTTCGCCGGTATCCGCGGAACCGCTGCCGGCGAGGCTGGAGCAGCCGGCGAGGAACAGGGGCAGGACGGCGAGGGCGAGGCGCGCGGCGGCGGATGGGGTGGGCATGGACAACAGGCTCCTGGCGGACAAGAAGACGCCGGGCGAACCCGGCGTCTGGCTTTGACTCACGCTTCGAGCTTTTTCTTCAGCAACTCGTTCACCTGCTGCGGGTTGGCCTTGCCTTTCGAGGCCTTCATCGCCTGGCCGACGAAGAAGCCGAACATCTTGCCGCGCTTGGCCTCGTCGGCGGCGCGGTACTGCTCGACCTGCTCGGCGTTGGCCGCCAGCACCTCGTCGAGCATCTTCTCGATGGCGCCACTGTCGGTGACCTGCTTCAGGCCCTTGGCCTCGATGATCTGGTCGGCGGAACCCTCGCCGTTGGCCATGGCTTCGAAGACCATCTTGGCGATCTTGCCGGAGATGGTGTTGTCCTTGATGCGCAGGATCATGCCGCCCAGTTGCTCGGCGGACACCGGAGACTGCTCGATCTCCAGGCCGTCCTTGTTGAGCAGGCTGCCCAGCTCGACCATCACCCAGTTGGCCGCCAGCTTGGCGTCGCCGCAGATACCCTGGACCTTCTCGAAGTAGTCGGCCATCTCGCGGCTGGCGGACAGCACGCTGGCATCGTAGGCGGACAGGCCGTACTGGCTCTCGAAGCGTTCGCGCTTCTGCACCGGCAGTTCCGGCAGTTGCTCGCGCAGCTTCGCCAGGTACTCGGGTTCGATGACCACCGGCAGCAGGTCGGGACAGGGGAAGTAACGGTAGTCGTTGGCTTCTTCCTTGCCGCGCATGGAGCGGGTCTCGTCCTTGTTCGGGTCGTACAGGCGGGTTTCCTGGACCACCTTGCCGCCGTCCTCGATCAGCTCGATCTGGCGCTGGATCTCATGGTTGATCGCCTTCTCGATGAAGCGGAAGGAGTTGACGTTCTTGATCTCGGCGCGGGTGCCGAATTCGGCCTGGCCCTTCGGTCGCACCGAGACGTTGCAGTCGCAGCGCAGCGAGCCCTCGGCCATGTTGCCGTCGCAGATGCCCAGGTAGCGCACCAGGGCGTGGATCGCCTTGACGTAGGCCACGGCTTCCTTGGCGCTGCGGATATCCGGCTCGGAAACGATCTCCAGCAGCGGTGTGCCGGCGCGGTTCAGGTCGATGCCGCTCATGCCCTGGAAGTCTTCGTGCAGGCTCTTGCCGGCGTCCTCCTCCAGGTGCGCGCGGGTGATGCCGATGCGCTTGGTGGTGCCGTCTTCCAGGGTGATGTCGAGGTGGCCCTTGCCGACGATGGGATGGTCCATCTGGCTGGTCTGGTAGCCCTTCGGCAGGTCAGGGTAGAAGTAGTTCTTGCGGGCGAACACGTTCTGCCGGTCGATCCGTGCGTCGATCGCCAGGCCGAACAGGCAGGCCATGCGTACGGCCTCCTCGTTTAGCACCGGCAGGGTGCCCGGCATGGCCAGGTCGACCAGGCTGGCCTGGGTATTCGGCGCGGCGCCGAAGGCGGTCGAGCTGCCGGAGAAGATCTTCGATTGGGTGGCGAGCTGTGCGTGGATTTCCAGCCCGATCACGGTTTCCCATTGCATGTGGTGTTCCTCAATCCTTCTGTGCCTGCGCAGTCCCGCTGCCGACCCTGCGGGTCGCCCTCTCCGCGCCGGGAGAGGGGAGGGGACTGCGTGGCGTTGCCATGGCTTAGAAGCCGGCCGGGGTGCGGGTGTGCCAGTCGCTGACCTGCTGGTACTGGTGCGCGACGTTGAGCAGGCGACCTTCCTGGAAGTAGGGCGCGAGCAACTGGACACCCACCGGCAGGCCGTCGACGAAGCCGGCGGGCATGGACAGCCCCGGCAGGCCGGCGAGGTTGGCGGTGATGGTGTAGATGTCTTCCAGGTACTGGGAAACCGGGTCGTCGTTCTTCTCGCCGATCTTCCAGGCCGGGTTCGGCGTGGTCGGGCCGAGGATCACGTCCACTTCGGCAAAGGCGCTGACGAAGTCGTTCTTGATCAGCCGGCGAATCTTCTGAGCCTGCAGGTAATAGGCATCGTAGTAGCCGGCCGACAGTGCGTAGGTGCCGACCATGATGCGGTTCTTCACTTCGCTGCCGAAGCCTTCCGCGCGCGAGCGCTTGTACAGGTCTTCCAGGTTCTGCGGGGCGTCGCAACGATAGCCATAGCGCACACCGTCGAAGCGCGACAGGTTGGAGGACGCCTCGGCCGGCGCGATCACGTAGTAGGCAGGGATGGCGTGCTGCATGTTCGGCAGGGAAATGTCCTTCACCGTGGCGCCGAGCGTCTTCAGCTCCTCGACCACGGCCAGTACCGCGTCGGCGATGCGGCTGTCGAGGCCGGCGCCGAAGTATTCCCGCGGCAGGCCGATGCGCAGGCCGCTCAGCGGCTTCTGCAGGGCGGCCAGGTAGTCGTCCACCGGCTGTTCGACGCTGGTCGAGTCCTTCGGATCGAATCCGGCCATCACCCCCAGCATCAGCGCGCAGTCCTCGGCGGTGCGCGCCAGCGGGCCGCCCTGGTCGAGGCTGGAGGCGTAGGCGATCATGCCCCAGCGGGAAACCCGGCCGTAGGTCGGCTTGATCCCGGTGAGGTTGGTCAGCGCCGCCGGCTGGCGGATCGAGCCGCCGGTATCGGTGCCGGTGGCGGCCGGCAGCAGGCGCGCGGCGACTGCCGCGGCGGAGCCGCCGGAGGAGCCGCCCGGCACGCGGTCGAGGCTCCAGGGGTTGTTCACCGCGCCGTAGTGGCTGGACTGGTTCGACGAGCCCATGGCGAATTCGTCCATGTTCAGCTTGCCGAGGGTAACGGCGCCGGCGGCGGCGAGCTTCTCGACCACGGTGGCGTCGTAGGGCGAGACGAAGTTGTCGAGCATCTTCGAACCGCAGCTGGTGCGTACGCCCTGGGTGCAGAACAGGTCCTTGTGGGCGATCGGCGCGCCGAGCAGGGCGCCGTTCTCGCCGTTGGCGCGCCGTTCGTCGGCTGCCTTGGCCTGGGCGATGGCCAGGTCGTCGGTGATGCTGATGAAGCTGTTGAGCTGGGGATCCAGCTGCCGGATGCGACCGAGCAGGGTGCGGGTCAGCTCTTCGGCGGAAAATTGCTTGTCGGCGAGGGCGCGGGCGATCTCGGCGAGGGTCAATTGATGCAGCATGTGTCCGCGTCCTTATGACTCGATGACTTTCGGAACCAGGTACAGACCTTCTTCCACGGCGGGGGCGATGGTCTGGTAGGCGTCGCGGTGATCGGTCTCGGTGACCGCGTCCGGACGCAGGCGCTGGGTGGCTTCCAGCGGGTGGGCAAGCGGTTCGACGCCGCTGGTGTCGACCGCCTGCATCTGGTCGATCAGGCCGAGGATGTTGTTCAGGGTCTCGGTGGTGCGCGGAAGATCGGCCTCGCTCAGGCCCAGGCGGGCGAGATGGGCGATTTTTTCCACGTCGGAGCGTTCAAGCGCCATCGGGAGTCTCCAGCAAAAGCGGCCTTGGAAGGGCGGCGGGGCGCCATGCGTTATATAAGGCAGGGAACGGATGCCGCGGTCGGCGGTCTAATTCCGCCTGGACGGGCCTTGTGGGGCCGGGAAAAGCCTGCAATTTAGCATATTGCCCGCCTTGCCCAAAATCCCCGTCGTTGTTAGAGTTTGCCGCACTTTTTTACCCGCGTATTTTTCACCCACGCTTCGCCTAGGGTTTCTTTCCCATGTTCAAAAAATTGCGTGGCATGTTTTCCAGCGATCTGTCGATCGACCTGGGTACTGCCAATACCCTTATTTATGTGCGCGAGCGCGGCATCGTCCTGAACGAACCGTCCGTGGTCGCCATTCGCAGCCATGGCAGCCAGAAGAGCGTCGTCGCCGTGGGCACCGAGGCCAAGCGCATGCTCGGCCGTACCCCGGGCAACATCGCCGCCATCCGTCCGATGAAAGACGGCGTGATCGCGGATTTCAGCGTCTGCGAGAAGATGCTGCAGTACTTCATCAACAAGGTTCACGAGAACAGCTTCCTGCAGCCCAGCCCGCGCGTGCTGATCTGCGTACCGTGCAAGTCCACCCAGGTTGAGCGCCGGGCCATCCGCGAATCCGCCCTGGGCGCCGGCGCCCGCGAGGTGTTCCTGATCGAAGAGCCGATGGCTGCCGCCATCGGCGCCGGCCTGCCGGTCGAGGAGGCCCGCGGCTCGATGGTCGTAGACATCGGCGGCGGCACTACCGAGATCGCCCTGATTTCCCTCAACGGCGTGGTCTACGCCGAATCCGTCCGCGTCGGCGGCGACCGCTTCGACGAAGCCATCGTCACCTACGTGCGCCGCAACTACGGCAGCCTGATCGGCGAATCCACCGCCGAGCGCATCAAGCAGGAGATCGGCACCGCCTTCCCGGGCGGCGACGTTCGCGAAGTCGACGTCCGCGGCCGTAACCTGGCCGAAGGCGTACCGCGCAGCTTCACCCTGAACTCCAACGAGGTCCTCGAGGCCCTGCAGGAGTCCCTGGCGACCATCGTCCAGGCGGTCAAGAGCGCCCTCGAGCAATCGCCGCCGGAGCTGGCCTCGGATATCGCCGAGCGCGGCCTGGTGCTGACTGGCGGTGGCGCGCTGCTGCGCGACCTGGACAAGCTGCTGGCACAGGAAACCGGCCTGCCGGTGATCGTCGCCGAGGAGCCGCTGACCTGCGTGGCTCGCGGCGGTGGCCGTGCGCTGGAGATGATGGACCGCCACTCCATGGACCTGCTCTCCACCGAGTAAGGTGGCGAGCATCGTCGCCTAGGAGCGGATCATCAAACCGCTATTCTCCAAAGGCCCGTCGCTGGGCGTTCGCCTGTTGGTGCTGGCCGTGCTGTCGGTCAGCCTGATGGTGGTGGACGCCCGGTTCGACTATCTGGAGCCCGTCCGCAGCAAGCTGGGGATGGTGCTCACGCCTTTCTACGGCCTGGCGGAAATGCCGGTGCGCGCCTGGGAAGGCGTGCGCGACCAGTTCAGCAGCCGTAGCGAGCTGATCGCCGAGAACGAACGCCTCAAGGCCGAGTCCCTGCTGATGCAGCGCCGGGTGCAGAAACTCGCCGCGCTCACCGAGCAGAACGTGCGCCTGCGCGAGCTGCTCAATTCCGCCGCGCTGGTCGACGACAAGGTACTGGTCAGCGAGCTGATCGGCGTCGATCCGAACCCCTTCACCCAACGCATCATGATCGACAAGGGCGAGAACGACGGCGTCTTCGTCGGCCAGCCGGTGCTCGATGCCAGCGGCCTGATGGGCCAGGTGGTCGAGGTGATGCCCTATACCGCGCGGGTCCTGCTGCTCACCGACACCACCCACAGTATCCCGGTGCAGGTCAATCGCAACGGCCTGCGCGCCATCGCTGTCGGCACCGGCAATCCCGAGCGCCTGGAATTGCGCTACGTCGCCGACACCGCCGACATCAAGGAAGGCGACCTACTGGTCAGCTCCGGCCTGGGGCAACGCTTCCCCGCCGGCTATCCGGTGGCCACGGTCAAGGAAGTGATCCACGATTCCGGCCAGCCGTTCGCCGTGGTGCGCGCGGTGCCGACCGCGAAGATGAACCGTAGCCGCTACGTGCTGCTGGTGTTCAGCGACAGCCGCACCCCGGAACAGCGCGCCAACGACGCCGCCGAGGCCCAGGAAGAGGCGGACAAGAAAGCCGCCGCCGGCGCCCAGGCGCCCCAGCCTGCCGCGCAACCGGCCGCCGCGCCGTCGCCGGCCACCCCGGCAGCCCAGGGTGCTGCGCAGCAGCCCGCCGCCGCGCCCGCGCCAGCTCCCACGCAGCCTGCCGCTCCGGCGGCGAACGGGGGACGCCGCTGATGGCTCGCGCGACTCAAGGTTCGAACAATGTCTGGGTGATCTGGCTGAGCCTGCTGGTCGGGCTGGTGCTGGCCGTAGCGCCGATGCCTACCTTCACCGAGATCGGCCGCCCGCTGTGGCTGGCGATGCTGCTGACCTACTGGGTGTTGCTGCTGCCCGAGCGCGTCGGGATGGTCACCGCCTGGCTGCTCGGCCTGGCCCAGGACGTGCTCTACGGCAACCTGCTCGGGCAGAACGCGCTGATCCTCGGCCTGATCACCTTCCTCGTGCTGTCCCTGCACCAGCGCCTGCGCATGTTCCCGGCCTGGCAGCAGTGCCTGGTGCTGGTGGTGGTCTACGGCCTGGCGCAGCTGCTCCAGCTCTGGCTCAACGCCCTGACCGGCAATCGTCCGCCGACCCTGACCTTCCTGCTCCCGGCCCTGGTCAGCGCGCTGCTCTGGCCCTGGGTGTACGCCCTGCTGCAGTTCGTCCGCCTGCGTCTCAACGTGAGGTAGGTCCGCTTCGCAGCTATGCTGCGGCGGATATCGTCATTCTTCGAAACGGGTGATCGGCGCATCGCCCGACGCGTTTCCCGGGAGCCTCCATGCCGTCGTTGTATCTCGCCTCCGCCTCGCCCCGTCGCCGTGAACTGCTGACCCAGATCGGCGTGCCGCTGTCCGTGCTCGCCACCGCTATCGACGAGTCCCCCTTGCCGAACGAAGCGCCCGCCGCCTACGTCGAGCGCCTGGCGCGCGGCAAGGCGGCCGCCGGGCTGGCTATGCTGCAAGGGCGCGGCGAGGGCGGTTGTGTCCTGGGCGCGGATACCTCGGTGGTGATCGACGGGCGAATTCTCGGCAAGCCCGTGGACCAGGCCGACGGGCTGGCCATGCTGGCTGCGCTGTCCGGGCGCGAACACCAGGTTCTCACCGCCGTGGCCCTGGCCGCCGCTGGCGGCGTCGAGGCGCGGGTGGTGGAGTGCCGGGTGCGCTTCCGCCAGGTCGCTCCGGAAGAAGCGCTGCGCTACTGGCAGAGCGGCGAGCCGGCGGACAAAGCGGGCGGATATGCGATCCAGGGCCTCGGGGCGATATTCGTCAGCCGCATCGAAGGCAGTTACAGTGCGGTGGTCGGGCTGCCTTTGTGTGAAACTGCGGAACTGTTGAGGGAATTCGGCATCCCTTGCTGGCAGCCCGTGGGTGGCAACCCGCCGTAACGCCTAACGCGCCGAAATAAGGACAGTGGACGCATGAGCGAAGAGATCCTGATCAATATCACGCCGATGGAGTCGCGCGTGGCGGTGGTGGAAAACGGCGTCCTGCAGGAAGTGCATGTCGAACGCACCCAGCGGCGCGGCATCGTCGGCAATATCTACAAGGGGCGGGTGGTACGGGTACTGCCGGGGATGCAGGCGGCGTTCGTCGACATCGGCCTGGAACGTGCGGCGTTCATCCATGCCGCCGAGATATCCAATCGCGAAGGCAGCGCCGTGGAAAGCATCAGTGCCCTGGTCCATGAGGGGCAGGCGCTGGTGGTGCAGGTGACCAAGGATCCGATCGGCACCAAGGGCGCACGGCTGACCACCCACCTGTCGATTCCTTCGCGCTATCTGGTGTACATGCCGCGCACCAGTCATGTCGGGATATCCCTGCGGATCGAGGACGAAGTCGAGCGCGAGCGCCTGAAGAAGGTGGTGGCCGACTGCGTGGCGGCGGAAGGCATCGAGGGACAGGGCGGCTTCATCCTGCGCACCGCCGCGGAAGGTGCGGGCGAGGACGAGATTCTCGCCGACATCCGCTACCTTCGCCGGCTATGGGACCAGATCGCCGCGCAGATCCAGACCGTCGGCGCGCCTTCGGTGATCTACGAAGACCTGTCCCTGGCGATCCGTACCCTGCGCGACCTGGTGAACCCGCGGATCGAGAAGATCCGCATCGACTCGCGAGAGAACTTCCAGAAGATCACTTCCTTCGTCGAAGAATTGATGCCGGAGATTTCCGATCGCCTCGAACACTACCCGGGCGAGCGACCGATCTTCGATCTCTACGGCGTCGAGGACGAAATCCAGAAAGCCCTGGAGCGCAAGGTACTGCTGAAGTCCGGCGGCTACCTGATCGTCGATCCGACCGAGGCGATGACCACCATCGACGTGAACACCGGCGCCTTCGTCGGCCATCGCAACCTCGAGGAAACCATCTTCAAGACCAACCTCGAGGCGGCCACCGCGATCGCCCGCCAACTGCGCCTGCGCAACCTGGGCGGGATCATCATCATCGACTTCATCGACATGGAGGACGAGGAGCATCGCCGGCAGGTCCTGCGCACCCTGGAGAAGCAACTGGAGCGCGACCACGCGAAGACCAACATCATCGGCATCACCGAGTTGGGCCTGGTGCAGATGACCCGCAAACGCACCCGCGAAAGCCTGGTGCAGATCCTCTGCGAGCCGTGCCCCTGCTGCCAGGGACGCGGCATGCTGAAGACTGCGGAAACCACCTGCTACGAGATTTTCCGCGAGATTCTCCGCGAGGCGCGTGCCTACCAGGCCGACTCCTACCTGGTGCTGGCCAACCAGAAGGTGGTGGACCGGCTGCTCGACGAGGAGTCGGGCAACGTCGCCGATCTCGAGGCGTTCATCGGCCGCACTATCAAGTTCCAGGTCGAGGCGATGTACTCGCAGGAGCAATATGACGTGGTCCTGCTCTGAGGCGTATGGCTGAAATGGCGGATGTGGGAAGCCTCGGAACGCGACTGCTACGGATCGTCCTGGGTCTGTGCGCCCTGGTACTGGTGCTGCTGGCGCTGTACGTCAGCCTTGGCCGGCAACTGGTGCCGCTGGTGGCCGAATACCGCCAGCAGCTGGAGGACGAAGCTGGCAAGCAACTCGGCATACCGGTGCGGATTGCCGAGCTGACGGGCTCCTGGCGCGGCTTCGAGCCTCTGGTGGTGGCGCGCGACATCCAGGTCGGCGACGGCGAACAGAGTCTGCGCCTGGCGCGGGTGCGGCTGGCGCCGGACCTGCTCGGCAGCCTGCTGGCGCGCCAGGTGCGGATCGGCAGCCTGGAGCTGGAGGGACTCAAGCTGACCCTGCGCGAAGGCGAGGATGGCCAGTGGAGCCTGGATGGCCTGCCGCACAGTGACAAGCCCAGCGATCCCCGGAAGCTCCTGCAATTCCTGCTGCAGACCCAACGCATCTCGCTGCTGGACAGTCAACTGGAGGTGGCGCCGCGGGGAAGCGCAGCGTTGTCGCTCAGCGCGGTCGGCGCGACCCTGCGCAGTTCATCGGTTGGTGGGCAGAGTCTCGATGCCCGCCTGCAACTGCCGGACGGCCAACCTCTGGCGCTGCACGCCGAAGGGCGGATCGACAGCGAGGACTGGCCGCGCAGCAGCGCCAGGTTCTATCTCAGCCTGCCGCAGAGCGACTGGGCGCAATGGTTGCCGGCCGGTCTGACCCAGGAATGGAAGATCGTCCGGGCCAAGGCCGGCGGAGACTTCTGGTTCGACTGGCGCGACGGCAAGGCGCAACGGCTGGTGGCACGGCTGCTGGCGCCGCAGTTGAAGGCCTCGTATGCCGCGCGCAAGCCGGTGGAAATCAACGACCTGGGCATGAACCTGTTTTTCGATCGCGAAGCGCAGGGCTGGAAGGTTCGGGTCGGCGACCTGGCGGCGAATTTCGGCGAGCAGCGCTGGGGCGAGGTGGAGTTGCTGTTGCGTCGCGACCAGCAGAACAACGAGCCACACTGGAAGCTGCAGGCCGACCGCGTCGACCTGACGCCCCTGGTGCCGGCGATAGAAGCGCTGGCGCCGCTGCCGGACGCGGCGGCGGAGTGGGTGGTGGGCCTGAAGCCGAAGGGCATCCTGCACAACCTGAACGCCGATTTCTGGCCGCAGCGAGAGGTGCCCGAGCGGGTCAGCTACGCAACCAACCTGGAAAAGGTCGGTATCTCGGCGTTCCATGAGGTCCCGGCGGTGGAAAACGTCAGCGGCACCTTGACCGGTACCCTGGCCGGAGGCCAGCTCGACGCGTCGGCGCAGGATTTCATGCTGCACCTGGCCAAGGTGTTTCCCGAGCCGTGGCGCTACCGCGAGGCCCGCACGCGGATGTTCTGGAGCCTGGACGACCGTGCCTTCACCCTCGGCAGCCATCTGATGCGGGTCGAGGGCGAGGAGGGCAGCCTGGCCGGCGACATGCTGATCCGCCTGATGCGCGATCCCGGCGCTGAAGACTACATGGACCTGCAGGTCGGCCTCAGCGACGGCGACGCGCGCTTCACCGCCAAGTACCTGCCGACCCAGTTGCCGGGAATGAACAAAAGCCTGGCGAACTGGTTGAAGACGGCGATCCGCAGTGGCCATGTCGAGCAGGGCTACTTCCAGTGGCAGGGCTCGCTGAACCGCGGCGCGGCGGCCGAAGCCCACGTCATGAACCTCTACTTCAAGGTTCGCGACGGCGAGCTGGCCTACCAGCCCGGCTGGCCCGCCTTGAGCAAAACGGTTGGCGAGGTGTTCGTCGAGGATTCCGGAGTCCGCGTGCTGGCCTCCAGCGGGAATCTGCTGAATTCCCGGGTCAGCGACGTCAAGGTCGACATACCTCTCGGCCGGCCGGGACAGACGCCGCACCTGTATGTGGATGGCGCCGTCGACAGTAACCTGAAGGACGGCATCAAGCTGCTCCAGGAAGCGCCGATCCCGACCCGCAAGATTTTCGCCGGCTGGGAGGGCGACGGGCCCTTGCAGGGCCACCTGAAGCTGGATATTCCACTGGACCACGACGAGGCCGGCAAGACCGGGGTGGTCGTGGATTTCTCCACCGTGGGCGCGACCCTGAAGATGCCCAGTCCGAAGCTGGATATGAGCGAAGTGAAGGGCGACTTCCGTTTCGACCTGGCCAAGGGCCTGAGCGCCCCGGCGGTGCAGGCCCGGGTGCTGGGCAGCGAGGTACGCGGGCGGATCGTCGCCGAGGGGCGCGGCGATGCGCGCACGCGCTTGCTGCTCAACGGCCAGGTGGCGGTCAAGTCACTGAGCGACTGGCTCGGCGCTGGCCAGCGTCCGTTGCCGGTCTCGGGACGCCTGCCGTTCCAGCTCAACCTGCTGCTGGATGGCAAGGACAGCCAGTTGCAGATCGATTCGGATCTCAAGGGCGCCGTCGTCGACCTGCCGGCGCCGTTCGGCAAGACGGCCGCCCAGGCGCGGCCGACCCAGTGGCGGATGACCCTGGATGGCGCCGAACGGCGTTACTGGGCGCGTTACGACGGCCTCGCCAGCCTGGCCTATGCGGCCCCGGCGGACAAGCCGCTGAACGGACGCGGCGCCCTGCGCCTGGGTGGTGACCCGGCGCTGCTGCCCTCGGCACAGGGGCTGCGGGTGCGCGGGCGTCTGGCGGAACTGGACTGGGACGCCTGGCAGGCCACTCTGAAGCGCTACGGCAATGGCGACCAGGCTGCCAGTAGCGCTGCGGGCCTGCTGCGCGGCGCCGACCTGCGCATCGACAGCTTCAAGGGCTTCGGCCAGGAGCTGAAGAACCTGACCGTCGACCTGGCCCGCCAGGAGCGGGCCTGGCAACTGGTGCTGGTCAGCGACCTCGCATCGGGGCGTCTGGTCCTGCCGGATGCCAGGGGCGCGCCGATCGTGGTCGATCTGGACCGCCTGAACCTGCCGAAGTCGACCCTTCCCGACGAGAACAAGGTGGAGGACTCGGACCCGCTGGCCGCCGTCGATCCGCGCAGCCTGCCGGCGGTAGACGTGAAGATCGGCCAGGTCGCCCTTGGCGGCCAGCCGCTGGGCGCCTGGAGCCTGAAGGTACGGCCGGGCAGCAACGGCGTGGCGTTCAACGACCTGGACCTCGACCTGCGTGGCCTGCACGTCAATGGCAGCCTGCGCTGGGACGGCAGTCCGGGCAATACCCGCAGCACCTACCAGGGACGGATTGAGGGCAAGAACCTGGCGGATGTGCTCAAGGCCTGGAATTTCGCGCCGAGCGCCACCAGCGAACGTTTCCGCATGGATATCAACGGCCAGTGGCCGGGATCGCCGGCCTACATGGCCCTGAAGCGCTTCAGCGGCAGCATGGATGCATCGCTGCGCAAGGGGCAGTTCGTCGAGGTCGAAGGCAGCGCCCAGGCGCTGCGAGTGTTCGGCCTGCTCAATTTCAACGCGATCAACCGCCGGCTGCGCCTGGATTTCTCGGACATCCTCGGCAAGGGACTGAGCTATGACCGGGTGAAGGGGGTTCTCTCCGCCACCGACGGCGTCTACATCACCCGCGAGCCGCTGAAGCTGGAAGGGCCGTCGAGCAACCTGGAGTTGAACGGTACCCTGGACCTGGCTCACGATCGGATCGACGCCAAGCTGCTGGTGACCTTGCCATTGACCAACAACCTGACCCTGGCGGCACTGATAGTCGGCGGTCCGGCGGTCGGCGGCGCGGTCTTCGTCGTCGACAAGTTGCTCGGCGACCGGGTCTCGCGCTTCGCCAGCGTGCAATACAGCGTCAAGGGCCCCTGGCAGGATCCGAAGATCAGCTTCGACAAGCCATTCGAGAAGCCCCGCTGAGCGGCGCCCGGGCCGCGACGCGGCGCTTTCGTCCGCGAGGAGGAAACCATGTCCATTGCCGTGATCCAGATGGTCAGCCAGGACGACGTGACGGCCAACCTGGCCGCCGCCCGTCGCCTGCTGGAACAGGCCGCCGAGGGCGGGGCGCGGCTCGCCGTGCTACCGGAAAATTTCGCCGCCATGGGCCGGCGCGACCTGGCCGAGCTGGGGCGCGCCGAGGCGCGGGGGAACGGGCCTATCCTGCCGTGGTTGAATTCCGCCGCTCGCGACCTCAGGTTGTGGATAGTCGCTGGAACGCTGCCGCTGCCGCCGGATGGGCAACCCGAGGCGAAGGCGAATGCCTGTTCGCTGCTGATCGACGAGCATGGAGAACGGGTCGCCCGCTACGACAAGCTGCACCTGTTCGATGTGGACGTAGCCGATGCGCGGGGCCGCTATCGTGAATCCGACGACTATGCTTTCGGTCAGAAGATCGTGGTGGCGGATACGCCGGTCGGTCGCCTTGGCCTGACGGTCTGCTACGACCTGCGTTTTCCGGAACTCTATACCGCGCTGCGCGAGGCCGGCGCAGAGCTGATCACGGCGCCGTCGGCGTTCACCGCGGTGACTGGCGCGGCGCACTGGCAGGTGCTGGTCCGCGCCCGCGCCATCGAGACCCAGTGCTACCTGCTGGCGGCCGGACAGGGTGGCGTCCACCCACGGGGCCGGGAGACGTTCGGCCATTCGGCCATCGTCGATCCCTGGGGCCGGGTCCTGGCCGAGCGGCCGCAGGGCGAAGCGGTGCTGCTGGCGGCGCGCGACGCCGCAGAACAGGCGGATATCCGCCGGCGCATGCCGGTGGTGGCGCACAGACGATTTTTCCCGCCGGCCGAACCGCGGCCGGCGCGTACGGAGTGAATATGAGCGAGTTGTTGTCATCCGTCAGCCAGCAGTTGCTGGCCCCCGGTGGTCTGGAGCTGGACAGCCTGCCCGGCATTCTTCATGAACTGAACGGCCCGGGCATCGATGCCGCCGACCTGTATTTCCAGAGCCAGGTCTCCGAGTCGTGGATGCTCGAGGACGGCATCGTCAAGGAAGGCAGCTTCAATCTCGACCAGGGGGTCGGGGTACGCGCGCAGTCGGGCGAGAAGACCGGCTTCGCCTATAGCAATGCGATCACCGCCGAGGCGTTGAAACAGGCCGCGGTGGCGGCCCGTTCGATTTCCCGTGCGGGACAGAACGGCAGCGTGCAGGCGTTCAAGGCCGTGGCGCCGGCTCGCCTGTACGCCGGCGAGAACCCGCTGGACGTGCTCAGCCGCGCCGAGAAGGTCGAGTTGCTGAAGCAGATCGACGCCGCTACCCGTGCGCTCGATCCCCGCATCCAGCAGGTCACGGTGAGCATGGCCGGCGTCTGGGAGCAGATCCTGGTAGCGGCCAGCGACGGTTCGCTGGCCGCCGACATTCGTCCGCTGGTGCGTTTCAACGTCAGCGTGATCGTCGAACAGAACGGCCGACGCGAACGCGGCGGCCACGGCGGCGGCGGTCGCACCGACTATCGCTATTTCCTCCAGGAGGATCGTGCCATGGGCTACGCCCGCGAGGCCCTGCGCCAGGCGCTGGTCAACCTCGAGGCGATCCCCGCGCCGGCCGGCACCCTGCCGGTGGTGATGGGAGCGGGTTGGTCCGGGGTCCTGCTCCACGAAGCGGTCGGCCACGGCCTGGAGGGCGACTTCAACCGCAAGGGCAGCTCCGCCTACAGCGGCCGGGTCGGCGAAAAGGTCGCCTCGAGCCTGTGCACCATCGTCGACGACGGCACCCTGGCCGGGCGTCGCGGCTCGCTGAGCGTGGATGACGAAGGCACGCCGAGCAACTGCAACGTGCTGATCGAGAACGGCGTGCTCAAGGGCTACATGCAGGACAAGCTCAACGCCCGCCTGATGGGCGTGGCGCGCACCGGTAACGGCCGCCGCGAGTCCTACGCGCACCTGCCGATGCCACGCATGACCAACACCTACATGCTGGCCGGCGAGAGCGATCCGCAGGAAATCATCGCCTCGGTGGAGAAGGGTATCTACTGCGCCAACCTCGGCGGTGGCCAGGTCGATATCACCAGCGGCAAGTTCGTGTTCTCCACCAGCGAGGCCTACCTGATCGAGAACGGCAGGATCACCACCCCGGTGAAAGGCGCCACCCTGATCGGCAACGGTCCGGAAGCGATGAGCCGGGTATCCATGGTCGGCAACGACCTGGCCCTGGACAGTGGCGTGGGAACCTGCGGGAAGGACGGTCAGTCGGTGCCGGTCGGCGTCGGCCAGCCGACCCTGAAGATCGATGCGATCACCGTCGGCGGCACCGGCGCCTGAGGCATGGCCCGGGCGCCGGCGCGACGAAACCTAGCGCAGGCCGCGCTTGGTTTCGTCCAGTTCGCGGATGTACTTGAACACTTTGCGTGCGGCGGCCGGCGGTTTGTTGTGCGCGGCCTCGTGCTGGGCGTGGCGGACCAGGCCGCGCAGGTGCTGGCGATCGCACTCGGGGAACTCCCCGACGAAGGCGTCGAGCGCTGCGTCGCCGCCGGCGATCAACTGGTCGCGCCAACGTTCGAGGGCATGGAAACGTTCGTTGTACTGGCGGGTGGAGGAGTCCACCTGGTCGATGAGGGCGACGATGGCGTCCACGTCCTGGTCGCGCATCAGTTTGCCGATGTACTGGATATGCCGTTTGCGGGCGATGTGCGCCTTGTGCTTCGGCGCCTCGAGCAGCGCCTTGCGTAGCGGGTCGGTGAGCGGCAGGCGCTCCAGCAACTGCGGTTGCAGGGTGGTCAGGCGCTCGCCGAGGTCCTGCAGGGCATGCAGCTCGCGTTTGATCTGCGACTTGCTCTTCTCTTCGAATTGCGAGTCGTCGTCGTGAAATTCAGCCATGGTGGTGGTCCAGTGGAAAACGCCGTCATGATAACGAGTCAGGGGCCGCTTGTCCGGCCCGGCCGCGTGGGCGGCCACGTCAACAGGAGAGTCAACAGATGAGTCTACATGCCGCGGCAGTCGGTCCCTCCGTGCTTCCGGACCTTCGCGAGCAGGTCGAGCAGATCATCGCCGAGGCCCGCCGCCAGGGCGCCAGTGCCTGCGAAGTGGCGGTGTCGCTGGAGCAGGGCCTGTCCACCAGCGTGCGCCAGGGCGAGGTGGAAACCGTCGAGTTCAACCGTGACCAAGGTTTCGGCATCACCCTCTACGCAGGCCAGCGCAAGGGCTCGGCGAGCACCTCGGCGACCGGCGAGGCGGCCATCCGCGAGACGGTGGCGGCGGCGCTGGCGATCGCCCGCCATACCTCCGAGGACGAATGCGCCGGTCTCGCCGATGCCGCGTTGATGGCCCGCGAGTTGCCCGAGCTGGACCTCTATCATCCATGGAGCCTGAGTCCCGAGCAGGCCGTGGAACGAGCCCTGGCTTGCGAGGCAGCGGCGTTCGCCGCCGACAAGCGGGTGACCAAGGCCGACGGCACCACCCTGAATACCCACCAGGGCTGCCGGGTATACGGTAACAGCCACGGTTTCATCGGTGGTTACGCCAGCACCCGGCACAGCCTCAGCTGCGTGATGATCGCCGAGGGCGAAGGACAGATGCAGCGTGACTATTGGTATGACGTCAACCGCCGTGGCGAGGCCTTGGCCAGCGCCGAGTCGATCGGTCGGCGCGCCGCCGAGCGCGCCGCCAGCCGACTGGGCGCGCGGCCGGTGCAGACCGCCGAAGTGCCGGTGCTGTTCGCTCCGGAAATCGCTGTTGGCCTGTTCGGCCATTTCCTCGGGGCGATCTCAGGCGGCAGCCTGTATCGCAAGTCATCCTTCCTCGAAGGCGCGCTGGGCCAGCGCCTGTTTCCCGAATGGTTGAGCATCGACGAGCGGCCGCACCTGGTCGGCGCGCTCGGCAGCGCCAGCTTCGATAGCGACGGCCTGGCGACCTATGCCAAGCCATTCGTCGAGAACGGCGAGCTGGTGTCCTATGTCCTGGGCACCTATTCCGGGCGCAAGCTCGGCTTGCCGAGCACGGCCAACGCCGGCGGAGTGCATAACCTGTTCGTCAGCCATGGC
The DNA here is from genome assembly GCF_021213715.1 of Pseudomonas sp. CP-1. Classification (NCBI taxonomy): domain Bacteria; kingdom Pseudomonadati; phylum Pseudomonadota; class Gammaproteobacteria; order Pseudomonadales; family Pseudomonadaceae; genus Pseudomonas; species Pseudomonas sp. CP-1. Next base: position 100,883 of record NZ_JAJQKY010000009.1, read on the forward strand.
GACGAGGACCAGGCCGCTCTCATACGCCGGATGGGGCGTGGCCTGCTGGTCACCGAGTTGATGGGGCAGGGCGTCAACCTGGTGACCGGCGATTATTCCCGCGGCGCCGCCGGCTACTGGGTCGAGAACGGCGAGATCCAGTTCCCGGTCCAGGAAGTCACCATCGCCGCCAACCTGCGCGACCTGTTCCGCCGTATCGTCGCGGTCGGCAAGGACATCGAACGGCGCGGCAACCTGCATACCGGTTCTGTACTGGTCGAGTCGATGATGGTAGCCGGGCGCTGAGGCCGGGTTTCCCTCTGTAGAACGCCAGCGCTCGTCGCTGGCGTTTTCGTTTCCGCCTGTTCGATTGTCCGCCTCTATGGGGACCATGCTTGTCTTTTGCCAAGAAGAAAACAATAATCAATCTCATTATCGTCTGGTGAGGTTGCCATGTCCTTCGAGGCGCACGACCCGCAAGCATTGGATCACTGGTACTGGCTGGGCACGCAGATCCGCTGCGCGCTCGATCCCGACGAACCGCGCCTGCTCGACCAGTACCTCGGCGAGGCGCGCTATCTCGCCGGTTGGGAAGGTGTGGCCGCCTGGCCGCTGTTCGAGAAAGCCTACAACCTCCTGCTCGATACCGGTCGCGATCCGATATTGCCCTGGCACTGGCGCAGCCTCTGCCTCGACTACGCCTACCGGCCCCTCTGCGAACTTCAGCGACTGACCACCAACGGCAGCCAGCGGCGACGGCTGCGCCAGCTCTCCGTACGAATGGCCAGGCAGGACCTGGCGCCGTCGATGAGCTTCGATCACCCGCAACAAGGAAACCAAGATGACTGACACCCGCATCGAACGCGACAGCATGGGCGAACTGGCGGTCCCGGCGACCGCCCTCTATGGCGCCCAGACCCAGCGCGCGGTGAACAACTTCCCGGTCAGCGGCCAGCGCATGCCCCAGGCCTTCGTCCGCGCCCTGCTGCTGGCCAAGGCCGCGGCGGCGCGGGCGAACGTCTCCCTGCAGCAACTGGATGCACCGATGGGCGAGGCGATCGCCGAGACCTGCCTGCAGTTGCTGCAAGAGGATTTCATGCAGCATTTCCCGGTGGATGTGTTCCAGACCGGCTCCGGCACCAGTTCCAACATGAACGCCAACGAAGTGGTGGCGACCCTGGCCAGTCGCCGCCTGGGCGGCAAGGTCAATCCGAACGACCATGTGAACTGCGGGCAGAGCAGCAACGACATCATCCCCTCGACCATCCACATCAGTGCCGCCCTCGAGATCAGCGAACGCCTGCTGCCGGCGCTGCGCCACCTGGAGCAGACTATCCAGAGCAAGGCCGGAGAAGTGCATGCCTATGTGAAGACCGGCCGCACCCACCTGATGGATGCGATGCCGGTACGCATGAGCCAGGTGCTCGGTGGCTGGGCGCAGCAGGTGCGACAGGCCGGCGTGCACATCGAGAGCGTACTTCCTGCCTTGCAGCAGTTGGCACAGGGCGGCACCGCGGTGGGCACCGGGATCAACGCCCATCCGCGGTTCGCCGAACGTTTCAGCCAGGAGCTGAACGACCTGACCGGGCTGGCGTTCCGCCCCGGCGACGACTTCTTCGCCCTGATCGGTTCGCAGGACACGGCGGTCGCTGCGTCCGGCCAGTTGAAGACCCTGGCCGTGACCCTGATGAAGCTGGCCAACGACCTGCGCTGGATGAACTCCGGGCCGCTTGCCGGGCTCGGCGAGATCGAGCTGGAAGCGCTGCAACCAGGCTCCTCGATCATGCCCGGCAAGGTCAACCCGGTGATCCCGGAGGCCACCGCGATGGTCGCCGCCCAGGTGATCGGCAATGACGCCGCCATTGCCGTCGCCGGCCAATCGGGCAACTTCGAACTGAACGTGATGCTGCCGCTGGTGGCCGACAACCTGTTGCACAGCATCCAGTTGCTGGCCAACGTCAGCCGGCTGCTGGCGGACAAGGCCATCGCCAGCTTCAAGGTCAACCAGGGCAAGCTCAGCGAGGCGTTGGCGCGCAACCCGATCCTGGTCACTGCGCTGAACCCGATCATCGGCTACCAGAAGGCTGCGGAAATCGCCAAGCAGGCCTATCGCGAGGGACGGCCGATCATCGATGTGGCGCTGGAAAACACCGATCTGGACCGTGCGCGCCTGGAGGTGTTGCTGGATCCGGAAAAACTCACGGCTGGCGGCCTCTGAGGCCGCCCCACCACTGGAGGTACCGCCATGCGTCATTGGCAACGAACGATCGAACAGGGCAACCGCTGTTTCGTCACCGGCGCATTGATCGATGCGCGTGAGCACTACCTCCATGCCCTGGCCCTGGCCCAGGTGCTGCTGGAACGCTGGGGCGACGCCGACGAGGCGGTGATGGCGTTCGTCATTTCCCATCACAACCTGGCCGACTTGCACCTGCAACTGGAGCAACCGGAGGAGACCGCCGAATACCTCTGCGCCTGCCACGAGCGCCTGTTGCGGGTCAGCGCCGACCAGAAGCTGCCGTTGGCCCTGCGCCAGGCGGCCCAGCATCACAGCCGGCGCACCTATGTCGAACTGCTGTCGTTCATCGGCGAACACGGTGCCTATCCGCGCACCGAGCGCCTGCTCAAGGGACCGCCGAACGCGGAGGTCCGACCCGAGTTCCTCGCTCCGCCCCCCTCACTTCGCTATCACTGACGGAGAGTTTCCATGCCCCACGCCTTGCCGCCCTTGCCCTACGCCTACGATGCCCTGGAACCGCACATCGATGCGCTGACCATGGAGATCCACCACAGCAAGCACCACCAGACCTATGTGAACAACCTGAACGCCGCGCTGGAAGGCACGCCCTATGCCGAGCAGCCGGTGGAAAGCCTGCTGCGGCAACTGGCTGGTCTGCCGGAGAAGCTGCGCACCCCGGTTGTCAACAATGGCGGTGGGCATGCCAACCACTCGCTGTTCTGGACCGTGATGTCGCCCCAGGGCGGTGGCCGTCCCGATGGCGACCTGGGGCGGGCCATCGATGAGCAGCTCGGGGGCTTCGAGGCGTTCAAGGATGCGTTCACCAAGGCTGCGCTGACCCGCTTCGGCAGCGGCTGGGCCTGGCTCAGCGTGACTCCCCAGGGCAGCTTGCTGGTGGAGAGCAGCGGCAACCAGGACAGCCCGCTGATGAACGGCAATACGCCGATCCTCGGCCTGGACGTATGGGAGCACGCCTATTACCTGAAGTACCAGAACCGCCGCCCGGAATACATCGGCGCTTTCTACAACGTGATCGACTGGCGGGAGGTCGCGCGTCGCTATGCGCAAGCCCTGGCCTAGTGTTACCCGTGATGCGAGATGGCTGGCCGGCAGCCTGGCGGTGCAGCGATGAAGGCGTTGCTCCATGGCATCGCCGAAGGTAACGGGCGGACGCTGCGCAACCTGCTGGGCCTGCTGATCTTCATCGGCGGCGGCTACCTGCTCGGCCGCCACGCGCTGTTGCTGGCCGAGCTCAACCTGCCGGCGCCCATCGTGCTGGCGTTGAAAGGCGGCCTGCTCTGCGCCTTCGGTACCGCTCTCGGGGCGATGCCGGTGCTGGTGGTGAAGACCATGCCGGCGCGCCTGTCGGATGCGCTGCTGGGCTTCGGTGCCGGCGTGATGCTCTCGGCGACGGCCTTCTCGCTGATCATGCCGGCGCTATCCGCGGCCGGCGACCTCGGCTACTCGAAGTTCGGCGCGGGGTTCCTGGTCAGTTTCGGCCTGGCGGTCGGCGTGATGGGGCTGTTCATCCTCGGCCGGCTGATGCCGGACGTCCATCCCGGTTGCGAGGGCGCGCCACTGTCTGGTGGCATTCCCCCGCGCATCCTGCTGTTCGTCACGGCCATCGTCCTGCACAACATCCCCGAAGGCATGGCGGTTGGCGTGTCGGCCGGTGCCGGCCTGGACGAGGCCAACGGCCTCGCCCTGGGCATCGCTCTGCAGGATGTGCCGGAAGGGCTGGTGGTGGCGCTGGTGCTGGCCGGAGTCGGTATGTCGCGTTTCAAGGCGATGCTGGTCGGTGCCGCGTCGGGCCTGGTCGAGCCGCTGTTCGCGGTGCTCTGCGCCTGGCTGGTCGGCCTCTCCGCGCTGCTCCTGCCCTGGGGGCTGGCCGCCGCGGCGGGAGCGATGCTCTTCGTGGTCACCCACGAGATCATTCCCGAGTCCCACCGCCAGGGACATGCCGCCGAGGCTACGCTGGGCCTGGTGTTCGGCTTCTGCCTGATGATGGTGCTGGATACCGCGCTGGGCTAGGGGACTCATCCGACCCGCGCTGAATTGACGCCGGCCGCAATCGCCGGAAAGGAAAAGCCGCCAGTTGGCGGCTTTTTCGTTGTCGCTGGGAAGAGGCTACTCGCCTTCGTCGAAACGGTTGTTGATCAGTTCGACCAGCGCGTTCAACGCCTCGTCTTCCTGTTCGCCTTCGGTATGCAGGTGCAGGTTGGTGCCCTTGCCGGCAGCCAGCATCATCACGGCCATGATGCTCTTGCCGTCGACGCAGCTTTCAGAATTGCGGCCGACCCGGACCTGGCAAGGGTAGCGCCCCGCGACGCCGACGAACTTGGCCGCCGCGCGGGCGTGCAGACCGAGCTTGTTGATGATGGTGATCTCGAGGGCGGGCATCTTGGGGAGTCTGTCCTTCTTGTTATGGGCTAGCTGCTGAGATCGCGGTGGCGAATCTGCACGTTCTTCAGGGAATCCCTGAGTGCAGCGCCAATCCGCTCGGCGAGGTAGACCGAACGATGGTGCCCGCCGGTACAGCCTATCGCAACTGTTACATATGAGCGGTTACTGGCGGCGAAGCGCGGCAGCCATTTGTTCAGGTAGCCGACGATGTCCTGGTACATTTCCTCGACGTCCGGCTGGGCGGCCAGATACTCGCGGACTTCGGGCTCCAGCCCCGAATGATCGCGCAACTCGGGCTTCCAGTAGGGGTTCGGCAGGCAGCGCACATCGAACACCAGGTCGGCGTCGACTGGCATGCCGCGCTTGAAGCCAAAGGATTCGACGAGGAACGCGGTGCCGGGTTCCGGCTTGTTCAACAGGCGCAGTTTGATGGTGTCGCGCAACTGATAGAGGTTGAGGCTGGTGGTGTCCAGCTTAAGGTCGGCGAGGTCGGCGATCGGTCCGAGCAATTGGCTCTCGTCGCCAATCGCCTCCGCCAGCGAACGGGTGTCGGTGGTCAGCGGGTGGCGCCGGCGGGTTTCCGAGAATCGTTTGAGCAGCGTCTCGTCGTCGGCGTCGAGATACAGCACATCGCAGTTGATGTGGTTGTCCCGCACTTCCTGCAACAGTTCGGGGAAGCGCTGCAACTGGCTGGGCAGGTTGCGGGCGTCGATCGACACCGCCACCTGTGGCTGCAGTAGCTCCGTGTGCAACAGGGCGCGCTGCGCCAGGTCGGGAAGCAGGCTGGCGGGAAGGTTGTCGATGCAATAGAAGCCGTTGTCTTCGAGGACGTTCAGGGCGGTGCTCTTGCCCGAGCCCGAGCGGCCGCTGACGATGATCAGGCGCATGTCATTGCCCGTTCTGTACGTCTACCACGATCTGATAAAGCGCTTCGGCAGTGGGAGCGCTGCGCAGGCGGTCGCGTACGTCGGCACGGTCGAGCATGGCGGCGATCTGCCGGAGCAGTTCGAGATGTTCTTCGGTCGCGGCCTCCGGTACCAGCAGGACGAAGAGCAGGTCGACCGGCGCGCCGTCCAGCGCGTCGAAGTCCACGGGAGCATCCAGGTGCAGCACGGCGCTGATGGGGCTCTGGCAGCCAGACAGGCGGCAGTGCGGAATGGCGATGCCATTGCCGAAGCCGGTGGAGCCGAGTTTTTCCCGGGCCACCAGGTTTTCGAAGATGGTCTGGGCGTCGAACTCCGGCAGCTCCCTGGCTACCAGGTTGGCGATTTGTTCGAGTACGCGTTTCTTGCTGCCGCCCGGCACGTTCACGAGGGAACGGCCGGGGGTCAGGATTTGCTCAAGTCGGATCATAGGGGAGGGGAGATCAGCGGGCGCCTACGCCTTGCTGCCGTTCGAGATACTTCTCTTTGTGTTTGATCAGTTGACGGTCGAGTTTGTCGATCAGCAGGTCGATGGCCGCGTACATGTCCTCATGTTCCGCATTGGCTACGATCTCGCCACCGGCGATGCGCAGGGTGGCTTCGATCTTCTGCTTCAGTTTCTCGACCTCCATGATCACCTGAACATTGGTGATCTTGTCGAAATGGCGCTCCAGACGGCTCAGTTTCTCGCCGACATAGTCGCGCAGGGCGTCGGTCACATCCAGTTGATGGCCACTGATGTTGACTTGCATACCGCGTTCTCCTTGTTGCCCGTGTGTAAGTGGCAGGTTAGCAACCTGCCTCCGGAACACCTTGGCGTGGATCAACGTCACACCAGTCGCTTGCGCTCGCTCGAAGGGGCTATGCCCAGGGATTCGCGGTATTTGGCGACGGTGCGGCGAGCCACTTGAATGCCCTGTGCCTCCAGTAAACCAGCGATCTTGCTGTCGCTCAATGGCTTTTTCGCATTTTCCGCGGCCACCAGTTTCTTGATGATCGCGCGGATCGCGGTGGACGAGCATTCCCCGCCTTCAGCGGTACTGACGTGACTTGAAAAGAAATATTTCAGCTCGAAAATGCCGCGCGGCGTATGCATGTATTTCTGCGTGGTGACCCGCGAAATGGTCGATTCGTGCATGCCCACCGCTTCGGCGATGTCGTGCAGGACCAGCGGCTTCATGGCTTCTTCGCCGTAGTCGAGGAAACCGCGCTGGTGCTCGACGATCTGGGTGGCGACCTTCATCAGCGTTTCGTTGCGGCTCTGCAGGCTCTTGATGAACCAGCGGGCTTCCTGCAACTGGTTGCGCATGAAGGTATTGTCGGCGCTGCTGTCGGCGCGGCGGACCATGCCGGCGTAGGTGGCGTTGACGCGCAGGCGCGGCATCGCCTCCTGGTTCAGCTCGACCAGCCAGCGCTCGTTGTCCTTGCGCACGATGACGTCGGGGACGATGTATTCGGCTTCGCTCGATTCGATCTGCGAACCGGGCCGGGGATGCAGGCACTGGATCAGCTCGATGACCTGGCGCAGTTCGTCTTCCTTGAGCTTCATGCGCCGCATCAATTGGCTGTAGTCGCGGCCGCCGAGCAGGTCGAGGTAGTCGGATACCAGGCGCAGCGCTTCGTTCAGCCAGGGCGTGGTGGACGGCAACTGGCGCAGTTGCAGCAGCAGGCACTCGCGCAGGTTGCGGGCGCCGATGCCGGCGGGTTCCAGTTGCTGGATGCGGCGCAGCACGACTTCCACTTCGTCGAGTTCGACGTCCAGTTCCGGATCGATGGCGGCGAGGATTTCTTCGAGAGACTCTTCGAGATAGCCATCGTTGTTGATGCTATCGATGATGGTCACCGCGATCATCCGATCGGTGTCCGACATCGGTGCCAGGTTGACCTGCCAGAGCAGGTGGCTGTGCAGGCTCTCGCCGCTGCTGGTGCGCGCGGTGAAGTCCCATTCGTCATCGTCGTTGCTGGGCAGGCTGCTGGCGCTGGTCTGGTAGATGTCTTCCCAGGCGGTATCCACCGGCAACTCGCTGGGTATGCGTTCGCTCCACTGGTCGTCGTCGAGGCTTTCGACGCTGGGCGTGGCGCTTTCCTGGAGGGGGCTCTCCTGGGGCGCGCTGGCCGCCTGTTCGGCGCCATCGGCGAGGGGGTCGCTGTTGTCGAAATCGTCGCCGTCTTCCTGGCGTTCGAGCATGGGATTGGATTCCAGCGCTTCCTGGATTTCCTGCTGGAGGTCCAGGGTGGATAGCTGGAGGAGGCGTATGGCCTGTTGCAGCTGCGGCGTCATCGTCAGCTGCTGGCCCATCTTGAGGACTAGCGATGGTTTCATGGCTGAGGGCTTAGTACCTTATTCGCTGGTACCGGATGGCACCATCCACTACTACGGGTGCCGAGGTGGCGGCACCGCCAGGAAGCAAATTATATGCCTGAATTTTCGTACTTTGCCTAGGGTTGCTCTGAATAAATCATCCGCTCCAGGCGGCACTCGTGGTTGCGAAACCGCGGGCGAGCGGAACCGCTCCGGCGAGGCCGGAGGGCGCGCTAGGAGATTTCTTCAGAGGCGGAACTCGTGCCCCAGGTAGACTTCCTTGACCAGGTCGTTGGCGAGGATGCTCTCGGCATCCCCTTCCGCGATCAACTGCCCATCATTGACGATATACGCCGTTTCACAGATGTCCAGGGTCTCGCGGACGTTGTGGTCGGTGATGAGGATGCCGATACCCTTCGCCTTGAGGTGATGGATGATCTGCTTGATGTCGCCGACCGAGATCGGGTCCACGCCGGCGAAGGGCTCGTCGAGGAGGATGAATTTCGGCGCGCTGGCCAGGGCGCGGGCGATTTCCACCCGGCGTCGTTCGCCGCCGGACAGGCTCATGCCGAGGTTGTCGCGGATGTGGTGGATGTGGAATTCCTGCAGCAGGCCTTCCAGGGCTTCCTTGCGACCGTTGCGATCGAGGTCGCTGCGGGTCTCGAGGATCGCCATGATGTTGTCGGATACCGACAACTTGCGGAAGATCGAGGCTTCCTGCGGCAGGTAGCCGATGCCGGCCCGGGCGCGCCCGTGCATCGGCAGGTGGGTGACGTTCTGCTCGTCGATGCGGACCACGCCCTGGTCGGCCTGGACCAGGCCGACGATCATGTAGAAGCAGGTGGTCTTGCCGGCACCGTTCGGACCGAGCAGGCCGACGATCTGCCCGCTATCGATGGACATGCTGACGTCGCGGACGACTTGCCGGCCTTTATAGCTTTTGGCCAGGTGCTGGGCTTTGAGCGTTGCCATTACTGGGCCTTTTTCTTCGGCTGGATGACCATGTCGATGCGCGGGCGCGGGCTGGTCACCTGGGAGCCGGTGGCACGACCCGCGTTGACGATCTGGCGCTGGGTGTCGTAGACGATCTTCTCGCCTTCGAAGGTGTTGCCTTCCTGGATCACCTTGGCCTGGTCGATCAGCACGACCCGGTTCTGCGTGACGAAGTACTGGATGGTCAGGCCATAGGCCTTGGTCACGTCCTTGTCCGGAGCGGGTTTCTGCTCGTAGTAGGCAGGCTTGCCGACCGAGGTCACGACCTCGATGTCGCCGTTCTTGTCCTGTTTCAGGGTCACGGTGTTGCCGGTCAGCTTGGTGCTGCCCTGGGTCACCACGACGTCGCCGCGGTAGACCGCGACGCCCTGCTTGTCGTCCAGTTCGGCGCTGTCGGCCTGGACGCGGATCGGTTGTTCGCGGTCCGAAGGCAGGGCCAAGGCCATGGAGCTGCCGAGGGCGGCAGTCAGACCGAAAATAAGGGGGAGGGTATTAACGAACCTCATGCTGACCTCTTACGTTGGACAGCAGGTGCATCCGGCTGTCTTTCAGATACGCTTTCATTCCAACAGCCGTCGTCACTCCATTGGCCGCGTCGATTTTAACGGCTTGCTCGGTCTGTGCATAATTCTTGTCGGGGAATACGGTCAGCCGAGTGGTGGTCAGGATGCTTGGTTGGCCCTTGGCATCGGTACGTGCGACGCGCACGTCGTCGATGAGTTCGACCTCCTTGCCTTTCGGTCCGACTTCGGCGCGGGCGCTCTGGATGTGCCAGGGTTGCACGTTGCCACGGAAGAGCAGCAGGTCGGGGGTGGTGACGAAAGTGATGTCCGTGGCTTTCTGGTGCTCCAGCTTCACCGCGGTCATCTCGTAGTCGAGGCTGCCGTCCTCCTGGTACTGGAGGCTATGGGCATTCTCGGCATAGTAGTCGATGGTGTTGTCCTGGCCGGGGCGGGTCGGCTGTTCGTTGAACAGCTCGAGCCCGACGTTCCAGTAGTAGCCCGCGACGATCAGCAACAGGGCGATCAGGGCGAGCAGCAGTTTCTGGCGTAGTGTCTTCGGCATGGTCGGCTCTACAGATAGGCGCCCTGGGCGGCTTCGAGCGTACCCTGGGCGCGCATGATCAGTTCGCAGAACTCGCGGGCGGCGCCTTCGCCGCCGCGGGCCGCGGTGACGCCATGGGCATGCTGGCGCACGAACGGGTCGGCACTGGCTACCGCCATGCCCAGGCCGACGCGGCGGATCACCGGCAGATCGGGCAGGTCGTCGCCAAGGTAGGCGACTTGCTCATAGCCTAGTCCGAGTTCGCCGAGAAGTTCGTCGAGGACGGCGAGCTTGTCTTCCCGGCCCTGATAGAGGTGCTGGATGCCCAGGTTGCGCGCGCGCCGTTCGACCACCGGAGTGTCGCGGCCGGTGATGATGGCGGTGCGCACGCCGGAGGCGATGAGCATCTTGATGCCATGTCCGTCCAGGGTGTTGAAGGTCTTGAACTCGCTGCCGTCGACGAGGAAATACAGCTTGCCGTCGGTCAGCACGCCGTCGACGTCGAAGATCGCCAGGCGTATCCGGCGGGCCCGGACCGGGAGTTCCGCGGCCGAATGGGTATCGCTCATTACATCACTCCTGCGCGCAACAGGTCGTGCATGTTCAGGGCGCCGACCGGACGGTCGTCCGCGTCGACCACCACCAGTGCGCCGATCTTGTTGTCTTCCATGATCTTCAGGGCTTCCGCGGCGAGAATCTCGGCGCGGACGGTTTTGCCGTGGACGGTCATCACCTGGTCGATGGTGACCTGGCGGACGTCGATGCCCCGATCCAGGGCGCGACGCAGGTCGCCATCGGTGAAAATGCCGGCAAGCTTGCCATGTTCGTCGAGCACTACGGTCATGCCCAGGCCCTTGCGGGTCATTTCCATCAGCGCGCCGGTCAGCGAGGTGCCGAGCAGCACCTGCGGCAGCCCTTCGCCGACGTGCATGACGTCTTCCACCTTCAGCAGCAGTCGGCGGCCCAGCGCACCGCCCGGGTGCGAGAAGGCGAAGTCTTCCGCGGTAAAGCCGCGAGCTTCGAGCAGGGCGATCGCCAGGGCGTCGCCGAGGACCAGGGTTACGGTGGTGGAGGAGGTCGGGGCCAGGTTCAGTGGACAGGCTTCCTGGCCGACACTGGCGTCCAGGTTCACTTCCGCAGCCTTGGCCAGGGGCGACTCGGGGTTACCGGTCATGCTGATCAGGGTGATGCCCAGGCGCTTGATCAGAGGCAACAGGGTGACGATTTCGGCAGTCGAGCCGGAGTTGGACAGGGCGAGGACCACGTCGTCCTTGGTGATCATGCCCATGTCGCCGTGGCTGGCCTCGGCCGGATGCACGAAGAAGGAGGGGGTGCCGGTGCTGGCCAGGGTAGCGGCGATCTTCTTGCCGATGTGACCGGACTTGCCCATGCCGACGACGACGACCCGGCCCTTGCCGGCCAGCAGCAGCTCGCAGGCCTTGACGAAATCGTCGCCAATCCGCGCCAGCAGGCTGTCTACCGCGTCGCGCTCGAGGCCGATGGTGCGCTGGGCGGAATGGATGAAATCGAGGTTCTGGCTCATGTTCAACGAATGTGGCGCCTGGATTAAAGGCGGGATTATAACGGGAAAGCGTGTCCCGCTTACACCAGCCATGCTGTGAAGTCGGTCCGCATCCCCCGCGGCGCAATGTTGTATGGACTGCAATGCTCTGTTACGCCGCCGTTATCTGCACTCCGCGCTATGACTGCATAAATGTCGATATATTCGACGTCGACGCGATTTTTTTCTGTCCGTAGTGAACCTGAAGTGTGCGATATGTCCTAAAGGGCTGAGAGAACGCTCCGAACAAGCTGAATCCAATCTGAACGGCACGGTGCCAGGCCTTGGGCCAGAACCCGCCGCAGTGCTATAGTCCGCGCCCATTCGACCCCTCCCGGATGCGTGCCTTTGCAACGGGCAAGGCGTCCAGCATGGACGGGTCGCATCGCAAGGAGTCCTGATGAGCACCGATAGTGCCTACGCGGTCGAGTTGAAGGGCCTGACCTTCAAGCGCGGATCGCGGGCGATTTTCGACAACATCGATGTGCGTATCCCGCGCGGAAAGGTGACCGGCATCATGGGCCCGTCCGGTTGCGGCAAGACCACGTTGCTGCGGCTGATCGCCTCCCAGTTGCGTCCTTCGAAGGGGGAGGTCTGGGTCAACGGGCAGAACCTGCCGCAGCTTTCGCGCGGCGACCTGTTCGACATGCGCAAGCAGTTCGGCGTGCTGTTCCAGAGCGGGGCGCTGTTCACCGATCTCGACGTATTCGAGAACGTCGCGTTTCCGCTGCGCGTGCATACCCAACTGCCGGAAGAGATGATCCGCGACATCGTCCTGATGAAGCTTCAGGCCGTCGGCCTGCGCGGCGCCGTGGAACTGATGCCGGACGAGCTTTCCGGCGGCATGAAGCGCCGCGTCGCCCTGGCCCGGGCGATCGCCCTGGACCCGCAGATCCTGCTCTACGACGAGCCGTTCGTGGGGCAGGATCCGATCGCCATGGGCGTCCTGGTGCGCCTGATCCGCCTGCTCAACGATGCCCTCGGCATCACCAGCATCGTGGTTTCCCATGACCTGGCCGAGACCGCCAGCATCGCCGACTACATCTATATCGTCGGCGACGGCCGGGTACTTGGCCACGGGACGCCGGACGTCCTCAAGGAAACCGACGATCCTCGTATCCGCCAGTTCGTCAAGGGAATCCCGGATGGTCCCGTTCCGTTCCATTATCCGGCCCGCGACTACCGGGCCGACCTGCTGGGAGAGTGCTGATGCGTAGAGTCTCTCCCCTCGAGCGTATCCGCCTGTTCGGCCGCGCCGGCCTGGACGTGGTCGCCGCGCTCGGCCGCTCGACCCTGTTCCTCGGCCACGCCCTGCTCGGCCGGCGCACGCCAGGCACCGGGTTGCACCTGCTGGTGAAGCAACTCTACTCGGTAGGCGTGCTGTCGCTGGCGATCATCGTCGTCTCGGGCCTGTTCATTGGCATGGTGCTGGCCCTGCAGGGCTACAACATCCTGATTTCCTATGGTTCCGAGCAGGCGGTCGGGCAGATGGTGGCCCTGACCCTGCTGCGCGAACTGGGGCCGGTGGTGACCGGCCTGCTGTTCGCCGGCCGTGCCGGCTCTGCGCTTACCGCGGAAATCGGCAACATGAAGGCCACCGAACAGCTTTCCAGCCTGGAAATGATCGGTGTCGACCCGCTCAAGTACATCGTCGCGCCGCGCCTGTGGGCCGGTTTCATCTCCATGCCGCTGCTCGCCGCGATCTTCAGCGTGGTCGGCATCTGGGGCGGGGCGATGGTCGCGGTCGACTGGCTGGGCGTATACGAGGGGTCGTTCTGGGCGAACATGCAGAACAGCGTGCAGTTCACCGAGGATGTGCTCAACGGCGTGATCAAAAGTATCGTATTCGCCTTCGTGGTGACCTGGATCGCGGTCTACCAAGGCTACGACTGCGAGCCGACCTCGGAAGGAATCAGCCGGGCGACGACTCGGACCGTGGTCTATGCCTCCCTGGCGGTGCTGGGGCTCGACTTCATTCTGACTGCTTTGATGTTTGGAGATTTCTGAATGCAAACCCGCACCCTGGAAATCGGTGTCGGCCTGTTCCTCCTGGCCGGCCTGCTGGCCCTGTTGCTGCTGGCCCTGCGGGTCAGCGGCCTGAGCGTGGGCAACGCCGGCGATACCTACAAGGTCTACGCCTACTTCGACAACATCGCCGGTGTTACCGTGCGCGGCAAGGTCACCCTGGCCGGCGTGACGATCGGCAAGGTGACGGCGGTCGACCTGGATCGCGACAGCTACACTGGTCGCGTGACCATGGAGATCAACCAGAACGTGAACAACCTGCCGGTCGATTCCACGGCGTCGATCCTGACCGCCGGCCTGCTGGGCGAGAAATACATCGGCATCAGCGTCGGCGGCGACGAGGATGTTCTGAAGGACGGCAGCACCATCCACGACACCCAGTCGGCGCTGGTGCTGGAAGACCTGATCGGCAAGTTCCTGCTGAACTCGGTTAACAAAGACGAAGCCAAAAAGTGAGGTTTTCTTCCATGCTGACTCTTCTGCGTCGCGGCCTGCTGGTGTTCCTGGCGGCTTTCCCGCTGCTTTCCATGGCGGCGCCGACCCCGCAACAGGTGGTGCAGGGCACGGTCGACGAACTGCTTTCCGACATCAAGGCCAACAAGGCCGCCTACAAGGCCGATCCGCAAAAGCTCTATGCCACTCTCGACCGTATCCTCGGGCCGGTGGTCGATGCCGAAGGCATCGCCAAGAGCGTGATGACCGTCAAGTACTCGCGCCAGGCCTCACCCGAGCAGATCAAGCGCTTCGAGGAAGTGTTCAAGAACAGCCTGATGCAGTTCTACGGCAACGCGCTGCTCGAATACGACAACCAGGACATCCGCGTGCTGCCTAGCTCGGCCAAGCCGAGCGACGATCGTGCCAGCGTCAACATGGAAATCCGTGACAGCAAGGGCACGGTCTACCCGGTCTCCTACACCATGACCAACCTGGCCGGTGGCTGGAAGGTCCGCAACGTGATCATCAACGGCATCAACATCGGCAAGCTGTTCCGCGACCAGTTCGCCGACACCATGCAGAAGAACCGCAACGACCTCGAGAAGACCATCGCCGGCTGGGGCGAGGTGGTCGCCAAGGCCAAGGAAACCGCGAAAGCGGAAGAGGCCGGGGCGAAATGAGCCAGGCCAGCCTGCGCGAAGGCGCGGCCGGCGAACTGCAGCTCGCCGGCGTGCTCGACTACAGCAGCGGGCCGGCGTTGCGCGAGCAGGGCGGTCGGCTGATCCGCGCCAGCCAGGCGGCGGAACTGGTCGTCGACTGCTCGGCGGTGGAGCGCTCCAGCAGCGTGGGCATTTCCCTGTTGCTGGCCTTCATGCGCGACGCACGCAAGGCCGGCAAGGTTCTGAGCGTCAGGGCCTTGCCGGACGACATGCGGGAGATTGCCAAGGTCAGCAGCCTTCTGGAGATCCTGCCTCTGCAGGAATGACCGGACGGCGGAACGAGCGGCCCTCCGTCTGCGCGTCCCTTCCTGGGGTTCGCAGGCGGAGGGCTTTTTTGTATGATGGCCGACCGTGCGCGTAGGGCGCCCGATTGAGGTTGAGCATGCAGGCCGAAGACGTTAAGAGCCTTCTCCAGGAAAAACTCCCCGGCACCCAGGTGGAAGTCGAGGGCGAAGGGTGCAATTTCCAACTGAATCTGATCAGCGACGAACTGGCCGGCCAGAGCCCGGTCAAGCGTCAGCAGCAGGTCTACGCCCATTTGAACGCCTGGATCGCCGATGGCAGCATCCATGCCGTCACCATGAAATTCTTCAGCCGCGCCGCCTGGGCCGAGCGTTCCTGAGCCCACGGGGGATCATTGCAATGGATAAACTGATTATTACCGGCGGTAACCGCCTCGATGGCGAAATCCGCATTTCCGGCGCGAAGAACTCGGCGTTGCCGATCCTGGCCGCGACCCTGCTGGCCGATACTCCGGTCACCGTCTGCAACCTGCCGCACCTGCACGACATTACCACCATGATCGAACTGTTCGGCCGCATGGGCGTGCAGCCGATCATCGACGAGAAGCTCAACGTCGAAGTCGACGCCAGCAGCATCAAGACCCTGGTCGCGCCGTACGAACTGGTGAAGACCATGCGTGCCTCGATCCTGGTGCTGGGTCCGATGCTGGCGCGCTTCGGCGAGGCCGAAGTGGCCCTGCCGGGCGGTTGCGCGATCGGTTCGCGTCCGGTCGACCTGCATATCCGCGGTCTCGAGGCCATGGGCGCGCAGATCGAGGTCGAAGGCGGCTACATCAAGGCCAAGGCGCCCGCCGGCGGCCTGCGTGGCGGTCACTTCTTCTTCGATACCGTCAGCGTGACCGGCACCGAGAACCTGATGATGGCCGCCGCGCTGGCCAACGGCCGCACCGTGCTGCAGAACGCCGCTCGCGAGCCGGAGGTGGTCGACCTGGCCAACTGCCTGAACGCCATGGGCGCCAACGTCCAGGGCGCTGGCTCCGATACCATCGTCATCGAAGGCGTGAAGCGCCTCGGCGGCGCTCGCTACGACGTACTGCCCGACCGTATCGAGACCGGCACCTACCTGGTGGCCGCGGCCGCGACCGGCGGCCGGGTGAAGTTGAAGGATACCGATCCGACCATCCTCGAGGCGGTCCTGCAGAAGCTGGAAGAGGCCGGTGCTCATATCAGCACCGGCAGCAACTGGATCGAGCTGGACATGAAGGGCAACCGGCCGAAGGCGGTCAACGTGCGTACCGCGCCGTACCCGGCGTTCCCCACCGACATGCAGGCCCAGTTCATCTCCATGAACGCGGTTGCCGAAGGCACCGGCGCGGTCATCGAGACGGTCTTCGAGAACCGCTTCATGCATGTTTACGAAATGAACCGCATGGGTGCGCAGATCCTCGTCGAAGGCAACACCGCCATCGTCACCGGCGTACCCAAGCTCAAGGGCGCTCCGGTCATGGCGACCGACCTGCGCGCATCCGCGAGCCTGGTGATCGCCGGCCTGGTGGCCGAGGGCGACACCCTGATCGATCGCATCTACCACATCGACCGTGGCTACGAGTGCATCGAAGAGAAACTCCAGCTGCTCGGCGCCAAGATCCGCCGCGTACCGGGCTAGCGGAGGCTGTCGCGCAAATGCTGACCATCGCCTTGTCCAAGGGCCGGATTCTCGACGATACCCTGCCGCTGCTCGCAGCGGCGGGCATCGTGCCGTCGGAGAACCCGGACAAGAGCCGCAAGCTGATCATCCCGACGTCCCTGCCCGATGTGCGCCTGCTCATCGTGCGCGCCACCGACGTGCCGACCTATGTCGAGCATGGCGCCGCCGATCTCGGCGTGGCCGGCAAGGACGTGCTGATGGAGTACGGCGGCCAGGGACTCTACGAACCGCTGGACCTGCGTATCGCCAACTGCAAGCTGATGACCGCCGGCGCCATTGGCGCGCCTGAACCCAAGGGACGCCTGCGGGTGGCCACCAAGTTCGTCAATGTCGCCAAGCGCTACTACGCCGAGCAGGGCCGCCAGGTCGACGTGATCAAGCTGTACGGCTCGATGGAGCTGGCGCCGCTGGTCGGTCTCGCCGACAAGATCATCGACGTCGTGGATACCGGCAACACCCTGCGCGCCAACGGCCTGGAGCCCCAGGAACTGATCGCCACGATCAGCTCGCGCCTGGTGGTCAACAAGGCCTCGATGAAGATGCAGCATGGTCGCATCCAGTCGCTGATCGATACCCTGCGCGACGCCGTCGAGGCGCGACACCGTCACTGATACCCGTGCGGCTCCGCGCCGCACCTGCCTATCCGTGTCATAGCCAAATTTTCTCGGGTGCCCGCACGGTGGGCTTGGTAGTCTAGCGGCGCCCGAGACAACGCCATCCATAAAAGAGGCTCGCTATGACCGCTCCCTTCGCTATCCGTCGACTCAATGCCGCTGATCCGGACTTCGGGCGTCATCTGGATCATCTGCTGAGCTGGGAAAGTGTCTCCGACGATTCGGTCAACCAGCGCGTCCTCGACATCATCGCCGCCGTACGCAGCCGTGGCGACGCCGCCGTGGTCGAGTTCACCCAGCGCTTCGACGGTCTCCAGGCCGCCTCGATGGCCGACCTGATCCTGCCGCGCGAGCGCCTGGAGCTAGCTCTCACCCGTATCACCGTAGCCCAGCGCGAAGCCCTGGAAGTCGCCGCCGAGCGCGTGCGCAGCTACCACGAGAAGCAGAAGCAGGGTTCCTGGCGCTACACCGAGACCGACGGCACGGTGCTCGGCCAGCAGGTCACCCCGCTGGACCGCGCCGGGCTCTATGTGCCGGGCGGCAAGGCGTCCTACCCGTCCTCGGTGCTGATGAACGCGATCCCGGCCAAGGTCGCCGGGGTGTCCGAAGTGGTCATGGTCGTACCGACCCCGCGCGGCGAGATCAACGAGATCGTCCTCGCCGCCGCCTGCATCGCCGGTGTCGACCGTGTCTTCACCATCGGCGGGGCACAGGCCGTGGCCGCGTTGGCCTACGGCACCGAAAGCGTGCCGCGGGTGGACAAGATCGTCGGCCCCGGCAACATCTACGTGGCCACCGCCAAGCGTCACGTGTTCGGCCAGGTCGGCATCGACATGATCGCCGGTCCCTCGGAAATCCTCGTGGTCTGCGATGGCCAGACCGATCCCGACTGGATCGCCATGGACCTGTTCTCCCAGGCCGAACACGACGAAGACGCCCAGTCGATCCTGGTCAGTCCGGACGCGGCGTTCCTGGACCGCGTCGCGGACAGCATCGCTCGCCTGCTGCCGACCATGGAGCGCGCCGAGATCATCCGCACCTCCCTGGAGGGGCGCGGCGCGCTGATCCAGGTCGCCGACCAGGCCCAGGCCTGTGCGGTGGCCAACCGCATCGCCCCGGAACACCTGGAGCTGTCGGTGGCCGATCCGGAAAGCTGGCTGCCGGAGATCCGCCATGCCGGTGCGATCTTCATGGGCCGCTACACTGCCGAGGCCCTGGGCGACTACTGCGCCGGCCCGAACCACGTGCTGCCGACCTCCGGTACCGCGCGTTTCTCTTCGCCGCTGGGGGTATATGACTTCCAGAAGCGTTCGTCGATCATCAACTGCTCGGCCGAGGGCGCTTCGGTCCTCGGTCGCACCGCTTCGGTGCTGGCTCGCGGCGAGTCGTTGACCGCTCACGCGCGCAGCGCCGAATACCGCATCCTCGACGAGAAGGAGGCCTGAGCATGAGCAAATTCTGGAGTCCCTTCGTCAAGGACCTGGTGCCCTATGTGCCGGGCGAGCAGCCGAAGCTGTCGCGGCTGGTCAAGCTGAACACCAACGAGAATCCCTACGGTCCGTCGCCGCAGGCGCTCGCCGCGATGCAGGCGGAACTCAACGATGACCTGCGCCTGTATCCCGATCCCAACGGCGAGCGGTTGAAGCAGGCGGTCGCCGCGCACTACGGCGTACAGGCCAACCAGGTGTTCGTCGGCAACGGCTCCGACGAGGTGCTCGCGCACATTTTCCATGGCCTGTTCCAACACGACCTGCCGCTGCTGTTCCCGGACGTGACCTACAGCTTCTACCCGGTCTATTGCGGCCTGTACGGGATCGCGCACGAGAAGATCGCGCTGGATGAAAGGTTCCGCATCCGCGTCGAAGACTACGCGCGGCCCAACGGCGGGATCATCTTCCCCAATCCGAACGCGCCGACCGGCTGCCTGTTGCCGCTGGACGCCATCGAAGCGATGCTGAAGGCGTCGCCGGATTCGGTGGTGGTGGTCGACGAGGCCTATGTCGACTTCGGTGGCGAGAGCGCCATCGCCCTGGTCGATCGCTACCCGAACCTGCTGGTCACCCAGACGCTGTCCAAGTCGCGCTCCCTGGCCGGCCTGCGGGTCGGCCTGGCGGTCGGCCATGCCGATCTGGTCGAGGCGCTGGAGCGGATCAAGAACAGCTTCAATTCCTACCCGCTGGATCGCCTGGCGATCACCGGCGCGGCGGCGGCTTTCGAGGACGACGCCTATTTCCGTCGGACCTGCCAGGCAGTGATCGATAGCCGCGAGGCGTTGAGCGCCTCTTTGCAGGCGCTGGGCTTCGAGGTACTACCGTCGGCCGCCAACTTCGTCTTCGCCCGTCATCCGCGGCACGATGCCGGGCAGATTGCCTCGACCCTGCGCGAGCAGGGAGTGATCGTCCGCCATTTCAAGCAGGCGCGGATCGACCAGTTCCTGCGTATCACCATCGGCAGTCCGGAGCAGAACCAGGCGCTACTGGACGCCCTGCACTTCCTCAAGTGATACGAAAACGGCGCCCGAGGGCGCCGTTTTCAATGGCGAGGATCACTCGCCGCCGTCCTGTTTCTGCTGTGGAGCCGGTGCCGGCGGCGGACGCAGGCCGACCTCGGCGGTCAGGTTGACCTTCTGCCCGTTGCGCAGCACCACGATGCTGATCTTCTGTCCCGGACGGGTGCGCGCCACCTGGTTCATCGAGCGGCGGCCGTCGCTGGCTTCCTGCTTGTCGATGGTCAGGATCACGTCGCCCGGCAGCAGGCCGCCGCGCGCCGCCGGACCGTCGCGATAGACGCCGGCGACGACGATCCCGGCGGTTTCGCCGAGGCCCAGCGACTCCGCCAGTTCCGGGGTCAGCGCCTTGACCTCGACGCCGAGCCAGCCGCGGATCACCTGGCCGTGCTCGATGATCGACTGCATGACCTCCAGGGCCAGCTTGGTCGGGATGGCGAAGCCGATACCCTGGGAGCCGCCGGACTTGGAGAAGATCGCCGTGTTGATGCCGATCAGGTTGCCGGCAGCGTCCACCAGCGCGCCGCCGGAGTTACCGGGGTTGATCGCCGCGTCGGTCTGGATGAAGTCTTCGTAGGTGTTCAGGCCGAGCTGGTTGCGTCCGGTGGCGCTGATGATGCCCATGGTCACGGTCTGGCCGACGCCGAACGGGTTGCCGATGGCGAGGCAGACGTCGCCGGTGCGAATGCCGTCGGAGCGGCCGAGGGTCATCGCCGGCAGGTTCTTAAGGTCGATCTTCAGCACGGCCAGGTCGGTTTCCGGGTCGCTGCCGACCAACTGGGCGATGGTCTCGCGGCCGTCGCGCAAGGCCACGATGATCTGGTCGGCGCCAGCGGTCACGTGGTTGTTGGTCAGCAGGTAGCCTTCCGCGCTCATGATCACTGCCGAGCCGAGGCTCGATTCCATGCGCTTCTGTTGTGGCAGGTTGTCGCCGAAGAAGCGGCGGAACATCGGGTCGTCGAACAATGGGTGGGAGGGCTTGCTGACCATCTTGGTGGTGTACAGGTTGGCCACTGCCGGAGCCGCCCGGCTCACCGCATTGGCATAGGACACCGGGCCTTCCTGCAGGCGGCTGAGCAGAGGCGCCTGCTCGACGTGCACCTCCTGGCGTGGCAGGCCGACCAGCTCGGGGTTGCGCTGGATGATCAGCAGGGCCAGCAGCACGCCGACCAGCACGGGCCAGCCGAGGAAACGCAGGGCCTTGGGCATCGGGACAATCCTTGGGGTTGCGAGGCCGAAAAGCGGCCGATAAGGTGGCGCCCATTATAGGGGGAAGCCGTCCATTAGAGGAGCGGCGCGCCCTGCCTGAATGAAGAGGAATTTGCATGGCTATCGCCCTGAGCACCCTGGTCGAAGAGGCCGACCGTTATCTGGATGCCGCGCGCATCCAGGACTACTGCCCGAACGGCCTGCAGGTCGAGGGCCGGCCGCAGGTGCGGCGGATCGTCAGCGGGGTCACTGCCAGCCAGGCGCTGCTGGATGCCGCCGTGGAGGCCGACGCCGACGTGGTGCTGGTGCATCACGGCTACTTCTGGAAGGGGGAGAATCCCTGCGTGGTCGGCATGAAGCAACGGCGCCTGAAGACCCTGCTGAACAACGATATCAGTCTGCTCGCTTACCACCTGCCGCTGGATCTGCATCCGGAGGTGGGCAACAACGTGCAGCTCGCCCGGCAGCTCGGCTTCGAAGTGGAAGGGCCGTTGGAGCCGGGCAACCCGCGTTCCATCGTCCTCCTCGGTTCGCTTGCCGAGCCGATGCAGCCTGCCGATTTCGCTCGGCATGTGCGCGATGCGCTGGGGCGCGAGCCGCTGCTGGTCGACGCCGGCCAGCCGATCCGACGCATCGCCTGGTGCACCGGCGGCGCCCAGGGTTATATCGACCAGGCGATCGCCGCCGGCGTCGATGCCTACCTGACCGGCGAGGTTTCCGAGCAGACCGTGCACAGCGCACGGGAGAACGGCATCAGCTTCATCGCCGCCGGACACCATGCCACCGAGCGCTATGGGGTGCAGGCGCTGGGCGACTACCTGGGCAAGCGTTTCGCCATCGAGCACCTGTTCATCGACTGTCCTAATCCTGCCTGACGACGGAGCGATGACGTACCCGGTCGACCTCCTTGCCCAGTTCCCAGACGGCCATCGCGTAGTGGGTGCTGTGGTTGTAGCGGGTGATCACGTAGAAGTTCGGCAAGCCGTACCAGTACTGGTAGTTCCTGCCCATGTCCAGGCGCAGCAGGCTGGCTTGCCGGTGGCCGCCGAGCGGACCCTGCGGGCGTAGTCCGGCGGAAGCGAGCACGTCCAGCGGGTACAGCGTCTTGAAGCCATCCTCCAGCGAGGGCGCCCGGCCGCTGGCGGGAACCGCCACGCGATCGCCGTTGACCCAGCCGTGCTGCTTGAAATAGTTGGCGACGCTGCCGATCGCGTCACGCGGATTCCACAGGTCGATATGCCCATCGCCGTCGAAGTCCACTGCGTACTTGGTGAATGAAGACGGCATGAACTGGCCGTAGCCCATGGCGCCGGCATAGGAACCGCGCAGGGCCAGCGGATCGGCACCTTCCTTGCGAGCCTGGAGGAGGAATTGTTCCAGCTCGCCACTGAAGAACTCCGCGCGGCGAGGGTAGGAGAAGGACAGGGTGGACAGCGCATCGATGATCCGCGTCTTGCCCATCACCCGCCCCCAGCGGGTTTCCACGCCGATGATGCCGACGATGATCTCCGGCGGCACGCCGTAGATGCGCGACGCCCGTTGCAGGTCGGCTTCGTATTGGTCCCAGAACAGCACGCCGTTCTGTACGTTGCCTGGCGTGACGAACTTCTTCCGGTAGCGCAGCCAGGCGCCGTTCGGTCCGCTGGGTGGGGTATAGGTCGGAGCTTGCCGGTCCATCAGGCGGATCACCCAGTCCAGGCGCTGGGTCTGGGCGAACAGGTCGTGCAGTTGCTGGCGGTTGAAGCCGTGCTGGCTGACCATCCTGTCGATGAAGCGCTGTGCCGCCGGATTGTTCGCGTAATCGCCGCGCAGCGGCAGTATCGGTTGCACCGACTGGCGTACGGGGCGGGGGGAAATGACAGTGCGGGCCTGGGGTTTGGTGGCGGGTTTCGGTGGTGGCGTCGGTTCGCTGCTGCATGCTGAGACCAGAAGGAACAGGGGCAGGGCGAGGGCGGTACGGCGCATCTGGGGTCTTCTTGGCGGAATGACGATGCCCGCTATGCTAGCGCAGTGCCGCTGGCGTACAAGTCGAGCCGCCGAAAGGGGGGCGGACCGTCCTCTCGCGGTTGCGGCGGTGGCTTCGCTCGGTCCGGGGGCGATGCCGTCGCAGGCCTGTCCGTCCGCTCCGCGAAACGCCCAGGAAAGCCTCTCCATGCCAGTGTTTTCGCCGGCTGCAACCCTGAGCGCTGATGGCTATATGGGTATATTTTTTCGGTATAAATGGCGAATCTTTTAGAGCCTTGCGCTGTGATAGAGTGCGCGTTCGTCTACGGCCCGACGGCCGTCCATAAGCAATTCCGTGAGTAGCCATGGTCGACAAACTGACGCACCTGAAACAGCTGGAGGCGGAAAGCATCCACATCATCCGCGAGGTGGCCGCCGAGTTCGATAACCCGGTGATGCTGTACTCGATCGGCAAGGATTCCGCGGTCATGCTGCACCTGGCCCGCAAGGCCTTCTTCCCCGGCAAGCTGCCCTTCCCGGTGATGCACGTGGACACCCGCTGGAAATTCCAGGAGATGTACAGGTTCCGCGATCGGATGGTCGAGGAAATGGGCCTGGACCTGATCACCCACGTCAACCCGGACGGCGTCGCCCAGGGCATCAACCCGTTCACCCACGGCAGCGCCAAGCACACCGATGTGATGAAGACCGAGGGACTCAAGCAGGCCCTGGACAAGTACGGTTTCGACGCTGCCTTCGGCGGTGCGCGCCGCGACGAGGAAAAGTCGCGGGCCAAGGAACGGGTCTATTCGTTCCGCGACAGCAAGCACCGCTGGGACCCGAAGAACCAGCGTCCCGAGCTGTGGAACATCTACAACGGCAAGGTGAAGAAGGGCGAGTCGATCCGCGTCTTCCCGCTGTCCAACTGGACTGAGCTGGACATCTGGCAATACATCTACCTGGAAGGCATCCCGATCGTCCCGCTGTACTTCGCCGCCGAGCGCGAGGTTATCGAGAAGAACGGCACGCTGATCATGATCGACGACGAGCGCATCCTCGAGCATCTCTCTGACGAAGAGAAAGCCCGCATCGAGAAGCGCATGGTGCGCTTTCGTACCCTCGGCTGCTACCCGCTCACCGGCGCGGTCGAGTCCAGCGCCACCACGCTGCCGGAAATCATCCAGGAAATGCTCCTGACGCGTACTTCCGAACGCCAGGGCCGGGTCATCGACCATGACCAGGCCGGTTCGATGGAAGAAAAGAAACGTCAGGGCTATTTCTGAGGGTACGCAGCATGTCTCATCAATCCGATCTGATCAGCGAGGACATCCTCGCCTACCTGGGGCAGCACGAACGCAAGGAACTGCTGCGCTTCCTTACCTGCGGCAACGTCGATGACGGCAAGAGCACCCTGATCGGGCGCCTGCTGCATGACTCCAAGATGATCTACGAGGATCACCTCGAGGCCATCACCCGCGACTCGAAGAAAGTCGGCACCACGGGCGACGACGTCGACCTGGCGCTGCTGGTCGACGGCCTGCAGGCCGAGCGCGAGCAGGGCATCACCATCGACGTGGCGTACCGCTACTTCAGCACCGCCAAGCGCAAGTTCATCATCGCCGACACGCCCGGCCATGAGCAGTACACCCGCAACATGGCCACCGGTGCCTCGACCTGCGACCTGGCGATCATCCTGATCGATGCCCGCTACGGCGTGCAGACCCAGACCCGCCGGCACAGTTTCATCGCGTCCCTGCTGGGCATCCGGCATATCGTGGTCGCCATCAACAAGATGGACCTGAAGGACTTCGACCAGGGTGTCTTCGAACAGATCAAGGCCGACTACCTGGCCTTTGCCGAGAAGATCGGTCTGAAGACCAGTTCGCTGCACTTCGTGCCGATGTCGGCGCTCAAGGGCGACAACGTGGTCAACAAGTCCGAGCGTTCGCCCTGGTACGCCGGCCAGTCGCTGATGGAAATCCTCGAAACCGTCGAGATCGCCGCCGACCGCAACCTCGATGACATGCGCTTCCCGGTGCAGTACGTGAACCGGCCGAACCTGAACTTCCGCGGTTTCGCCGGTACCCTGGCCAGCGGCGTGGTGCGCAAGGGCGACGAAGTGGTGGCGTTGCCGTCGGGCAAGGGCAGCAAGGTGAAATCCATCGTCACCTTCGAGGGCGAACTGGAGCAGGCCGGTCCCGGCCAGGCCGTCACCCTGACCCTGGAAGACGAGATCGACGTTTCCCGCGGCGACATGCTGGTGCATGCCGACAATCGCCCGCTGGTCACCGACGGCTTCGATGCCATGCTGGTGTGGATGGCCGAGGAGCCGATGCTTCCGGGCAAGAAGTACGATATCAAGCGCGCTACCAGCTATGTGCCGGGTTCGATTCCGAGCATCGTCCACAAGGTGGACGTGAATACCCTGGAGCGGACCCCGGGCAGCGAGCTGAAGCTGAACGAGATCGCCAGGGTCAAGGTCAGCCTGGACGCGCCCATCGCGCTCGATGGCTATGAGCAGAACCGCACCACCGGCGCCTTCATCGTCATCGATCGCCTGACCAACGGCACCGTTGGCGCCGGCATGATCGTCTCCGCTCCGCCGGCGGCCCATGGCAGCAGCGCGCATCACGGTTCGAATGCCCATGTAACGCGCGAGGAGCGTGCCGGCCGCTTCGGCCAGCAGCCGGCGACCGTACTGTTCAGCGGCCTCTCCGGCGCCGGCAAGAGCACCCTGGCCTACGCCGTGGAGCGCAAGCTGTTCGATATGGGCCGCGCGGTCTACGTGCTGGACGGGCAGAACCTGCGCCACGACCTGAACAAGGGGTTGCCGCAGGACCGCGCCGGACGCACCGAGAACTGGCTGCGTACCGCCCATGTCGCCAAGCAGTTCAACGAGGCCGGGTTGATCAGCCTCTGCGCCTTCGTCGCGCCGAGCGCGGAAGGGCGTGAGCAGGCCAGGGCGCTGATCGGTGCCGAGCGCCTGATCACCGTCTATGTGCAGGCGTCGCCGCAGGTCTGCCGCGAACGCGATCCCCAGGGGCTGTATGCGGCGGGCGAGGACAATATCCCCGGCGAGTCCTTCCCCTACGACGTGCCGCTGGATGCCGACCTGGTGATCGATACCCAGTCGCTGAGCGTCGAGGACGGCGTGAAGCAGGTGCTCGACCTGTTGCGCGAACGCCAGGCGATCTGATCGTCTCGCAGCCATGAAAAAGCCCCGCGGATGCGGGGCTTTTTCATGGGCGTCGGCAGGTTCGCGCAGTGCGTCAGTACTTGCCTTTCAGGCCGTAGGTGGCGTCGAGGGTGCCGGGGCTGTCCGGGCTCTTCGGCGCATAGTCCTTCGGCACTTCGCCGGAGGCCGGCGGAGTCAGGCGCTCGCGGCGCTCGGCCGGGTAGGCCTCGTCGGCATGCAGCGCAGCCAGCAGACGCTGGCGGGTCTGTTCGTCCAGGGCCAGGCGCTGGGCGCCGTCGGAGAGGTGCTCCTGCACGTCCTGGTAGCTCTGGGTCAGCTTCTTCACGAGGCTGGCGGTGGTGTTGAAATGGGTCACGACTTCGCGCTGATAGCTGTCGAAGCGGTCCTGCAGGTCGTCCATCTGGCGTTGCACCTTGTTCGGCGCGGCGTTGGGCAGCAGGCGGGCGATCAGAAAACCGATGGCGACCCCGGCGACCAGGGCGAGGGCCGGCAGCAGCCAGGCGGTGAGCGACTGTTCCACGCGAATCCTTCCTCTATAGACGGCTTTGCTTTACGTTAACGGCTTGAGTCCGAGCTGTATACCACGGCGCGCGAGTAAGTGCCTGTGTCGCTTGGAGTAATCTGCTAGACGAGTCGACCCGAGCCGGGGTCACGGAGTTTCTGTTTGTCTACCCGCGAAATCCCTGTATCCATCGATGGCCCCTGCGGGCCGCTGGAAGCCCTGCACCTCGATCTGCCCGATGCCCGCGGCATCGCTCTGGTCTGCCATCCGCACCCGCTGTTCGCTGGCACCATGCAGAACAAGGTGGTCGCCACTCTGCAACGCAGCGCCCGCGATGCCGGCCTGGCGACCCTGCGTTTCAACTTCCGTGGCGTTGGCCAGAGCGCCGGCAGCTATGGCGAGGGGATCGGCGAAATCGACGACGCCGAGGCCGCTGCGCGCTGGTTGCTGGCACGCCATCCGGGGCTGCCGCTGACACTGATGGGCTTTTCCTTCGGTTCCTGCGTTGCCGGCAATCTGGCGGGTCGCCTGGAGGCGGAGGGTGTCGGGCTGGCGCGGCTGTTCATGATCGCGCCGCCGGTGGAGCGCTTCGCGGTCAGCCTGCCTGCGCGCTGCCCGCTGACCGTGGTGCAGCCGGAGGACGACGACGTGGTCACGCCGGCCGCGGTATATGCCTGGAGCGAGTCCCTGGCACGACCGCACGAGCTGTTGCGGGTGGCAGAAAGCGGACATTTCTTCCATGGCAAGCTGATCGATCTGAAGGACCTGTTGCTGCCACGCCTGCAGGACTGACGTCGTCGCGCCGGCCCTGCTACCATCCGGCGCGCCATTCTTTTCTTTGCCTGACATCTGGTATCGCATGACTACTCGTATCCTGACCGGCATCACTCCTACCGGCACTCCGCACCTGGGCAACTACGCCGGCGCCATCCGCCCGGCGATCCTCGCCAGCCGTCGGAGCGACGTGGATTCGTTCTACTTCCTGGCGGACTACCACGCCTTGATCAAGTGCGACGATCCCGCTCGTATCCAGCGCTCGCGCCTGGAAATCGCCGCGACCTGGCTGGCCGGCGGCCTGGACGTCGAGCGTGCGACCTTCTACCGGCAGTCGGACATCCCCGAGATTCCCGAGCTGACCTGGTTGCTCACCTGCGTCAGTGCCAAGGGTCTGCTCAACCGCGCGCATGCCTACAAGGCCGCGGTGGACCGCAATGTCGAGGCCGGCGAAGACCCGGACGCCGGCGTGACCATGGGCCTCTACAGCTATCCGGTGCTGATGGCCGCGGACATCCTGATGTTCAACGCGCACAAGATCCCGGTCGGCCGCGACCAGGTGCAGCACGTGGAGATGGCCCGCGACATCGGCCAGCGTTTCAACCACCTGTTCGGCAACGGCCGCGAGTTCTTCGTCCTGCCCGAAGCGGTGATCGAGGAAAACGTCGCCACCCTGCCGGGCCTGGACGGACGCAAGATGTCCAAGAGCTACGACAACACCATCCCGCTGTTCAGCCCGTCCAGGCAGCTCAAGGACGCCATCGCACGCATCGTCACCGACTCGCGCGCGCCGGGTGAGCCGAAGGACCCGGACAGTTCGCACCTGTTCCTTCTTTACTCGGCCTTCGCCAGCGCCGAACAGGTCGCCGCGTTCCGCCAGGAACTGCTCGACGGCCTGGCCTGGGGCGAAGCCAAGCAGCGCCTGTTCCAGTTGCTCGACAACGAACTGGGCGAGGCTCGCGAGCGTTACCAGGCGCTGATCGCCAAGCCCGACGATATCGAGGACATTCTCCTCGCCGGCGCCGCCAAGGCGCGCCGCATCGCCACCCCATTCATCGCCGAGTTGCGCGAGGCAGTCGGCCTGCGCTCCCTGCGCGAGCCGCTGAAAAGTACCGAGAGCGGCAAGAAGAAGGCCGCCAAGGCTGCGCGCCTGGTCAGCTTCCGCGACGACGACGGCAGCTTCCGCTTCCGCCTGCTGGACGCCGCCGGCGAACAGCTGCTGCTGTCCCGCGCCTTCGCCGACGGCAAGGCCGCCGGTGCGGTGAGCAAGCGCCTGCTGGCTGGCGAGACTGCTGACCTGCGGGCCGAGGGCAATGCCTTTGGCCTGTGGCTGGATGGCGAGGCGGTGGCGCAGAGCCCGGCCTTCGCCGACGCCGCCGCCCGTGACGCCGCCATCGAGCGCACCCGCGAAGCGCTGGCGCCGCAGGAGTAGGCCTCCCCGGTGCATCCTCGACGGATGGCCGATTGCCAAGAGACGGGGTCGTCGCTAAAGTGACGGCCCCGTTTTCGTTGCATTGCTACCGATCATGACGCCCCTCGAGCGCTACCAGGCCGATCTCCAACGCCCCGATTTCTTCCACGATGCCGCACAGGCGAATGCCGTGAAGCATCTGCAACGCCTCTACGATGACCTGGTCGCCGCCGACCACGCCAAGCCCGGCCTGTTCGGCAAGCTGCTCGGCAGGAAGTCCGGCGGGCCGGTGAAGGGCCTGTATTTCTGGGGCGGCGTCGGCCGTGGCAAGACCTACCTGGTGGACACTTTCTTCGAGTCGCTGCCGTTCGAGCAGAAGGTGCGCACGCACTTCCACCGCTTCATGAAGCGGGTGCACGAAGAACTGAAGACCCTCAAGGGCGAGAAGAACCCGCTGACCATCATCGGCAAGCGCTTCGCCGACGAGGCGCGAGTGATCTGCTTCGACGAGTTCTTCGTCTCCGACATCACCGATGCGATGATCCTCGCCACCCTGCTGGAAGAGCTGTTCAAGAACGGCGTGAGCCTGGTGGCGACCTCCAACATCGTGCCGGACGGCCTGTACAAGGACGGCCTGCAACGCGCCCGTTTCCTGCCGGCGATCGCCCTGCTCAAGGAGCATACCGAGATCGTCAACGTCGATAGCGGCGTCGACTATCGCCTGCGCGCGCTGGAGCAGGCCGAGCTGTTCCACTGGCCGCTCAGCGAACAGGTCGAGGAGGAGATGGCGCGCAGCTTCAAGGCCCTGACCCCGGACTGCGCCAAGGCCCAGCGCGACGAGGCGCTGATGATCGAGAACCGCGAGATCCGCGCGCGCCTGACCTGCGACGACGTGGCCTGGTTCGAATTCCGTGAGCTGTGCGACGGCCCGCGCAGCCAGAACGACTACATCGAGCTGGCGAAGATTTTCCACGCCGTGCTGATCTCCAACGTCGAGCAGATGGGCGTCACCAAGGACGACATGGCGCGGCGTTTCATCAACCTGGTGGATGAGTTCTACGACCGCAGCGTCAAGCTGATCATCTCCGCCGAGGTCGAGCTAAAGGATCTCTACAGCGGCGGCCGGCTGGAGTTCGAATTCCAGCGCACCCTCAGTCGTCTGCTGGAAATGCAGTCCCACGAATACCTCACGCGTCCGCACCGGCCCTGATCCGGGGCGGAAACGAGAAAGGGGTTGCCGATGGCAACCCCTTTTTTCATGGACGCGCGGCGTTTCAGCGCTGCGCGGTGTTCTGCTCGAAGCCGGCGAGGAGCTTCTTCGCATGGGCCACTTCGAGGGCTTCCATGGCGTTGATCGGCTTGATCGCCACGGCCTGCTTCAGTTGGGCGATGGCCTTCTCCCGCTCGTCGTCGCCGTATACGTAGGTCAGCGCGTTGGCGTACTCGTAGTGGCCGATCGGCAGGTCGTTGGCCTGGCGGAAGGAGCGGGCGAAGTACTGTTCCATCTTGTCGGCGCTGACCCCGTAGGTCATCTTGCCGACCAGCTTGCCGACCTTGCGGATCACTCCCGCCTCGTAGCCGCCGTAGAGCGCCAGGGCGAACGGCTGGTTGGGTTGCCTGGCCAGGAGGGCGTCCAGTTCCTTGGGGATTTCGCTGGTATAGCCGCGCTTGAGCACTACCGGTACCGATAGCTCCTCGGCCAGGCGCGCCTTGGCGTAGACGCTGCCGAACTGGGCGACGATATCGGCCTTGACCAGCGGGCCGGCCTGTTCGGTGTAGTCGATGACCTCTTCGAGCAGGCGCTGTTTCTCCGCCTGGTCGGGAGCCAGGAACATGGCGTAGAGCACCTGGGCGAACATCGCCGGTACCTGGCCGCCGACTCCCAGGGCCAGTCCCTGCTCCTTGGCCTTGGCGTAGTCGCCGCGGAACAGCAGGCGCCAGACATCCTGCAGGCGCGCCGCATATTGCGCGGCCTCTTCCGGCTTGCCGGTGAAGCCGGTGCCGGCCTTCACGGTCTTTTCCAGGGCATCCGGATGGGCGGTCGCCATGTTCACCACCCAGTCGGCGTCCGGATAGGGATAGTCGCCGAAGCCGCGGGTCAGGCGCGGCCAGGCTTCCTTCAACTTGTCGCCTGGATAGTCATAGGCGCTCTGGTCGTAGGGGAAGGCTTTCCAGTTGTCGGCGGCCATAGCATTCATACCGAAGAGGGCCAGGAAGGCGAGCAGATAAAGGCGCATGGCAAAGGTCCGTTCTTGTCGTTGTTCGGAACGCCCGCGTCTGCGGCGGGCCTGCGGATTCATGAGAACCCGCGAAGGCCGACCTGGCTACCTATCCTAGGTTCTGTAGGGAAAGCGCCGGCGCCGATGCCGTTCGGGCAGGCCCGGCGATGTCCGGCTCAGCTTTCCTTCTGCATGAACTGGCGACGGTAATGGTGGGGAGAGAGTTCGGTGTGCTGGCGGAACAGGCGGGCGAAGAAGCTGGCGTCGTCGTAGCCGACCTCGTAGCTGATCGTCTTGATGCTCTTGCGCGTGCTCGAGAGCATGCCCTTGGCGGTCTCGATCCGCAGTCGCTGCAGGTAGTGCAGTGGCTTGTCGCCGGTAGCGGCCTGGAAGCGCCGCATGAAGTTGCGGATGCTCATGCCGTGGTCGCGGGCGACGTCCTCGAAACGGAACTTGTCGGCGAAGTGGTCTTCCAGCCATTGCTGGATCTGCAGGATCGTCGGGTCATGGTGCAGCTTCTGTCCGCCGAAGCCGATACGCCCTGGGGTGTAGCTGCGCTGTACTTCGTAGAGGGTATCCCGGGCCACCGCCTGGGCCACCGATCCGCCGCAGAAACGCTCGATCAGATAGATGTAGAGGTCGCAGGCGGAGGTGACGCCGCTGGCGCAGAACAGGTCGTCGGCATCGGTCAGGTGCTTCTCCTGGTTGAGCAGCACGTTCGGGAAGCGTTCGGCGAATTCCCGATAGAAGCGCCAGTAGGTGGTCGCTTCCTTGCCATCCAGCAGGCCTGCCTGGGCCAGCCAGAAGACCCCGGTCGCCTCGCCGCAGAGGGCGGTTCCCTCGGCATGGCTGCGGCGCAACCAGGGAACGATTTGCGGATAGCGCCGTTCGAGCGCGTCGAAGTCGCCCCAGAAGGCGGGCAGGACCACTATATCGCAGGCGGCGAGGGGACCGTCGACGGCGATGCTGTCGCCGCTGAAGCTGCGTACCGGCTGGCCGTCGGGGCTGAGGATGCGGGTGCGGAAGGCCGGCTGGAGACCGAGGCCCTGCTGCTTGCCGTGGCGCAGGCTGGCCATGTGGAAGAAGTCCTTGGCCTGCATCAGGGTCGAGGCGAAGACGCCGTCGATGGCGACGATGCCGACATGTTTCAGCACCGGAGCGGATTGAGCGCGCATGGATTTTTATCGTTGTTGTGAGTAAGGGAAAGCGGTCAAAAGGCGGCTGGATCGTCTTATTTTTTGGCGCAACTGTCCAGTGCGTCGGTCGGGGCATTTCCCTACAGTCGAAGACCTGCCGCGTGCAGCCAACCCGATCCCAGACCGTTTCCAGGTGACCACGATGATACCGAGAACCCTGTTCAGCTCCGACCACGAACTGTTTCGCGACAGCGTGCGCAAGTTCCTCGAACAGGAAGCCGTGCCTTTCCATCACCAATGGGAAAAGGATGGGCATGTCGACCGCGCGCTCTGGAACAAGGCCGGCGAGGCCGGAATGCTCTGTTCGCACCTGCCGGAAGAGTATGGCGGGATGGGCGCGGACTTCCTCTACAGCGCCGTGGTCATCGAAGAGATCGGTCGGGCCGGCCTGACCGGGATCGGTTTCTCCCTGCATTCGGACATCGCTGCGCCCTACATCCTCCACTACGGCAGCGAGGCGCTGAAGCGCAAGTACCTGCCGAAGCTGGTATCCGGCGAGATGGTCGCGGCCATCGCCATGACCGAGCCGGGGGCCGGTTCCGACCTGCAAGGGGTGAAGACCACGGCGGTACTGGATGGCGACGAGTACGTCATCAATGGCTCGAAGACCTTCATCACCAACGGCTTCCTCGCCGACCTGGTGATCGTGGTGGCGAAGACCGATCCGAAGGCTGGCGCCAAGGGCATAAGCCTGTTCGTGGTCGAGGCGGGTACGCCGGGCTTCAGCAAGGGCAAGCGCCTGGAGAAGGTCGGGATGAAGGCCCAGGACACCTCCGAGCTGTTCTTCCAGGATGTGCGGATTCCCCGGGAGAACCTGCTCGGCAAGGACGGCCAGGGATTCATCTACCTGATGCAGGAGCTGCCGCAGGAGCGCCTGACCGTCGGTATCGGCGCGCTGGCGTCGGCCGAGGCGGCCCTGCAATGGACGCTCGACTACACTCGCGAGCGCAAGGCGTTCGGCAAGTCGGTGGCGGACTTCCAGAATACCCGCTTCAAGCTTGCCGAGATGGCTACCGAGATCCAGGTCGGCCGGGTCTTCGTCGATCGCTGCATGGAGCTGCATCTCCAGGGCAAGCTGGACGTACCCACCGCCGCCATGTGCAAGTACTGGACGACGGACCTGCAATGCAAGGTGCTCGACGAATGCGTGCAGTTGCACGGCGGCTACGGCTTCATGTGGGAATATCCGGTGGCGCGGGCCTGGGCCGATGCCCGGGTACAGCGGATCTACGCCGGTACCAACGAGATCATGAAGGAGATCATCGCGCGGGCCCTGTGAGGCGCTCCTGGCCACCGGGAGGGGCGAACGACCGCATCGCGCGGTTGTCCGCCGAACCCGCGGCAGCGCCAGGCCCCTGGAGCCTCAGGGAGCCGGGTTCGGTTGCTCCCGGTGGATCGCATCGATACCGGCGAGTACCTCCTCGTCCAGCCTCAGGTCGACGCTGCCGAGATTGGCTTCCAGCTGTTCCAGCGAGGTCGCGCCGATGATGTTGCTGGTCACGAACGGCCGCGAGGTGACGTAGGCCAGTGCCATCT
Organism: Pseudomonas sp. CP-1; assembly: GCF_021213715.1. Taxonomy (NCBI): domain Bacteria; kingdom Pseudomonadati; phylum Pseudomonadota; class Gammaproteobacteria; order Pseudomonadales; family Pseudomonadaceae; genus Pseudomonas; species Pseudomonas sp. CP-1. The sequence continues at coordinate 134,563 of NZ_JAJQKY010000009.1, forward strand.
GCGCCGGTTCCAGTCCATGTTCGCGGGCCAGCGCCACGTAGCGCGCGCAGGCCGCTTCCGCCTGCGGGTTGGTGTAGCGGGTGAAGCGGCTGTAGAGACTGATGCGCGCGTTGGCCGGGCGGGCGCCGTCCGCGTACTTGCCGGAAAGCATGCCGAAGGCCATCGGCGAGTAGGCCAACAGGCCGCACTGCTCGCGGATGGCGATTTCCGCCAGGCCCACCTCGAAGCTGCGGTTGAGCAGGTTGTAGGGGTTCTGGATCGATACCGCGCGCGGCCAGCCGCGCTCCTCGGCGAGCCTGAGGAAGGTCATGGTGCCCCAGGGTGTCTCGTTGGACAGGCCGATGTGGCGGATCTTGCCGGCGCGCACCTGCTCGTCGAGCACTTCCAGGGTTTCCTCCAGCGGTGTGAAGCTCTCTTCCTGGTGCTGGTAGCCGAGCTGGCCGAAGAAGTTGGTCCGCCGCTCCGGCCAGTGCAACTGGTAGAGGTCCAGCCAGTCTGTCTGCAGGCGCTCCAGGCTGGCATCGAGGGCGGCGACGATGTGCTGGCGGTTGAACTTGAGGTTGCCGTCGCGCACATGGCTGATGCCGTTGCCGGGGCCGGCGATCTTGCTGGCGAGGATCCAGTCGGCGCGGTCGCCGCTGCGGCGGAACCAGTTGCCGATGATGCGCTCGGTGCTGGCGTAGGTCTCGGCGCGGGGCGGCACCGGATACATTTCGGCGGTATCCATGAAATTGATCCCGGTGGCCTTGGCCCTGGCGATCTGGGCGAAGGCGTCCTGCTCGCTGTTCTGCTCGCCCCAGGTCATGGTGCCGAGGCAGAGGGCGCTGACTTTCAGATCGGTGCGGCCGAGCGGGCGATACTCCATGCGGGTGTCCTCGTGAAATTAAGTGGTTAATGCGGTTGTAAATTCTGGCGAAATCTGCATAATTCCGCAGCCTTTCATCGGTGGGGGATGCCAAGCCTGCCGATCGATGTATCTAGTCGTTACGGACGCACACCGACCCGAGCCCCAATTCGTGTCTGTTTTCGGCTGTCCTTGACTTGTCAAGGCAACCACTGTCCAGTAAGATTCGCCGTCTTATTTTCAGGCGGCCCCTGAGGCTATAACGAATGAAAACCTATACCGCGAAACCGGAAACTGTACAGCGCGACTGGTTCGTCGTCGACGCTGCCGGCCAGACCCTGGGTCGTCTGGCGACCGAAATTGCCCGCCGCCTGCGTGGCAAGCACAAGCCTGAGTACACTCCGCACGTTGACACCGGCGACTACATCGTCGTCATCAACGCCGAGCAGGTGCGTGTGACCGGTGCCAAGACCACCGACAAGATGTACTACCACCACTCCGGCTTCCCGGGCGGCATCAAGTCGATCAACTTCGAGAAGCTGATCGCCAAGGCCCCTGAGCGCGTCATCGAGACCGCTGTAAAAGGCATGCTGCCGAAGAACCCTCTGGGTCGCGATATGTATCGCAAGCTGAAGGTGTACAAGGGTGCCAGCCACCCGCACACCGCTCAGCAGCCCCAAGAACTGAAGATTTAACGGGATAGCTCATTATGTCGGCGACTCAAAATTACGGCACTGGCCGTCGTAAGACCGCTACCGCTCGCGTCTTCCTGCGTCCGGGTACTGGCAAGATTTCCATCAACAACCGTGGTCTCGATCAGTTCTTCGGTCGTGAAACCGCTCGCATGGTCGTGCGTCAGCCGCTCGAGCTGACCGAGACCGTCGAGAAGTTCGACATCTTCGTTACCGTCGTTGGCGGTGGCGTAAGCGGTCAGGCCGGTGCGATCCGTCACGGCATCACCCGTGCCCTGATCGAGTACGACGAAACCCTGCGTAGCTCGCTGCGCAAGGCCGGCTACGTGACTCGCGATGCCCGTGAAGTCGAGCGTAAGAAAGTCGGTCTGCGTAAAGCGCGTAAGCGTCCGCAGTACTCCAAGCGTTAATTCGACGCTTGCTGAAAAACGCCCACCTCTTCGGAGCTGGGCGTTTTTTTATGTCTACGCTTTAACTCTGCGGCAAGGTGTCGCATGGCCGAAGGGCGCGCCCTACAAGGGTTTCGGGCGTTTTGTGTCAGGCTATTACCTTGTCATCAAAGGGGGTTTTCTTTACCATTTGGCGAATTTTTTGCGCGGCTCGAATTTTTACTTAAAGGCCTGATTAGAACAGGTCTGAAGCTGATGGGAGACGACTGAATGAGTAATGACGGCGTGAATGCAGGCCGGCGTCGCTTCCTCGTCGCGGCCACCTCTGTGGTTGGCGCGGCGGGAGCGGTGGGTGCTGCGGTCCCGTTCGTAGGGTCATGGTTCCCCAGTGCCAAAGCCAAGGCTGCTGGCGCGCCGGTGCAGGTGAACGTGGGCAAGATCGATCCAGGTCAGCAGATCATCGCTGAATGGCGCGGCAAGCCTGTATTCATCGTGCACCGCACGAAGGAGATGCTGGACGCCCTGCCGAGCCTCGAAGGACAACTGGCCGACCCGGACTCCAAGGCCTCGGAGCAGCCGGAGTACGTCGATCCCAAGCTTCGCTCGATCAAGCCGGAACTGGCGGTGATCGTCGGCATCTGCACCCACCTGGGCTGCTCGCCGACCTTCCGTCCCGAAGTCGCCCCCGCCGACCTCGGTCCGGACTGGAAGGGTGGCTACTTCTGCCCTTGCCACGGCTCCCATTACGACCTCGCCGGTCGTGTCTACAAAGGCCAGCCAGCGCCGCTGAACCTGCCGATTCCGCCTTATACGTTCGATGCTGACGACGTCATCACCATCGGCGTGGACCAGGAGAAAGCCTGATGAACAAGTTCATGGCTTGGGTCGATGCGCGTTTTCCCGCGACCAAGATGTGGGAAGACCATCTGAGCAAGTACTACGCACCGAAGAACTTCAACTTCTGGTATTTCTTCGGTTCCCTGGCGCTGCTGGTGCTGGTCAACCAGATCCTCACCGGCATCTGGCTGACCATGAGCTTCACGCCGTCGGCCGAAGAGGCGTTCGCTTCCGTCGAATACATCATGCGCGATGTCGACTACGGCTGGATCATTCGCTACATGCACTCCACCGGTGCATCGGCGTTCTTCATCGTGGTCTACCTGCACATGTTCCGCGGCCTGCTCTACGGCTCCTATCAGAAGCCGCGCGAGCTGGTGTGGATCTTCGGCATGCTGATCTACCTGGCGCTGATGGCCGAGGCCTTCATGGGCTACCTGCTGCCTTGGGGTCAGATGTCCTACTGGGGCGCCCAGGTGATCATTTCCCTGTTCGGCGCGATTCCGGTGGTCGGCGAAGACCTGGCCCAGTGGATCCGCGGTGACTTCCTGATCTCCGGCATCACCCTGAACCGCTTCTTCGCCCTGCATGTGATCGCCCTGCCGATCGTCCTGCTCGGCCTGGTCGTGCTGCACATCCTGGCGCTGCACGAAGTCGGTTCGAACAACCCGGACGGCGTTGACATCAAGAAGAAGAAGGACGAGAACGGCGTACCGCTGGACGGCATCGCGTTCCATCCGTACTACACCGTGAAGGATATCGTCGGTGTGGTGGTGTTCCTGTTCATCTTCTGCACCGTGATCTTCTTCTTCCCGGAAATGGGCGGCTACTTCCTCGAGAAGCCCAACTTCGAGATGGCCAACCAGTTCAAGACCCCCGAGCACATCGCTCCGGTCTGGTACTTCACCCCGTTCTACGCGATCCTCCGCGCGGTTCCGGACAAGCTGATGGGCGTGGTGGCGATGGGTGCGGCGATCGCCGTGCTGTTCGTCCTGCCGTGGCTGGATCGCAGCCCGGTTCGCTCGATCCGCTACAAGGGCTGGCTGAGCAAGCTGTGGCTGGTGATCTTCGCGGTGTCCTTCGTGATCCTCGGCTACTACGGCGCCCAGGCTCCGAGCCCGCTGGGTACTACCCTGTCGCGCGTTTGCACCGTCCTGTATTTCGCCTTCTTCATCCTGATGCCGTTCTACACCCGGATGGAGAAGACCAAACCGGTTCCGGAAAGGGTGACTGGCTGATGAAAAAGCAATTCGCTGCACTGATTCTGGCGGTACTGCCAGTCCTGGGTTTTGCCGCTGGCGGCCATGGGCCGCAACTGGATCATGTCGACATCGACCTGACCGACAAGGCGGCCATGCAGGATGGCGCGCGTACCTTCGCCAACTACTGCATGGGCTGCCATAGCGCCAAGTTCCAGCGTTACGAGCGTGTCGCCACCGACCTGGGCATTCCTACCGATCTGATGATGGAGAAGCTGGTGTTCACCGGCGCCAAGATCGGCGACCACATGGACATCGGCATGAAGCCGGCCGACGCCAAGACCTGGTTCGGCGCCGCTCCGCCGGACCTGACCCTGGTTGCCCGCGTACGCGGCACCGACTGGCTGTACAGCTACCTGCGCTCGTTCTACGAGGATCCCAAGCGTCCGTGGGGCGTGAACAACGTGATCTTCCCCAACGTCGGCATGCCGAACGTCCTGGCGCCCCTGCAGGGACGCCAGGTGATCGGCTGCAAGCAGGTACAGGTGGTCGAGGATGGCAAGAAGCAGTTCGATCCGTTGACCGGTACCCCGCTGACTCACGAAGCTTGTGACCAGTTGACCGTGGTGCCGAAGACCGGCGAGCTGAACGAAGCCCAGTTCGACGAGAAGGTCAAGAACCTGGTGACCTTCCTGGCCTATTCGGCCAACCCGAACAAGCTGGCCTCCGAGCGTATCGGTACCTACGTCCTGCTCTACCTGGCCTTCTTCTTCGTATTCGCCTATCTCCTCAAGCGCGAGTACTGGAAGGACGTGCACTAACCCGCACGTTGGTCTTCGAAGCGGGGGCCCTACGGGGCGCGCGCGTCTTTTCACCTCCCACAAGTCGACCTGCGAGGAGGGCTCCATGGCTTCAATCAACAAGCTGACCTGCTATTCCGACCCTGCCGATCATTACTGCCATCGCATCCGCCTGGTCCTGGCCGAGAAGAACGTGGCGGTAGAGGTGATCGATATCGAGGCGGGCCGCTGTCCGCCGATGCTGGCGGAGGTCAACCCCTACGGCAGCGTACCGACCCTGGTCGATCGCGACCTGGCGCTGTATGAGCCGACGGTGGTCATGGAATACCTCGACGAACGCTATCCGCATCCGCCGCTGCTGCCCGATTATCCGGTGAAGCGTGCCAACAGCCGCCTGTTGATCCATCGTATCCAGCGGGACTGGTGTTCCCTGGTGGACCGGATCCTGGATGCGCGCAGCAAGGAGGCCGAGCGGGTCCAGGCGCGCAAGGAGTTGCGCGAGAGCCTGACCGGGGTTTCCCCGCTGTTCGCCGACAAGGCATATTTCCTCAGCGAGGATTTCAGCCTGGTGGATTGCTGCCTGTTGCCGATCCTCTGGCGTCTGCCGCTGCTGGGCATCGAGTTGCCGCGGCAGGCCAAGCCGTTGCTCGACTACATGGAGCGCGGATTCGCCCGGGAAAGCTTCCGGGCCAGCCTGTCTTCCGTTGAACGAGATATGCGTTAAGGAACATGAAGATGAATTCCAGCCGTCCCTATCTGGTCCGCGCGCTCTATGAATGGATCGTCGACAACGATTGCACGCCGCATATCCTGGTGAACGCAGAGTTCGCCGGGGTAAAGGTGCCTCCGGGCTATGCCAGCGATGGGCAGATCGTGCTCAATGTCTCGCCCTCTGCCGTGCGGCATCTGCACATGGACAACGAGGCGGTCAGCTTCGAGGGGCGTTTCGGCGGCGTGGCGCAGAGCCTGTACATTCCAGCGCTGGCGGTAATGGCCATCTACGCCCGGGAAAACGGCCAGGGCATGGTCTTCGATCTGGAGCAGCCGGGTCCGGTGGACGACGAGCCGGGCGATGACGATGGTGGGCCGTCCGATGAGCCGCCGCGTCCCAGTGGCAGGCCATCCCTGAAGGTGGTCAAGTAAACGGCGAGCAATGAAAAAGGCGATCGAAGGATCGCCTTTTTTTCGTTCGCTGTTCTTCAGTTTATGTATTCGAACAGCTTGACGATCTTCTGCACCCCGTCGACGCCCTGGGCGACGCGGACAGCCTGGGCGGCTTCCTGCTGGTTGACCAGGCCCATCATGTAGACGATGCCGTTCTCGGTGACCACCTTGATCCGCGACGAGGGCACGTTGGGATCGCTGAGCATCTGGGTCTTCAGCTTGGTGGTGATCCAGGCGTCGTTGTTGCGGGCGAGCAGGGAGGAGGGCGAGGTCACCTGCAGTTCGTTATGCACGTTCTTGACCTTCTGCACCGTGCGCGCGGCCTGTTCGGCCTTGCTCTTGAGGTCAGCGCGCGGGGTCTGGCCGGCGATCAGCACGATGCCGTTGTAGCTGACCACGACGATGTGAGAGTCCTTGTCCAGGGCCGGATCGGCCTTGGCGATGTTCACCGCGGCCTTGGTCTCGATCAGCGAGTCGTCGATCTTGCTGCCGATGGTTCGGGTCCCGCGATCGTCGTCGATCGGTTTGTCCCGGGTGGCGCTGAGGAAACTGCTGCAGCCTCCCAGGGCCAGGCTCAGGGCCAGGGTGGCGGCGACGAAGGCGGTACGGCTCATTCTTCACTCCCGAACAGTTGGCGGTCGATCAGGTCGCAGAGGCAGTGGATGGCCAGCAGGTGGACTTCCTGGATGCGTGCGGTGATCTTGGAAGGAACGCGAATCTCCACGTCTTCCGGCAGCAGCAGCGAAGCCATGCCGCCACCGTCGCGGCCGGTCAGGGCGACCACCAGCATCTCGCGGTCGTGGGCAGCCTGGATGGCCTGGATCACGTTGGCCGAATTGCCGCTGGTGGAAATCGCCAGCAGGACGTCGCCCGGCTGGCCCAGGGCGCGGATCTGCTTGGAGAAGACTTCGTTGTAGCTGTAGTCGTTGGCGATCGAGGTGATGGTCGAGCTGTCGGTGGTCAGGGCCACGGCCGGCAGGCTCGGACGTTCGCGCTCGAAGCGGTTGAGCAGTTCGGAGGAGAAGTGCTGGGCATCGCCGGCCGAGCCGCCATTGCCGCAGGAGAGGATCTTGCCCTCGTTGAGCAGCGCATTGACCATCACCAGGCTGGCTTGCTCGATATAGGGAGGCAGTACTTCCAGGGCCTGCTGCTTGGTCTCGATGCTGGCCTGGAAGAGCTGGCGGATACGGTGTTGCATGTCCATCGGTAATGACCTTCGGTGGGGCGGCTGATCAGGCGTCGAATGCGTTCTGAATCCAGTCCAGTCGCGGTGGTGATTGTCCGTCGCTGGTATCGACGGTGACCACATCGAAGCGACAGGGGCGTTTGGCCCAGCGCGCCTCCTGTTGCAGAAAAAGTTCGGCGGAGAGAATCAGGCGTTGCCGCTTGCGCGCGTCGATGCTCTCCAGGGCTCCGCCCCAGGCGCGATGCCGGCGGGAGCGGACTTCGACGAATACTACTGTATCGCCGTCGAGCATGACCAGATCGAGCTCTCCGCGGCGACAGGTCCAATTCTTGCCAAGTGTGGCAAGGCCCTGTCGCCGTAGATGGGCGCAGGCCAGTTCCTCGGCCTGGCGCCCCTTGTCCCGGGAGCTTTCCCTATCGGTCAAAAGCTGCTGGTCCCCAGCGGCTGGACCTGGCCATTGCGGAACTCGGCCCATTGCAACTGGCGTTCGATGCGCTGGGTCGGATTCAGGCTCAGGGTACCGGTCAGGCCGTCGATCTGCAGGCTCGGCACGGCCTTCAGTTCAGGCAGACGCGGAGCGAGGCGGTAGGCGTCGACGCCCATGGCGTAGAGGCGGCCCATGCTGCCGTTGGCCTGGGGCCATTGGGCGGCGACCTGCTGGCGGGTCGGGTCGCTGGGGTTGAGCAGCCACGGGGTCTCGCAGAAGCGGATGCCGTTGAGGTCCTGGTCCTGGGTCGGGTTGTTGGTCCCGGTGTAGAGGTGCGAAGTGGCGTAGACCGGAAGGTCGCCGGCGTACTGGAAGGCCAGGGTCGGCTTGATCTGGCGGGCCTGCTGCGGGGTGGCGGCGAGGAACACGAAGTCGATGTCCTGGCGGCGCGACGGCTGGGTGGCGATCTGGCTGCCGAGGGCGCCCTGCAGGCGCTGGGCGCGGCCTTCGCTCTGGCGCAGTTGCAGCAGGTCGGCGATCTGTTGCGCCAGTTGTACCGGCTGGTCGACATGCTCGGCGGCGATCAGGCTGCCGCCCGCGGACTGCCAGCTCTGGCTGAAGGCGGCCAGCACGCGGTCGCCCCATTCGCCGCGCGGCACCAGCGCCACGGCCCGGCGCATGCCGTCGCCCCAGGCCCGGCTGGCCACCGCGCGCGCTTCGTCCTCGGCGGCGAGGCCGAACTGGAACAGCTGCGCCGGGCCTTCCTGGCTGTTGTCGCTGTAGTTGAGTGCGAGGGTGGTGATCGGTAGTTGCTCGCGGCTGGCGAGTTGCTTGACCAGCGGCTTCTCCAGTGGACCGACGACCAGTTCGACGCCATCGGCCTGGGCCTGGCGGTAGAAGTCATCTAGCGAGCGCACCTGGGTACTGTCGTAGAGTTTGATCGAAGGAGGGTTCTGGCCGGCCTGCTGGGCCTGGAAGTGGGCGGCGAGGAAGCCGTCCTGCAGGGCCCGGGCGACGTTGGCCAACTGCCCCTGCTGGGGTAGCAGGAGGGCGATGCGGGTCAGCGGCTGCTGGGACAGCGTCTTGAGTTTCTCCAGCGCCGCCGGCAAGTGCTTGGCCGCCGGGTGCTCGGGGTTCTGCTGTTGCCAGCTCTCGATGCTGGCCTGCTGTTGCTGCAGGGTCGGCGAGGTCTTGGTGATGCGTGCCAGGGCCAGCCAGCCACTGAGGTCGCCTTCGTTGGCGCTCGGTTGCAACTGGTCGACCGGCAGGCTGCTGACCAGGGTCCAGATCTTTTCCTGGTTCTCGATCACCGCCGGGCCCTCGAGCAGCGGGGCGAAGTAGATGCGCTCCTTGGCTGCGGCAAGGACCTGGCCGTCGGCGGCGAGGGCCTGGGCCTTGGCGCGCTGGGTACGAACCTGCTGGGTCACCGGCAGCTCGCTGAGATGCTGCATGCTCGGATGCTGCAATGCCTGCAGGGCGGCCTTGGGCTTGCTGCGGGCGAGGGCCAGTTCGGCGTTCAGGGTGCTGGCGAAGACCTGCTGGGCCGGCTTCAGGCTTTCCAGCGGGATCTGTCCCAGGATGGCGGTGGACCTGGCGAGGTCCTTCTGCTGGTAGGCAAGGTCCGCTGCCGAGAGGCGCAGCAGCGCCGCTTCCTCGGGCTTGCTCTGGCTGGCCTGTTGCAACAACTGCTCGATGCTGGCATTCGGCGTACGGGGAAGTTCGCCCAGTCCGGAATTGGACGAGGTCGCGCAGGCGGTCAGCAGACCGGCCAGGATCAGAGCAGAAAGCGGACGCAGGCAAGCGATCATATAGGGCTTCTCATGGCGCATTCACGAAGAGTCGCCGATTGTACCGGAGGCCCGCCTCGGGTGCGATGGCGGCACCCTGAATCGCGATACAATGCCGCCTTTTCAGATAGCTCCCGAGGTATTTTCGTGTCAGCAGGCACTCTGTTCGTAGTGGCGACCCCGATCGGCAATCTCGACGACATCACCCCGCGCGCCCTGCGGGTGCTGCGGGAGGTGGCCCTGGTGGCTGCGGAGGATACCCGCCATTCGATCCGGCTGTTCCAGCACTTCGGCATCGAGACGCCATTGGCGGCCTGCCACGAGCACAACGAGCGCGAGGAGGGCGGGCGCTTCATCTCCCGGCTGCAGGGGGGGGAGGACGTCGCGCTGATCTCGGACGCCGGTACCCCGCTGATTTCCGATCCCGGCTTCCACCTGGTGCGCCAGGCACAGGCGCTGGATATCCGGGTGGTCCCGGTGCCGGGCTCCTGCGCGCTGATCGCGGCGCTGTCGGCGGCGGGATTGCCGTCGGACCGGTTCATCTTCGAAGGTTTCCTGCCCGCCAAGGCTGCGGGACGACGCAGCCGCCTCCAGGCGGTACAGGAAGAGCCACGCACGCTGATTTTCTACGAGGCGCCCCATCGTCTGCTGGAAAGCCTGGCGGACATGCGCGACGTGTTCGGCGGGGAGCGCCGTGCGGTGCTGGCGCGGGAGCTGAGCAAGACCTTCGAGACCATTCGCAGCCTGCCGTTGGCCGAACTGCACGATTGGGTCGCGTCGGACAGCAACCAGCAGCGCGGCGAGTGCGTTGTGCTGGTGGCGGGGTGGCAGGCGCCGGAAGGCGAGGAGTCGATCGGTGCAGAGGCGCTCAGGGTGCTCGACCTGCTGCTTGCCGAGCTGCCGTTGAAGAAAGCCGCGGCGCTGGCGGCGGAAATCACCGGGGTGCGAAAAAACCTTTTGTATCAACAGGCTTTGCAACGCCAAGGGAAGAGTTGAGCTTGTTCTTCGCGCCTGCTCCCGCTAACCTTGTCGGCGGAGAGTCGATTGGACAGTCGCTGTCGCGCAATAGCGCGGTGGAGGAAAGTCCGGGCTCCATAGGGCAGAGTGCCAGGTAACGCCTGGGAGGCGCGAGCCTACGGAAAGTGCCACAGAAAATAACCGCCTAAGCGCAACAGCGCCGGTAAGGGTGAAAAGGTGCGGTAAGAGCGCACCGCACGGCTGGCAACAGTGCGTGGCTAGGTAAACCCCACTCGGAGCAAGACCAAATAGGAATCCATTGGCGCGGCCCGCGTTGGATTCGGGTAGGTCGCTTGAGGCGTACAGTGATGTGCGTCCCAGAGGAATGGCTGTCCTCGACAGAACCCGGCTTATAGATCGACTCTCCCACTTCTTCCCACTCTCTTCGCTTTTTCCCGGTTTTATCCGTCCGTCGCAAAAGCGAAAAGCCGCAACTCTTGATAAATCACTTTAAGTTCGAAGGCTAAGACTTTGGACTTATTGTGTTTTGTCATCTCTTTTACTTCTAAAAGCGCTCCGCAACCTTCCAAAAGCACGCTAAATCTCCGTCCTGTAAGGATTTTTCACTTCTGACGCGCCTTGACGGTGGGGAGTGTGGATTTCTATAGTGTGCAGAAGTGGTATGAAGTGGGTAAAAGTGGGATCAATTGGCATGGAAAGCCAACCACAGGGGAAGCGCTGACGTGTTTCGCGGAGCTAATGCCATAAGTCTTGACGCCAAAGGGCGCCTCGCGATGCCGAGTCGGTATCGTGACGAGCTCGTTTCGCGTTGTGCCGGCCAGCTCATCGTCACTATCGACGCAGTCGACCCCTGCCTCACCGTTTACCCCTTGCCCGAATGGGAACTGATCGAAGCCAAGCTGCGCGAGCTGCCTTCTTTGCGAGAAGAAACGCGGCGCCTGCAGCGGCTGCTGATCGGTAATGCCGTCGATCTGGAACTGGACGGAAACGGGCGTTTCCTGATTCCGCCGCGCCTGCGCGAGTACGCCAAGCTGGACAAGCGGGCGATGCTGGTGGGGCAACTGAACAAGTTTCAGTTGTGGGATGAGGATGCCTGGAACGCCATGGCTGAAGCCGACCTGGCGGCAATCAAACAACCCGGTGGGCTGCCGGACGAACTACGCGACCTGATCCTTTGACTATGAATGCCACCTACCGCCATATCACCGTTCTGCTCGAGGAGGCCGTTTCCGCACTGGCCCCGCGGGAGGACGGCTGCTATCTGGACGGTACCTTCGGAAGAGGGGGCCATAGTCGAGCCTTGCTCGAGAAACTGGGCACCGGGGGACGCCTGCTCGGATTCGACAAAGATCCCCAGGCCATCCAGACAGGAAAAGCATTGGCGGCCGAAGACGGCCGCTTCGTCATTGTGCAGCGCTCGTTCGCCGAACTGGGCGATGAGGTGCGCGCACGCGGTCTCGAAGGGCGGGTCGATGGCGTCCTGCTCGACCTTGGCGTGTCGTCGCCGCAACTCGACGATCCCGAGCGCGGCTTCAGCTTCCTCAACGATGGTCCCCTGGACATGCGCATGAATCCCGGCCAGGGCATCAGCGCAGCGGAGTTCATCGCCAATGCCGCCGAAGAGGAAATCGCCCGGGTCTTCAAGGAATATGGCGAAGAGCGCTTCGCCAAGCGGATGGCCCGCGCCATCGTGCAGCGCCGCCAGGAGCGCCCGTTCGAACGGACCGCCGATCTGGCCGAAGTGATCACGGTTGCCAACCCCGCCTGGGAGAAGGGTAAGAATCCGGCGACCCGCGCATTCCAGGGCCTGCGCATCCATGTGAACAATGAATTGGGCGATCTCGAGCGCGGCCTTGACGCCGCGCTCGAATCGCTGGCCGTCGGCGGCCGCCTGGTGGTGATCAGTTTCCATTCCCTGGAAGACCGCATCGTCAAGCTGTTCATGCGCAAGCACGCCAAGGGCGAGGCGGACAACCTGCCGCGCGACCTGCCGATCCGTTCCAAGGTCTTCGAACCGCGCCTGAAGCTGCTGGGCAAGCCGCAGTACGCTTCGGAAGAAGAACTCAAGGCCAACCCGCGCTCGCGCAGCGCGGTCATGCGCGTGGCGGAGAAGCTGAGATGAGCCGTCTCTTCGTCAAGCGCCTGCCTACCGGCAGCTTCCTCATGTTGCTGCTTTATATAGGTCTGCTGCTCTCGGCGATAGCCGTGGCCTACAGCACCTACTGGAACCGGCAACTGCTCAACTCGCTGTATTCCGAGCTGAGTGTGCGCGACAAGGCGCAGGCCGAGTGGGGCCGGTTGATTCTCGAGCAGAGCACCTGGACCGCCCATAGCCGTATCGAAAGCCTGGCGGTGGAACAGTTGCGCATGCGCGTTCCCGACCCGGCCGAGGTCAGGATGGTGGCGCCATGAAACTGAATTATTTCCAGGGCGCTCTCTACCCATGGCGGTTCTGCGTGATCGTCGGCCTGCTGCTGGCGATGGTCGGCGCCATCGTCTGGCGAATCGTCGACCTGCACGTGATCGACCATGACTTCCTCAAGGGCCAGGGCGACGCGCGTAGCGTGCGGCATATCGCCATCCCTGCGCACCGGGGCCTGATCACTGACCGCAACGGCGAACCGCTGGCGGTGAGCACCCCGGTCACCACCCTGTGGGCCAACCCCAAGGAGCTGATGACCGCCAAGGAACGCTGGCCGCAACTGGCGGCGGCGCTCGGGCAGGATACCAAGCTGTTCGCCGACCGCATCGAGCAGAACGCCGAGCGCGAGTTCATCTACCTGGTCCGTGGGCTGACCCCGGAACAGGGCGAAGGTGTGATCGCCCTGAAGGTGCCGGGCGTGTACTCCATCGAGGAGTTTCGGCGTTTCTACCCGGCTGGCGAAGTGGTGGCCCATGCGGTCGGCTTCACCGATGTCGACGACCGTGGTCGCGAAGGTATCGAGCTGGCTTTCGACGAATGGCTGGCCGGCGTGCCGGGCAAGCGCCAGGTGCTCAAGGATCGCCGTGGCCGCGTGATCAAGGACGTGCAGGTCACCAAGAATGCCAAGCCGGGCAAGACCCTGGCGCTGTCCATCGACCTGCGCCTGCAGTACCTGGCTCATCGCGAACTGCGCAACGCTCTGCTGGAGAACGGCGCCAAGGCCGGCAGCCTGGTGATCATGGACGTGAAGACCGGGGAGATCCTGGCCATGACCAACCAGCCCACCTACAACCCGAACAATCGTCGTAACCTGCAGCCGGCGGCCATGCGCAACCGGGCGATGATCGACGTGTTCGAGCCGGGCTCGACGGTCAAGCCGTTCTCGATGAGCGCGGCGCTGGCCAGCGGGCGCTGGAAACCCAGCGATATCGTCGACGTCTACCCGGGCACCCTGCAGATCGGCCGCTACACCATTCGCGACGTATCGCGCAATTCGCGGCAACTCGATCTCACCGGCATCCTGATCAAGTCGAGCAACGTCGGCATCAGCAAGATCGCCTTCGACATCGGCGCCGAATCCATCTACTCGGTCATGCAACAGGTCGGCCTCGGGCAGGACACGGGGTTGGGCTTCCCCGGCGAGCGCGTCGGCAACCTGCCCAACCACCGCAAGTGGCCGAAGGCGGAAACCGCGACCCTGGCCTACGGCTACGGTCTCTCGGTCACCGCGATCCAGTTGGCGCATGCCTATGCGGCCCTGGCCAACGACGGCAAGAGCGTGCCGCTGAGCATGACCCGAGTCGACCGCGTGCCGGATGGCGTGCAGGTGATTTCGCCGGAAGTGGCTTCCACCGTGCAGGGCATGCTGCAACAAGTGGTCGAGGCCCAGGGCGGGGTGTTCCGCGCCCAGGTGCCGGGTTACCACGCCGCCGGCAAGAGCGGGACCGCGCGCAAGGTCTCGGTCGGCACCAAGGGCTACCGGGAAAACGCCTATCGCTCGCTGTTCGCCGGTTTCGCCCCGGCCACCGATCCGCGCATCGCGATGGTCGTGGTGATCGACGAGCCGAGCAAGGCGGGCTACTTCGGCGGCCTGGTGTCGGCGCCGGTGTTCAGCAAGGTCATGGCTGGCGCGCTGCGCCTGATGAACGTGCCGCCGGATAACCTGCCGACGGCCACCGAACAGCAGCAGGTCAATGCTGCGCCCGCAAAAGGAGGGCGTGGCTGATGCCTATGAGCCTGAACCAACTGTTTCCCCAGGCCGAGCGCGATCTGCTGATCCGCGAGCTGACCCTGGATAGCCGCGGCGTTCGTCCGGGCGACCTGTTCCTGGCGGTGCCGGGCGGGCGCCAGGATGGTCGCGCGCACATCGCCGATGCCCTGGCCAAGGGCGCGGCTGCCGTGGCTTACGAGGCGGAAGGCGCCGGAGAGCTGCCGCCCAGCGATGCGCCGCTGATCGCGGTGAAGGGGCTGGCCGCACAACTGTCGGCGGTCGCCGGGCGTTTCTACGGCGAGCCGAGCCGCGGGCTGGACCTGATCGGCGTCACCGGCACCAACGGCAAGACCAGCGTCAGCCAACTGGTGGCCCAGGCCCTGGATCTGCTCGGCGAGCGCTGCGGCATCGTCGGCACCCTCGGCACCGGTTTCTACGGCGCCCTGGAGAGCGGCCGGCACACCACGCCGGACCCGCTCGCGGTGCAGGCCACTCTGGCCACGCTGAAGCAGGCTGGCGCCCGCGCGGTAGCGATGGAAGTGTCTTCCCACGGCCTCGACCAGGGCCGCGTGGCGGCGCTCGGTTTCGATATCGCGGTGTTCACCAATCTGTCCCGCGACCACCTCGACTATCACGGTTCGATGGAAGCCTATGCCGCCGCCAAGGCCAAGCTGTTCGCCTGGCCGGGCCTGCGCTGCCGGGTGATCAACCTGGACGACGATTTCGGCCGTCGATTGGCCGGCGAGGAACAGGACTCGGAGCTGATCACCTACAGCCTCACCGACAGCTCGGCGTTCCTCTATTGCCGCGAAGCGCGCTTCGGCGACGCCGGCATCGAGGCGGCACTGGTCACTCCGCACGGCGAGGGCCTGCTGCGCAGCCCGTTGCTCGGCCGCTTCAACCTGAGCAACCTGCTGGCGGCGGTCGGTGCGTTGCTTGGCCTGGGTTATCCCCTGGGCGATATCCTCCGCACCTTGCCGCAACTGCAGGGGCCGGTCGGCCGCATGCAGCGCCTGGGAGGCGGCGACAAGCCGCTGGTGGTGGTGGACTACGCGCATACTCCCGACGCCCTGGAAAAAGTCCTGGAGGCCCTGCGTCCGCACGCGGCCGCGCGCCTGCTGTGCCTGTTCGGCTGCGGCGGCGATCGCGATGCCGGCAAGCGTCCGCTGATGGCTGCGATCGCCGAACGCCTGGCGGATGGGGTGCTGGTCACCGACGACAACCCGCGCACCGAGGCCAGTGCGGCGATCATCGCCGATATCCGCAAAGGCTTCGCTGCCGCTGACAAGGTTACCTTCCTGCCGTCGCGCGGTGAGGCGATCGCCCATCTGATCGCTTCCGCTGCGGTGGATGACGTGGTGCTCCTGGCTGGCAAGGGTCACGAGGATTATCAGGAGATCGACGGCGTACGCCATCCGTTCTCCGACATCGAGCAGGCCGAGCGCGCCCTGGCCGCCTGGGAGGTGCCGCATGCTTGAGCCTCTTCGCCTCAGCCAGTTGACGGTCGCGCTGGACGCCCGCCTGATCGGCGAGGACGCCGTCTTTTCGGCGGTTTCCACCGACAGTCGCGCCATCGGGCCCGGCCAACTGTTCATTGCCCTGAGTGGGCCGCGTTTCGACGGCCACGACTATCTCTCCGAGGTTGCCGCCAAGGGCGCGGTGGCTGCGCTGGTGGAGCGCGAAGTCGCCGACGCGCCCCTGCCGCAATTGCTGGTGCGCGATACCCGTGCGGCCCTGGGGCGACTGGGCGCGCTGAACCGGCGCAAGTTCACCGGCCCGCTGGCGGCCATGACGGGCTCCAGCGGCAAGACCACGGTCAAGGAGATGCTCGCCAGCATCCTGCGTACCCAGGCCGGCGATGCCGAGTCGGTGCTGGCTACCCGTGGCAATCTGAACAACGACCTCGGCGTACCGCTGACCCTGCTGCAACTGGCGCCGCAGCACCGTAGCGCAGTGATCGAACTGGGCGCCTCGCGCATCGGCGAGATCGCCTACACGGTCGAGCTGACCCGCCCGCACGTGGCGATCATCACCAATGCCGGCACCGCCCATGTCGGCGAGTTCGGCGGACCGGAGAAGATCGTCGAGGCGAAGGGCGAGATACTCGAAGGGCTGGCCGCCGACGGCACCGCCGTGCTGAACCTGGACGACAAGGCCTTCGACACCTGGAAGGCCCGTGCCAGCGGCCGTCCGTTGCTGACTTTCTCCCTCGACCGGCCCCAGGCCGATTTCCGCGCCGCCGATCTGCAGCGCGATGCGCGCGGCTGCATGGGCTTCAGGCTGCAGGGCGTAGCGGGTGAAGCGCAGGTCCAGCTCAACCTGCTGGGGCGGCACAATGTCGCCAATGCCCTGGCTGCCGCCGCTGCCGCCCATGCACTGGGCGTACCGCTGGGTGGGATCGTCGCCGGGCTGCAGGCGCTGCAACCGGTCAAGGGCCGCGCGGTAGCGCAACTGACCGCCAGCGGGCTGCGTGTGATAGACGACAGCTACAACGCCAACCCCGCGTCAATGCTGGCGGCGATTGATATACTGAGCGGCTTTTCCGGGCGCACCGTCCTGGTCCTCGGAGACATGGGCGAACTCGGTTCCTGGGCCGAGCAGGCCCACCGCGAGGTGGGCGCCTACGCCGCTGGCAAGGTGTCCGCGCTCTATGCGGTCGGACCGCTGATGGCCCACGCCGTACAGGCGTTCGGCGCCACGGGCCGGCACTTCGCCGACCAGGCCAGCCTGATCGGGGCGCTGGCCACCGAACAACCGACAACCACCATTTTGATCAAGGGTTCCCGCAGCGCGGCGATGGACAAAGTCGTCGCGGCGCTGTGCGGTTCCTCCGAGGAGAGTCACTAATGCTCCTGCTGCTGGCCGAATACCTGCAACAGTTCTACAAGGGCTTCGGCGTCTTCCAGTACCTGACCCTGCGCGGCATTCTCAGCGTGCTCACTGCGCTGTCGCTGTCGCTGTGGCTGGGGCCCTGGATGATCCGTACCTTGCAGATCCGCCAGATCGGCCAGGCCGTGCGCAACGACGGTCCGCAGTCGCACCTGTCGAAGAAGGGCACCCCGACCATGGGCGGCGCCCTGATCCTTACCGCCATCGCCATCAGCACGCTGCTGTGGGCGGATCTTTCCAACCGCTACGTGTGGGTGGTGCTGGTCGTTACCCTGCTGTTCGGTGCCATCGGCTGGGTGGACGACTACCGCAAGGTGATCGAGAAGAACTCCCGCGGCCTGCCGAGCCGCTGGAAGTACTTCTGGCAGTCGGTGTTCGGCATCGGCGCCGCCGTGTTCCTCTATATGACTGCCGAAACCCCGATCGAGACTACCCTGATCGTGCCGATGCTGAAGAGCGTCGAGATCCAGTTGGGCATCTTCTTCGTGGTCCTGACCTACTTCGTCATCGTCGGTTCGAGCAATGCGGTGAACCTCACCGACGGTCTCGACGGCCTGGCGATCATGCCGACGGTAATGGTTGCCGGCGCGCTGGGCATCTTCTGCTACCTGTCGGGCAACGTGAAGTTCGCCGAGTACCTGCTGATTCCCAACGTACCGGGCGCCGGCGAGCTGATCGTGTTCTGCGCCGCGCTGGTCGGCGCCGGCCTCGGCTTCCTCTGGTTCAACACCTATCCGGCGCAGGTCTTCATGGGCGACGTCGGCGCGCTGGCGCTGGGCGCCGCGCTGGGCACCATCGCGGTGATCGTGCGCCAGGAGATCGTGCTGTTCATCATGGGTGGGGTGTTCGTCATGGAAACCCTCTCGGTGATGATCCAGGTCGCTTCCTTCAAGCTGACCGGACGCCGCGTCTTCCGTATGGCGCCGATCCATCACCATTTCGAACTGAAAGGCTGGCCGGAGCCGCGCGTGATCGTGCGCTTCTGGATCATCACCGTGATCCTGGTGCTGATCGGCCTCGCCACCTTGAAGCTGCGTTGAGGACGAAGAGAGCATGAGCCTGATCGCCTCCGACCACTTCCGCATCGTTGTCGGCCTCGGCAAGAGCGGCATGTCCCTGGTGCGCTACCTGGCGCGCCGCGGCTTGCCTTTCGCCGTGGTCGATACCCGAGAGAACCCGCCGGAGCTGGCCACCCTGCGTGCCCAGTATCCGCAGGTGGAAGTGCGTTGCGGCGAACTCGACGCCGAGTTCCTCTGCTCCGCCCGCGAACTCTATGTCAGCCCCGGCTTGTCGCTGCGCACCCCTGCGCTGGTACAGGCCGCCGCGAAAGGCGTGCGCATCTCCGGTGACATCGATCTCTTCGCCCGCGAGACGAAGGCCCCGATCGTCGCCATCACCGGTTCCAACGCGAAGAGTACCGTGACCACCCTGGTGGGCGAAATGGCGGTGGCCGCGGACAAGCGTGTCGCCGTCGGCGGCAACCTCGGCACCCCGGCGCTCGACCTGCTGGCCGACGACATCGAGCTGTACGTGCTGGAGCTGTCGAGCTTCCAGCTGGAAACCTGCGATCGCCTCAACGCCGAGGTGGCGACTGTGCTGAACGTCAGCGAAGACCATATGGATCGCTACGACGGCATGGCTGACTACCACCTGGCCAAGCACCGGATCTTCCGCGGTGCCCGCCAGGTCGTGGTGAATCGCGCCGATGCCCTGACCCGACCGCTGATCGCCGATACCGTGCCGTGCTGGTCGTTCGGCCTGAACAAGCCGGACTTCAAGGCTTTCGGCCTGATCGAGGAAGACGGCCAGAAGTGGCTGGCGTTCCAGTTCGACAAGCTGCTGCCGGTTGGCGAACTGAAGATCCGTGGCGCCCACAACTATTCCAACGCGCTCGCCGCGCTGGCGCTGGGCCATGCGGTCGGCCTGCCGTTCGACGCCATGCTCGGCGCGCTGAAGGCGTTTTCCGGCCTGGCTCATCGCTGCCAGTGGGTACGCGAGCGGCAGGGCGTGAGCTACTACGACGATTCCAAGGCCACCAACGTCGGCGCCGCCCTGGCGGCGATCGAGGGGCTGGGTGCCGACATCGACGGCAAGCTGGTGCTGCTCGCCGGCGGAGACGGCAAGGGCGCCGATTTCCATGACCTGCGCGAGCCGGTCGCGCGCTTCTGCCGGGCGGTGGTACTGCTTGGCCGTGACGCCGGGCTGATTGCCCAGGCACTGGGCAACGCGGTACCGCTGGTGCGCGTCGCAACGCTGGACGAAGCAGTCCGGCAGGCCGCCGAGCTGGCCCGCGAAGGCGATGCGGTGCTGTTGTCGCCGGCCTGCGCGAGCCTGGACATGTTCAAGAACTTCGAAGAACGCGGACGCCTGTTCGCCAAAGCCGTAGAGGAGCTAGCGTGATGCTGTCGGTGTTGCGCCCCTTCCCGTCGCCGCTGTTGAGCCGGCACGGCATCGACCTGGACTTCCCGCTGCTGGCGGGTTGCCTGGCGCTGCTCGGCCTCGGCCTGGTGATGGTGACTTCCGCCTCTTCCGAGGTGGCGGCGGCGCAGTCGGGCAACCCGCTGTACTTCTCCGTCCGTCACCTGATCTACCTGGTGATCGGCCTGATTTCCTGCGGCCTGACCATGATGGTCCCGATGGCCACCTGGCAGCGCTGGGGCTGGAAGCTGTTGCTGGTCGCCTTCGGCCTGCTGGTGCTGGTGATCACCCCCGGTATCGGCCGCGAGGTGAACGGCTCGATGCGCTGGATCGGCTTCGGCCTGTTCAACATCCAGCCTTCGGAGATCGCCAAGGTCTGCGTGGTGATCTTCATGGCCGGCTACCTGATCCGCCGCCAGCAGGAGGTCCGGGAAAGCTGGATGGGCTTCTTCAAGCCCTTCGTGGTGTTGCTGCCGATGGCCGGCCTGCTGCTGCGCGAGCCGGACTTCGGCGCCACCGTGGTAATGATGGGCGCTGCCGCGGCCATGCTGTTCCTCGGCGGGGTGGGGCTGTTCCGCTTCGGCCTGATGGTGCTGCTGGCGGTCGGCGCGGTGGTCCTGCTGATCCAGACCCAGCCCTACCGGATGGCACGCCTGACCAACTTCACCGACCCCTGGGCCGACCAGTTCGGCGCCGGCTATCAGTTGAGCCAGGCGCTGATCGCCTTCGGCCGCGGCGGCTGGTTGGGCATGGGACTGGGCAACAGCATCCAGAAGCAGTTCTACCTGCCGGAGGCGCACACCGATTTCGTCTTCGCCGTGCTTGCAGAGGAGCTGGGCATCGTCGGCGCCCTGGCGACCGTCGCCCTGTTCGTGTTCGTCAGCCTGCGCGCGCTGTACATCGGCATCTGGGCCGAGCAGGCCAAGCAGTTCTTCTCCGCCTACGTGGCCTACGGCCTGGCCTTCCTCTGGATCGGCCAGTTCCTGATCAACATCGGGGTGAACGTCGGCCTGCTGCCGACCAAGGGCCTGACCCTGCCGTTCCTCAGCTACGGCGGCAGTTCGCTGGTGATCTGCTGTGCCTGTCTGGGGATGTTGCTGCGCATCGAATGGGAACGGCGAACCCACCTGGGTAGCGAGGAATATGAGTTCAACGAAGAGGACTTTGCCGATGAAAGGTAATGTCCTGATCATGGCGGGTGGCACCGGCGGACACGTGTTCCCGGCGCTCGCCTGTGCGCGGGAGTTCCAGGCGCGCGGCTATGCCGTGCACTGGCTGGGGACGCCGCGCGGCATCGAGAATGACCTGGTACCCAAGGCCGGCCTGCCGTTGCACCTGATCCAGGTCAGCGGGCTGCGCGGCAAGGGCCTGAAGTCGCTGGTCAAGGCGCCGCTGGAGCTGCTCAAGTCGCTGTTCCAGGCGCTGCGGGTGATCCGCCAGCTGAGGCCGGTCTGCGTGCTCGGCCTGGGTGGCTATGTCACCGGCCCGGGCGGCCTGGCTGCGCGCCTCAACGGCGTGCCGCTGGTGATCCACGAGCAGAACGCCGTGGCCGGCACCGCCAACCGCAGCCTGGCGCCGATCGCCAGGCGCGTCTGCGAGGCATTCCCGGATACCTTCCCGGCCAGTGACAAGCGTCTGACCACCGGCAATCCGGTGCGCGGCGAGCTATTCCTCGACGCGCACGCCCGCGCGCCGCTGACCGGCCGTCGGGTCAATCTGCTGGTGCTCGGCGGCAGCCTTGGCGCGGAACCGCTGAACAAGCTGTTGCCAGAGGCCCTGGCGCAGGTGCCGCTGGAAATCCGTCCGGCAATCCGCCATCAGGCCGGTCGTCAGCATGCCGAGATTACCGCCGAGCGTTATCGCACAGTGGCGGTCGAAGCGGACGTCGCGCCCTTCATCAGCGACATGGCCGCGGCCTATGCCTGGGCCGACCTGGTGATCTGTCGCGCCGGCGCGCTGACCGTCAGCGAGCTGACGGCGGCGGGATTGCCCGCCTTCCTGGTGCCGTTGCCTCACGCGATCGACGATCACCAGACCCGCAATGCCGAATTCCTGGTACGCAGCGGCGCCGGCCGCCTGCTGCCGCAAAAGTCTACCGGCGCGGCCGAACTGGCTGCGCAGCTGTCCGAGGTCCTGATGCATCCCGAAACCCTGCGCTCCATGGCAGACCAGGCACGCAGCCTGGCGAAACCCGAGGCTACCCGGACGGTGGTCGATGCCTGCCTGGAGGTGGCCCGTGGTTAAAGAACCGAATGGCGTCACCCGGACCATGCGCCGTATCCGCCGCATCCATTTCGTCGGCATCGGCGGCGCCGGTATGTGCGGGATCGCCGAAGTGCTGCTGAACCTCGGCTACGAGGTATCCGGCTCGGACCTCAAGGCCTCGGCGGTGACCGAGCGCCTGGAGAAGTTCGGCGCGCAGATCTTCATCGGCCACCAGGCGGAAAACGCCGACGGCGCCGACGTGCTGGTGGTGTCCAGTGCCATCAACCGGGCCAACCCGGAAGTGGCATCGGCCCTGGAACGGCGGATTCCGGTGGTGCCGCGTGCGGAGATGCTCGCCGAGCTGATGCGCTACCGGCACGGCATCGCGGTAGCCGGCACCCACGGCAAGACCACCACTACCAGCCTGATCGCCTCGGTGTTCGCCGCCGGCGGCCTGGACCCGACCTTCGTCATCGGCGGCCGGCTGAACGCCGCCGGGACCAACGCCCAGCTCGGCGCCAGCCGCTACCTGGTGGCCGAGGCCGACGAGAGCGACGCCAGCTTCCTGCACCTGCAACCGATGGTCGCGGTGGTCACCAATATCGACGCCGACCACATGGCGACCTACGGCGGCGACTTCAACAAGCTGAAGAAGACCTTCGTCGAGTTCCTCCACAACCTGCCGTTCTACGGACTGGCGGTGATGTGCGTGGATGATCCGGTTGTGCGTGAGATCCTCCCGCAGATCGCCCGCCCGACCGTGACCTACGGCCTCAGCGAAGACGCCGACGTGCGCGCGATCAACATCCGCCAGGAAGGCATGCGCACCTGGTTCACCGTGTTGCGCCCGGAGCGCGAGCCGCTGGACGTCTCGGTGAACATGCCCGGCCTGCACAACGTGCTGAATTCCCTGGCGACCATCGTCATCGCTACCGACGAGGGCATCTCCGACGAAGCCATCGTCCAGGGGCTGTCCGGCTTCCAGGGCGTAGGCCGGCGCTTCCAGGTCTACGGCGAGCTGCAGGTCGAGGGTGGCAGCGTGATGCTGGTGGACGATTACGGCCACCATCCGCGCGAAGTCGCCGCGGTGATCAAGGCGATCCGTGGCGGTTGGCCGGAGCGTCGCCTGGTGATGGTCTACCAGCCGCATCGCTATACCCGTACCCGCGACCTGTACGAAGACTTCGTGCAGGTGCTGGGCGAAGCCAACGTGCTGCTGTTGATGGAGGTCTATCCGGCCGGCGAAGAGCCGATCCCGGGAGCCGACAGCCGCCAGCTGTGCCACAGCATCCGCCAGCGCGGCCAGCTTGACCCGATCTACTTCGAGCGCGACGCCGACCTGGCGCCGCTGGTCAAACCGCTGCTGCGCGCTGGCGACATCCTGCTTTGCCAGGGCGCTGGCGATGTCGGCGGCCTGGCCCCGCAACTGATCAAGAACCCGCTGTTCGCCGGCAAGGGAGGGAAGGGCGCATGAACCTTTGCCTCGATAGCCTGCTGAACGGCACCCAGGATCCCAAGGCGTTCGGCCGTGTCGCCGTGCTGTTCGGCGGCAAGAGCGCCGAGCGCGAGGTGTCGCTGAAGTCCGGCGCGATGGTCCTGCAATCCCTGCTGGCCGCCGGGGTCGATGCCTTCGGCATCGATGTCGGCGAAGACCTGCTGCAACGCCTGGTCGAGGAGAAGATCGACCGTGCCTTCATCATTCTCCACGGTCGTGGCGGCGAGGATGGCAGCATGCAGGGCCTGCTCGAGTGCGCGGGCATTCCCTACACCGGCAGCGGCGTGCTGGCCTCGGCGCTGGCGATGGACAAGCTGCGGACCAAGCGGGTCTGGCTCAGCCTCGGCCTGCCGACCCCGGACTACGCGGTGCTGGCCAACGAGGATGACTGCCGCGAAGCGGCGCAGCGACTGGGTTTCCCGCTGATCGTCAAGCCGGCTCACGAAGGCTCGAGCATCGGCATGGCCAAGGTCGGCGGGCTCGACGAATTGATCGCGGCGTGGCGCGAAGCGGCCCGCTACGACTCGCAGGTGCTGGTCGAGCAGTGGATCAGCGGCCCGGAATTCACCGTGGCGACCTTGCGCGGGCAGGTGCTGCCGGCGATCCGCCTGGGCACGCCGCACACCTTCTACGACTACGACGCCAAGTACCTGGCCAGCGATACCCGCTACCAGGTGCCCTGCGGTCTCGACGAGGCCAAGGAACGCGAGCTGAAGGAACTCACCGCGCGCGCCTGCGACGCCCTGGGCATCCAGGGCTGGGGGCGGGCGGACGTGATGCAGGACGCCGAAGGGCGTTTCTGGCTGCTTGAAGTCAACACCGCACCGGGCATGACCGACCACAGCCTGGTGCCTATGGCCGCGCGGGCCGCCGGCCTGGATTTCCAGCAACTGGTGCTGGCGATCCTGGCCGATAGCCGCGAGGCGAGGGGATAAGCCATGAATGGCGTACTGCTCCGTCATCAGCAACCCGGTGGACTCGGCCGCGCTCCGCGCAAGCCGATGCCGCGCGGCGCCAGCCGTCTGGTGGCCAAGGAACCGCTGAGCGTGCGCCTGCCGAAAGCCGACTTCAGTTTCCTCAAGTACCTGGCCTGGCCGCTGTTGCTGGCCGTTCTCGGCTATGGCGCCTATCGCGGCGCCGAGTACATCCTGCCGTACGCCGACCGGCCGATCGCCAAGGTCAGTGTCGAGGGCGACCTCAGCTACATCAGCCAGCGCGCGGTGCAGCAGCGGATCTCCCCGTACCTGGCGGCGAGCTTCTTCACCATCGACCTGGCGGGCATGCGCGGGCAACTGGAACAGATGCCCTGGATCGCCCACGCCGAGGTGCGCCGGGTGTGGCCGGACCAGGTGGTGATCCGCCTGGACGAGCAACTGCCGATCGCGCGGTGGGGCGACGAAGCGCTGCTGAACAACCAGGGACAGGCTTTTACGCCAAAGGAACTGGCGAATTATGAACATCTGCCCCGCTTGCATGGTCCACAGCGGGCGCAACAGCAGGTGATGCAGCAATACCAGTTGCTCAGCCAGTTGCTGCGTCCCCTCGGGTTCTCCATCGCCCGCCTGGAAATGAGCGATCGCGGCGGTTGGGCGCTGACCACGGCCCAGGGCGTCGAGATCCAGATCGGGCGCGACCACGTGGTAGACAAGATTCGCCGCTTCGTAAGCATCTACGACAAGGCACTCAAAGATCAGATTTCGAACATTGCGCGGATCGACCTGCGTTACCCCAACGGCCTCGCCGTTGCGTGGCGCGAGCCGGTCACGCCCGCGACGGTGGCCACGGCCAGCGCCGTGCAGTGAGTTGAGGAGACAGTAATAACCATGGCAAGCGTGCAGAGCGGCAAGATGATCGTCGGCCTCGACATCGGTACCTCCAAGGTGGTGGCGCTGGTGGGCGAGGTGACGGCCGATGGCCAGCTGGAGGTCGTTGGCATCGGTACTCATCCGTCCCGCGGCCTGAAGAAGGGCGTGGTGGTGAACATCGAGTCCACCGTGCAGTCGATCCAGCGCGCCATCGACGAGGCCCAGCAGATGGCCGGTTGCCGTATCCACTCGGCGTTCGTCGGCATCGCCGGCAACCACATCCGCAGCCTCAATTCCCACGGCATCGTGGCGATCCGCGATCGCGAGGTGAACCCGGCGGATATCGAACGGGTACTGGATGCCGCCCAGGCGGTGGCGATCCCGGCGGACCAGCGGGTGCTGCATACCCTGGCCCAGGATTACGTGATCGATAACCAGGAAGGCGTGCGCGAGCCGCTGGGCATGTCCGGGGTGCGCCTGGAAGCCAAGGTGCACGTGGTGACCTGCGCGGTGAATGCTTCGCAGAACATCGAGAAGTGCGTGCGCCGCTGCGGCCTCGAGGTCGACGACATCATCCTCGAGCAGTTGGCCTCGGCCTATTCGGTGCTGACCGAGGACGAGAAGGAACTGGGCGTGTGCCTGGTGGATATCGGCGGCGGCACCACCGATATCGCGATCTTCACCGAAGGCGCGATCCGCCATACCGCGGTGATCCCGATCGCCGGCGACCAGGTCACCAATGACATCGCCATGGCCCTGCGTACGCCGACCCAGTACGCGGAAGAGATCAAGATCCGCTACGCCTGCGCCCTGGCCAAGCTGGCCGGTGCCGGCGAGACCATCAAGGTGCCCAGCGTCGGCGACCGGCCGCCGCGCGAACTGTCGCGCCAGGCCCTGGCCGAAGTGGTCGAGCCTCGTTACGACGAGCTGTTCACCCTGGTCCAGGCCGAGCTGCGCCGCAGCGGCTACGAGGACCTGATCCCGGCAGGGATCGTCCTCACCGGCGGCACCTCGAAGATGGAAGGCGCGGTCGAGCTGGCCGAGGAAATCTTCCACATGCCGGTACGCCTCGGCGTGCCGTATAGCGTGAAGGGCCTCACCGACGTGGTGCGCAACCCGATCTATTCGACGGGCGTCGGCCTGCTGATGTACGGACTGCAGAAGCAGTCCGATGGCATGTCGATGTCTGTGTCAGGCAGCAGCTACAGCAGCGACGAACCCAAGGCACCTGTCCTGGAGCGGCTCAAACGCTGGGTCCAGGGCAATTTCTGATTCAACGCGGTAACAGTAGGCGACAAAACTAGAAAGGAAGGAGAGGGGAAATGTTTGAACTGGTCGATAACATCGCACAAACCGCCGTCATAAAAGTGATCGGTGTAGGTGGTGGTGGCGGCAACGCCGTCAATCACATGGCCAAGAACAACGTCGAGGGCGTCGAGTTCATCTGCGCCAACACCGACGCACAAGCGCTGAAGAACATCGCGGCGCGCACCGTTCTGCAACTCGGCCCGGGCGTCACCAAGGGGCTGGGTGCCGGCGCCAATCCGGAAGTCGGTCGTCAGGCGGCTCTGGAAGATCGCGAGCGCATTTCCGAAGTGCTGGAAGGCGCCGACATGGTCTTCATCACCACCGGCATGGGTGGCGGCACCGGTACCGGCGCCGCGCCGATCATCGCCGAAGTGGCGAAGGAAATGGGCATCCTCACCGTCGCGGTGGTGACCCGCCCGTTCCCGTTCGAAGGTCGCAAGCGCATGCAGATCGCCGACGAGGGCATCCGCGCGCTGGCCGAGAGCGTCGATTCGCTGATCACCATCCCGAACGAGAAGCTGCTGACCATCCTCGGCAAGGACGCCAGCCTGCTGGCCGCCTTCGCCAAGGCCGATGACGTGCTGGCCGGTGCCGTGCGCGGTATCTCCGACATCATCAAGCGTCCGGGCATGATCAACGTCGACTTCGCCGACGTGAAGACCGTCATGAGCGAAATGGGCATGGCGATGATGGGTACCGGCTGCGCCAGCGGTCCGAACCGTGCCCGCGAGGCCACCGAGGCGGCAATCCGCAACCCGCTGCTGGAAGACGTCAACCTGCAGGGCGCGCGCGGCATCCTGGTGAACATCACCGCGGGTCCGGACCTGTCCCTGGGCGAGTACTCCGATGTCGGCAACATCATCGAACAGTTCGCTTCCGAGCACGCCACTGTGAAGGTGGGCACCGTGATCGACGCGGACATGCGCGATGAGCTGCACGTCACCGTAGTCGCCACCGGCCTGGGCGCGCGCCTGGAGAAACCGGTGAAGGTCGTCGACAACACCGTGCAGGGCAGTGCAGCCCAGGCAGCCGCTCCGGCCCAGCGCGAGCAGCAGTCGGTGAACTACCGCGACCTCGACCGTCCTACCGTGATGCGCAACCAGTCTCACGGCAGCGCGGCGACCGCGGCCAAGCTGAACCCGCAGGATGACCTGGATTACCTGGATATCCCGGCGTTCCTGCGTCGTCAGGCCGATTGAAGTAATTAATCAGGAGTAGAGATGTGATTGGTGTTCAGCAAAGGCCGGTTCTGCTATCATCGCCGGCCATTGTTGAAAACAGTTCGCAGTCAGCGCTTAAGCGGCCAAAGCCATGATCAAACAACGCACCTTGAAGAACATCATCCGGGCTACTGGCGTCGGTCTGCACTCGGGGGAAAAGGTTTACCTGACCCTGAAACCGGCGCCGGTGGACACCGGTATCGTGTTCTGCCGCACCGACCTGGATCCGGTCGTGGAAATCCCGGCCCGGGCCGAGAACGTCGGCGAAACCACCATGTCGACCACCCTGGTCAAGGGTGACGTCAAAGTGGATACGGTGGAGCACCTGCTCTCGGCCATGGCCGGCCTGGGTATCGACAACGCCTACGTCGAGCTGTCCGCTTCGGAAGTGCCGATCATGGATGGCAGCGCTGGTCCGTTCGTATTCCTGATCCAGTCCGCCGGATTGCAAGAGCAGGAAGCTGCCAAGAAGTTCATCCGCATCAAGCGCGAAGTCAGCGTGGAAGAGGGCGACAAGCGCGCCGTCTTCGTTCCGTTCGACGGCTTCAAGGTCAGCTTCGAGATCGATTTCGATCATCCGGTCTTCCGTGGTCGCACCCAGCAGGCCTCGGTCGATTTCTCCAGTACTTCCTTCGTCAAGGAGGTCAGCCGCGCCCGTACCTTCGGGTTCATGCGCGACATCGAGTACCTGCGTTCGCAGAACCTGGCACTCGGCGGTAGCGTGGAGAACGCGATCGTGGTCGACGAGAACCGCGTGCTCAACGAAGACGGCCTGCGTTACGAGGACGAGTTCGTCAAGCACAAGATCCTGGATGCCATCGGCGACCTGTATCTGCTCGGCAACAGTCTTATCGGCGAGTTCCGTGGCTTCAAGTCCGGCCATGCCCTGAACAACCAACTGCTGCGTACGTTGATCGCAGACAAGGATGCTTGGGAAGTGGTGACCTTCGAAGACGCGCGTACCGCGCCTATTTCCTATATGCGCCCGGCGGCGGCAGTGTAGGAAAACTCTCCTTTCCATATTTGGAGGCCACCTCAGGGTGGCCTCTTTTTATTTCGGGATTTATTCTTGCCGGCTTTTCTCGGCGCGGCTTGCCAACCGCTCGAGCGCTTCCCGCAGGCGTGGATTGCCGACGATCTCGGCGGATTCGCGAAGGTTTTCCGCCGCGACGGCAGACAGGGTCAAGCTGCGACGTGCCGCACGTTGTGTGGACGTGGTGGGTTGCACCTTGAAAAGGATTTTCGCTAAGTTCGCGAATTCTTCGAAAGCCTGCAGCTGCCGCTGCAGGCGCCGCTGCTGATAGCGCAGGCGTGTGGCCCAGTGGCCATCGGTGACGATCAGCAGCAGGCAACCGCCGCGCCACGAAGCCACATGGCAGTACGGGCGCGCCGCCGGTTGCAACTGGCTTTCCAGCAGTTGCTGCAGGCGGCAGATGCGCTGGGCTTCGGCGAACAGCATCTGCAGCGGCCTGGCCTGGCGCAGCAACTGGGTCGATGCCTGGGCGGGCAAGGGACGAAAAGACATGGCGGGAAGCCTGGGGGTTACTGAGTCGGAATGGTAGCAGAAAGCGTTTCGCTACTGCCGGCCCGTATGAAGGATAAGTCATGCACATCATTTTTCTGAGCCGGCACCATGGGGCCGCTCGCTCCGTCCATCTGCAGCCGCGGTTGCTGATGCTGGCCGGGGCCTGCGTGGTCGGTGCCAGCCTGTTGGCCGGGGGCTTCATGGGCGCCTGGCTGTTCCGCGCGCCGGCTCCGGTGGCCGGCATCGAAGTCGATGCCGCGCTGCAGGCGCAGAGCGCCGAGATCAGCAGCGCCCGCGAGGACGCGCAGCGGCAGATGGACGCACTGAGCGTGCATCTCGGCGAACTGCAGGCGCGCCTGGTTCGGCTGGATGCCCTCGGCGAACGTCTCACCGAGCTGGCCGACGTCGACCCCGACGAGTTCGACTTCTCCCTGAGCGTCGGCCAGGGTGGCGTCGACGAACCGCTGGAGGGCAGCGCCTATGCCCCGCCGTCGTTCATGGCGACGCTGGACGAACTGGCGGCACGCCTGGATACCCGCGAGCAGCAGCTCGAGGTGCTGGAGCAACTGCTCGCCGACAAGCACATCAGCCAGTCGACCTACCTGGCCGGCCAGCCGGTGCGCCAGGGCTACATCTCCTCGCCGTTCGGGCGCCGGGTCAATCCGGTGAGCGGCCGCCTGAGCATGCACAAGGGCATCGACTTCGCCGCGCCGGCCGGCAGCGACGTGGTGGCCGTGGCGGCGGGGGTGGTGACCTGGTCCGGGCGCAAGAACGGCTATGGCAACGTGGTCGAGGTCGGGCACGCCGATGGCTACACCACGTTGTATGCCCATAACCAGAAGAACCTGGTCGAGGTCGGTGACCTGGTCAAGCGCGGCCAGGTGCTGGCCAAGGTCGGCAGCACCGGACGCTCCACCGGCTACCACGTACATTTCGAAGTGATGAAGGATGGCCGGGTAATGAATCCGCAAAGCTTCATCGCACGCGCGTCTGTTTCCGAGTGAGCGACGCGCATTGATCTGCTGTACTTTTCTCATACCCGTTTCCGGGTAGAATGTTCCCTTTCATGCCGTTGATCGGCACGGGCCGCCGGATGGGTGAGCCTTCCATTCCCCACGTGTGGATGACCAAGTCGATATGTTTGCGCCTTTGTTGAAGAAACTCTTTGGAAGCAAGAACGAGCGTGATGTAAAGCGCATGGCCAAGGCTGTACAGGCCATCAATGCGCTCGAGCCCCAGATGGTGGCGCTCTCCGACGAGCAGTTGAAGGCGAAAACGGCTGAATTCCAGCAGCGCTACGCCAAGGGCGAAACGCTCGACCAATTGCTGCCCGAAGCCTTCGCCGTGGTTCGCGAGGCTGGCAAGCGGGTGATGGGCATGCGCCACTTCGACGTCCAGCTGATCGGTGGCATGACCCTGCACGACGGCAAGATCGCCGAAATGCGTACCGGCGAGGGCAAGACCCTGGTGGGCACCCTGCCGGTCTACCTCAACGCGCTGTCCGGCAAGGGCGTGCACGTGGTCACGGTGAACGACTACCTGGCGCGCCGCGACGCCAACTGGATGCGCCCGCTGTACGAGTTCCTCGGCCTCAGCGTCGGCGTGGTCACTCCCTTCCAGCCGCCGGAAGACAAGCGCGCCGCCTACGCCGCCGATATCACCTACGGCACCAACAACGAATTCGGCTTCGATTACCTGCGCGACAACATGGCCTTCAGCCTGGACGACAAGTTCCAGCGCGAGCTGAACTTCGCCGTGGTCGACGAAGTGGACTCGATCCTCATCGACGAGGCGCGTACCCCGCTGATCATCTCCGGCCAGGCCGAAGACAGCTCCGAGCTGTACATCAAGATCAACAAGCTGATCCCGCGTCTCAAGCGCCAGGTCGAAGAGGTCGAGGGCAAGCCGACCGAGGAAGGCCACTACAGCATCGACGAGAAGACCCGCCAGGTCGAACTCAACGAGCAGGGCCACCAGTTCATCGAGGACCTACTGAGCCAGAACGGCCTGCTCGGCGAAGGCGAGAGCCTCTACTCGGCGCACAACCTGAGCCTGCTGACCCACGTCTACGCAGCGCTGCGCGCGCACACCCTGTTCCACCGCAACGTCGAGTACATCGTCCAGGGCGACCAGATCCTCCTGATCGACGAGCACACTGGCCGCACCATGCCTGGCCGTCGCCTGTCCGAGGGCCTGCACCAGGCCATCGAGGCGAAGGAAGGCCTGCCGATCCAGGCCGAGAGCCAGACCCTGGCCTCCACCACCTTCCAGAACTACTTCCGCCTGTACAACAAGCTGGCCGGCATGACCGGCACCGCCGATACCGAGGCCTTCGAGTTCCGCCAGATCTACGGTCTCGACGTGGTGGTGATCCCGACCCACCGGCCGATCGCGCGCAAGGACTTCAACGACCTGGTCTACCTGACCCAGGAAGAGAAGTACGCGGCGATCATCACCGACATCAAGCAGTGCCAGGCCCTCGGCCGGCCGATCCTGGTCGGCACCGCGTCGATCGAGAGTTCCGAGTACGTTTCCAAGCTGTTGCAAGAGGCAGGCATCGAGCACAAGGTGCTCAACGCCAAGTACCACGAGAAGGAAGCCGAGATCATCGCCCAGGCTGGCGCGCCCGGTTCGGTGACCATCGCCACCAACATGGCCGGCCGCGGTACCGACATCCTCCTCGGCGGCAACTGGGAAGTCGAAGTCGCGGCCCTGGAGAACCCCACCGAGGAGCAGATCGCCCAGATCAAGGCCGAATGGCAGAAGCGCCACCAGCAGGTGATCGAGGCGGGTGGCCTGCACGTGATCGCCTCCGAGCGCCACGAATCCCGCCGGATCGACAACCAGTTGCGCGGCCGTGCCGGTCGTCAGGGCGACCCGGGTTCCAGCCGCTTCTACCTGTCGCTGGAAGACAACCTGATGCGGATCTTCGCCTCCGACCGGGTGAAGAACTTCATGAAGGCGCTGGGCATGCAGTCCGGCGAGGCGATCGAGCACCGCATGGTGACCAACGCCATCGAGAAGGCCCAGCGCAAGGTCGAAGGGCGCAACTTCGACATCCGCAAGCAACTGCTGGAATTCGATGACGTAGCCAACGAGCAGCGCAAGGTGATCTACCACATGCGCAACACCCTGCTGTCGGCAGAGGACGTGGGCGAGACCATCAAGGAGTTCCGCGAGGAAACCCTCAGCGCCACCATCAACCAGCACATTCCGCCGCAGTCGCTGCCCGAGCAGTGGGACATCGAAGGCCTGGAGGCTGCGCTGTACAGCGACTTCGCCGTGCGCCTGCCGATCCAGCAGTGGCTGGACGAAGACGACAAGCTGTACGAGGAAACCCTGCGTAGCAAGATCCTCGAGCAGATCGTCGCCGCCTACTACGAGAAGGAAGAGCTGGCCGGCGCCGAAGCCCTGCGCGCCTTCGAGAAGCAGATGCTGCTGCGGGTACTGGACGACCTGTGGAAGGACCACCTGTCGACCATGGACCACCTGCGGCACGGCATCCACCTGCGTGGCTACGCGCAGAAGAATCCGAAGCAGGAATACAAGCGCGAGTCCTTCACCCTGTTCCAGGAGCTGCTGGACTCGATCAAGCGCGACACCATCCGCGTGCTGTCCCACGTCCAGGTCCGTCGCGAAGACCCGGCCGAAGAGGAGGCCCGCCTGCGTCGCGAGGCCGAGGAACTGGCCAAGCGCATGCAGTTCCAGCACGCCGAGGCTCCCTCGATGGAGCAGGCCGTGGCCGGCGAGGAAGAAGCGCTTCCCGAGGGCCCGGCTCCGGTCGTGCCGCTCGAGCCTGTGCGCAACGAGCAGAAGATCGGCCGCAACGAGCCTTGCCCGTGCGGTTCCGGCAAGAAATACAAGCACTGCCACGGGCAGCTGGACTAAGCTTCCCGCCTGGTTCACCAACGCCGCGACCGGTCCTGCCGCTCGCGGCGTTTGTTCGAATTGGCGCCAGACCGGCGCCGATGCGTTTTCCGTCACGCCGTCGCAGACGGCATCGAGTCCACTGTTTGGTAAAGGAGCGCGTTCCCATGGCTGTCGGTCTTGGCCCCCTGTCCACCCTGCACCCGGTCCCCGGTTTCGAACTCGGCATCGCTTCCGCCGGCATCAAGCGACCGGGGCGCAAAGACGTGGTGGTCATGCGCTGCGCCGAAGGCTCCAGCGTGGCCGGGGTGTTCACCCTGAACGCGTTCTGTGCCGCGCCGGTGACCCTGGCCAAGCAGCGTTTCCTCGGTGAGGTGCGCTACCTGCTGACCAATACCGGCAACGCCAACGCCGGTACCGGCGAGGCCGGCCTCGCCGCCGCCGCGCAAACCTGCGCCAAGCTCGCCGAACTGGCCGGGGTCGCCGAGACTTCGGTGCTGCCATATTCCACCGGGGTGATCGGCGAGCCCCTGCCGGTGGCCAAGATCGAGGCGGCGTTGCCTGCGGCCCTGGCCGACCTGGCCGAGGACCGCTGGGCCGAAGCTGCCGCGGGAATCATGACCACCGATACCCTGCCCAAGGGCGCCAGCCGCCAGTTCGTGCACGATGGCGTGACCGTCACCGTCACCGGGATCAGCAAGGGCGCCGGGATGATCAAGCCGAACATGGCGACCATGCTCGGTTATATCGCCACCGACGCCAAGGTCGCCCAGGGCGTGCTGCAGGATCTGTTGCGCGACGCCGCCAACAAGTCCTTCAACCGCATCACCATCGACGGCGATACCTCCACCAACGACTGCTGCATGCTGATCGCCACCGGTCGCGCGGCGCTGCCGGAAGTCACCCAGGCCAGCGGCGCGCTGTTCGCCGCGTTGAAGCAAGCGGTACTGGAGGTTTCCATGGAGCTGGCCCAGGCCATCGTTCGCGACGGCGAGGGCGCGACCAAGTTCGTCACTGTCCAGGTCAACGGCGGCGCCACTCACCAGGAGTGCCTGGATGTCGGCTACGCCGTGGCCCACTCGCCGCTGATCAAGACCGCGCTGTTCGCCTCCGACCCGAACTGGGGACGCATCCTCGCCGCGGTCGGACGTGCCGGCGTGGCCAATCTGGACGTGAGCAAGATCGACGTGTTCCTTGGCGACGTCTGTATCGCCAGCCGTGGCGGCCGGGCGGCCAGTTATACCGAGGAGCAGGGCGCGGCGGTGATGGCCCAGGCCGAGATCGGCATCCGCATCGAACTGGGACGCGGCACCTGCAGCGAGACCATCTGGACCACCGACCTGTCCCACGAATACGTGAAGATCAACGCAGAGTACCGCACCTGAAGCCAGGCATTCCGATCCTTCATCGATGGATGAAAATCGGGAATTTGCCATCGGTCCGTGCGCCTCTTAAGTTCTCTGGTGCATGGCCGTCCGCGTCGGGCGGCCGAAGAGGAGAGGCGCATGGCCCTGACCATCGTGATTGGCAATCGCAATGACTCGTCCTGGTCGCTGCGGGGCTGGCTGGCCCTGCGCATGAGCGGGGCGGCGTTCGACGAGATCCTCGTCCCGCTGGGGCGGCCCGATAGCCGGGAGCGGATCCTGCAATATTCGCCGACCGGCAAGGTGCCCTTGCTGAAAAGCGAGGATGGCGACATCTGGGATTCCCTGGCCATCGCCGAGTACCTCGCCGAGCGCTTCCCCGAGGCCCACCTGTGGCCGCGCGGCGAGGCGGCGCGGGCGCTGGCCCGTTCGGTCTGCGCGGAAATGCACAGCGGTTTCGCCGCGTTGCGCGGCGAGCTGCCGATGGACCTACGGCGCCAGCAGCCATTGGTGGAATTGTCCGAGGCGACACGACAGGATATTCAACGTATCTGCGAAGCCTGGGCGGATTGCCGGCGGCGCTTCGGCCAGGACGGTCCGTTCCTGTTCGGCCACGCCAGCCTGGCGGATGCGTTCTACGCACCGGTGGCGGCGCGTTTCCGCAGTTATGCGGTGGAGTTGCCGGATATCGCCCGGACCTATGTCGAGACGATTTATCAGTGGCCTGCGTTCCGCACCTGGTACGACGCGGCATTGCGCGAGCAGGCCGGTAGTTGATGGCCGTCCGCCGCTTCCGGCGGTGCGTGACGGCAGTAGCGAGGAGATGATCCGTGAAACGAGTACATGTCGCCGCGGCCGTGATTCGTGGCTCCGATGGCCGGGTGCTGATCGCCCGGCGGCCGGAAGACAAGCATCAGGGCGGCCTGTGGGAGTTTCCCGGGGGCAAGGTGGAGGACGGCGAGCCGGTGCGCGCGGCGTTGGCCCGTGAGCTGGAAGAGGAACTGGGCATCCGTGTCGAGCGGGCCCGGCCGCTGATCCAGGTCCGTCACGACTATGCCGACAAGCACGTCCTGCTCGATGTCTGGGAGGTCGACGGGTTTTCCGGCGAAGCCCACGGCGTCGAGGGCCAACCGCTGGCCTGGGTGGAGCCGCGCGAGCTGGCGGACTACGAGTTCCCCGCCGCCAACGCGCCGATCGTCCAGGCCGCGCGCCTGCCGGCGCACTATCTGATCACCCCGGACGGCCTGGAGCCGGGCGAGCTGATCAGCGGCGTACGCAAGGCGGTGGAGGCGGGCATCCGCCTCATCCAGTTGCGCGCGCCGAACATGTTCAGTCCCGAATACCGCGATCTCGCCATCGATATCCAGGGACTCTGCGCCGGCAAGGCGCAACTGATGCTGAAAGGCCCGCTGGAGTGGCTGGGCGACTTCCCGGCTGCCGGTTGGCACCTGACCTCCGCTCAACTGCGCAAATACGCCAGCGCCGGTCGGCCGTTCCCCGAAGGGCGCCTGCTGGCCGCCTCCTGCCACGACGCGGAGGAACTGGCCCTGGCCGCCTCGATGGGAGTGGAGTTCGTCACCCTTTCGCCGGTACAGCCGACCGAGAGCCATCCCGGCGAGCCGGCGCTGGGTTGGGACAAGGCCGCCGAACTGATCGCCGGCTTCAACCAGCCGGTCTACCTGCTGGGTGGCGTCGGTCCGCAGCAAGCCGAGCAGGCTTGGGAGCATGGAGCCCAGGGCGTGGCGGGTATCCGTGCGTTCTGGCCGGGCGGCCTTTGACGGTGGAATGAAGAAAAAAGGAGGCTTCGGCCTCCTTTTTTCGTCTCGATGCCGAGCCCTCGCTCGCCGTCAGTCCGGTTTTGCCGCCGCCTCCCAGAGAATCTCCGCCACGCCCTGGCGCCGAGCGATGGCGCGGGCGGCGACGAACAGCAGGTCGGAGAGCCGGTTCAGGTAGCGCAGGCCGACGCCCTCCAGCGTTTCCTCCTGGTCCAGCGCCTGGCAGCGCCGTTCGGCGCTGCGCGCCAGGCTGCGGCAGACATGGGCCTGGGCGACCAGGCGGGAACCGCCGGGGAGGATGAAATTCTTCAGCGGGCCCAGCTCGTCGTTCCAGCGGTCGATGCAGCTTTCCAGGCGTGCCACTTCCGTCTCGTCCAGGGCCCGATACTCCGGCATCGCCAGCTCCCCGCCGAGGTCGAACAGGCGGTGTTGCACTGGCGCCAGCGCCTGGACGATCTCCTCCAGGCCGGGATGTGCGCCACGCGCTTCCAGCAGCTCGGCAAGGAGCAGGCCCAACTGGCTGTTCAATTCGTCCACCGCGCCGATCGCCTCGATGCGTGGATGGCTCTTGGGCACCCGGCGTCCGCCGGCCAGGCCGGTCTCGCCGCGGTCGCCGGTACGGGTGTAGATCTTCGACAATCGATTGCCCATGGTTTCAACCTTCCTCTTCGTCGCCCCGCCGCAGGCTGCTACCGGGTTGCGGCAGAGCGGGCGGCAGGGCCTTGGCTTGTGCCGGGGCGACCGCTTCGGAGCTTTCCAGCGGCAGGCGGATGCTGAAGCAGGTGCCGCGGCCCAGTTCCGAGCGTACTTCCATCTGGCCCTTGTGATTGTTGGTGATGATGAAATACGAGACGGACAGGCCGAGACCGGTGCCCTGGCCGACTTCCTTGGTGGTGAAGAACGGCTCGAAGATACGCTTGCGCACCAGTTCGGGCATGCCGCTGCCGTTGTCTTCCACCTGGACTTCCGCCCAGGGCGGCGTCAGGCGCGTGCGCAGGACGATCCGACCCTGTTCGCCTTCCTCTTCGTCGTCGCGCTGGTGGATGGCCTGGGCGGCGTTCTTCAGCAGGTTGAGCAGGACCTGCTCGACCTCGTTGGCGATCACCGGCACCGGGCCGAGGTTGGGGTCGAACTCGTGGACGATCTGCAACGACTTGAAGTCGAAGCCTTCGGCCAGGTCGAAGTCGTTGCCGGCGATTTCCACCGCCTGTTCGAGCAGTGCGGGCAGTTCGCAAGCGGTCATCTGCCGGTGGCTGCGGCGGCTGAAGGCGAGCATGTGGGTGACGATCTTCGCTGCCCGCGAGCCGGCGTGCTGGATGCCTTCCAGCAGGCGCGGGATGTCGCGGCCGTCGAGGTAGTGATTGATGTCTTCCAGCGGTACTCCGACCTCGGCCGCCAGCTCGACGTTCTTCGCCAGCTCCGGGGACAGGCGCCGCTTGATGTTCTGCACGTTGTGCAGGATCGCGCCGAGCGGGTTGTTGATCTCGTGGGCCATGCCGGCGGCGAGGCTGCCGACCGAGAGCATCTTCTCCGATTGCACCATCACTTCTTCCAGGCTCAGCCGCTGGGTGATGTCATCGATGCGGATCACCGCGCCGCGGCCGGTGCCGCCCATCAGCGGGTAGAAGGTCAGGGCGTAGTGGCGTGGCGTGTCGATCAGCGCCCAGGTGACCCGTTCGACACGCTCCACGCTGTGCTTCTCGGCAGCCCGGGTGAGCTGCGGAAGGAACGGCTTTAGCGAGGGAAAGGCGAGGAACACCGGCTGGTTGACCGCATCGTCCAGGCTGGTGCCGGAAAGCTGGCTGGCCTCCTGGTTCCACTGCGTGACGTAGAGTTGCTCGTCCACCGCGATCAGCGCCGAAGGCATGGAGTCGATGATGCTGTTGAGGTAGTGCTGGAAACCGGTGAGCTTCTTCTCGATCTTGCTGCGCACCTGCACTTCCAGT
This sequence comes from Pseudomonas sp. CP-1, assembly GCF_021213715.1. Classification (NCBI taxonomy): domain Bacteria; kingdom Pseudomonadati; phylum Pseudomonadota; class Gammaproteobacteria; order Pseudomonadales; family Pseudomonadaceae; genus Pseudomonas; species Pseudomonas sp. CP-1. The sequence goes on from NZ_JAJQKY010000009.1 coordinate 172,816, forward strand.
TCCAGCTTGCGGTTCGAGCGGCGGGTTTCCTCGGCCAGGCTCTGGGCCTGCTCGACCGCTTCCTGGGCATCGTCGCGGGCGCGCTTGAGCTGCTGCTCGCGGGCCTCGATGCGGGTCAGCATGGTGTTGAACGCGTCGGCCAGGCGGCCGATTTCGTCGCCGTTGCCGCGCTGGGCGCGGAGGGCGTAGTTCTCCTCGCGGGTGACCTGTCGCGACAGTTCCTCGAGATCGCGGATCGGCCGGGTGATCAGGCGGCGTATCTGCTGCGCCACCAGCAGCCAGAGCAGCACGCTGACGCCGAGGATCGCCAGGCTGGCGGTGAGGGTTCCGGTGTAGAACGCGCTCGGCAGTTCGCCGCTGGCCACCAGCAGCAGGTAGCCGGGGCGGGCGTTTTCCTGGGGCAGTTCGATCAGCGCGTTGAGGCGGTACTCGCCGCGCCTCCAGTGCTCCAGGCGGTCCAGGCGGGCCGGCAGCTTGAGGGTGTCGCCGCGTTGCAGGTCGGCTAGCATCAGCCCATTGCTGTCGTACAGGGCCGCGGCGCGCAACGGCTGGTAATCGTTGAGCTGGCGCAGCAGGACCTCGGCGGTCTGCGGCGAACTGAGTGCCGGCTGGCTGAGCGCCGGGTTGGCGATCAGCCGGCCGATGGTCTGCATCGCCTGGGGGGCGACGCTCTCCTGGGAAATCCAGTAGGCGGCGCTGATGAACGCCAGGTTGGCCACCAGCAGCACGGTGGCCAGCAGGATCAGCAGGGCGGCGAGCAGTTTCTGCCCTACGGGCAGGTTGTCGAGGCGCTGGCGCAGGTTCATGGGCTCTGGCGGTCCGCGGCGAAAAGGAATGGCGGGCAGGGTAACGCGCTTTAGCGGTCGGGCAAACCGCGCTGGCGCAGATGGGCCTGGAGGCGGGCGAGCAAGGTTCCCAGGCGCGGCAGCGGTAGTCCCAGGCGCTGCCCATGCTGGCAGGCGTAGCCGAGCAGATAGCCGATTTCCGTGCGCCGGCCGCGGGTGACGTCCTGATGCATCGAGGAATAGTTGGCCGCGGTGGCGTCGATCACCGCCCGGACATCCTCCAGCAGGCTCCTGGCGGCGGCGTCGTAGCCGCTGGCGTGGAGCAACTGGCCGAGTTCGTCGCAAAGCGCGGCGATCTCTTCCGGGTGCTGCCGCAGGCCGCCGTTGCGGCAATCGTGGAGGACGGTCAGCGGGTTGATCGCGCAGTTCAGGGCCAGCTTGCGCCACAGGCGTTCGAGGATGTCGTCGCTCCAGCTGTGCGGGATCCCGGCCTGGGACAGCTGCGTCAGCCAGGCGGGGGCGCTTGTGTCGCGCGGATCGCCGAGCCAGGTGTGCCCCCGGCCGGCGAAGACCACGCGGAAATCGCCATCGCGGAACGCGCCTTCGGTGCTGGAGGCGAACAGGCAGCGGCTGCGCGGCAGGCGGGCGGCGACCGCCTGCTGGCTGCCCAGGCCGTTCTGCAGCAACAGCAGTTCGGCGTTGCCGGCCAGGCGATGGGCCACGCTGGAGGCGGCTTCCTCCGCGTCGTAGGCCTTGCAGGCCAGCAGCAGGCGCTGGATGGGTTGCCCGCCGTCCGGGGTTTCCGCGGCGATCGGGTAGAGGCTGGCCTGGCCGTCTTCCACCAGGCTCAGTCCGCCGGCCTGTTGGTAGCGGCGCAGGCGCTGGCGGTCGCGCAGGATCAGGCGGACGGGCAGGCCGGCGCGCCCGAGGCGCGCGGCCCAGAGGCTGCCGAGGCTACCGGCGCCGAGGATATGCCAGGTCATGGTGGCTACTGCGAATGGCTGATGATAGAGCGAAGTCTAGCGCAGTGCCGGTAGCCGGCAGGTTGCGATCCTGCCGCTGGCATAGGCATCGGGCAACAGGGCCTCGGTGCGCTGCAGCAGTTCGTCGATGCCCAGCGGCAATGCCCCGCTGTCGAGGCCGAGCATGGCGATGCCGGCTTTCAGGCTGATGAAGCCTTCGCTGGTCTTGAAGGCCTTCAGGTTGAGCCCGTCGTGCAGCCGCTTGAAGCTGCTCGACGAGCATTCGTGCAGGTCCTCCACCAAGGTGATCAGGGCGAAATGCTGCTCGTCCAGGCGCACCAGCACGTCCAGCGGCCGGACCAGCTGTTGCAGGCGCCTGGCCACGCCGAGCAGCAGCTCGCGATGGAAGGCCTCGCCGTGCCGCTGGCGCAGGACCGGTGCCTCGGGCATGCCGACCAGCAGGTAGCACAACGCTCCACCGCGGGTTTCCACCTGGCGCAGGCTGTCGGCCAGCTTCTGTCGCAGGTAGCGGGGATTGCCGAGGCCGGTGAGGGTATCCACCAGGTTGCGTTCTTCCATCCGCGCGATGTTTTCGGTGAGCAGGCGGTTTTCCACCAGCAACCGTTGCAGGGTGTTGCACAGGCGGTCGGCTGCGTAGATGCGTGGCACCAGTTGCTCGTTCATCGCGGCCTTGCTGACGAAGTCGTCGACGCCGCGGTCGAAGGCCTCGCCGAGGACGTTCTCGCCTTCCTTGCCGGTGAGCAGGACGATGTAGGTGTAGTGGTTGATGCTTTCGTCCAGTTGGCGGACCCGGGCGGTCAGTTCCAGGCCGTCCATCTCCGGCATCAGCCAGTCGGCCAGGAGCACGCTGACCGGGCGTTGTTCGAGCTGCTGCAGGGCCTCGCTGGCGCTGCTGGCGAAGCGGATGTCCTGGTAGCCGGCCTGGCTGAGGGCGCGGCCGATCATGGCGCTGGAAAACTTGGCGTCGTCGACGACCAGGATGCTGAGATCGGGGTTGGGCATGAACGGACTCGAGAAGAGGATGGGCGCCGGTACGCTGCCGGCAAGGGCCCGGTTCGTCGCGGGAGGCCGGGTCCCGGCCGCGGTCGCGCGCGCCATCGGGAAGAAATCGTGGGTCTCCGCCACACCGGCGGGCATTCGCTCGCGAGGGCTCGGTTATAATGGGCGGGCATTTTTTACCGTCAAGCCAGGCGCGGTTCCGTCTGTGAACCCTGTCGCGCCGTCCATCTGGAGAGATGACATGCCTTCGTTCGACGTGGTGTCCGAACTGGACAAACACGAGTTGACCAACGCCGTGGACAACGCCATCAAGGAACTGGATCGCCGTTTCGACCTGAAAGGCAAATGCAGTTTCGAAGCCAAGGACAAGTCGGTGACCCTCACCGCCGAAGCCGATTTCATGCTCGAGCAGATGCTCGACATCCTGCGTTCCAACCTGGTCAAGCGCAAGGTCGACAGCCAGTGCATGGAGATCAAGGATGCCTACCCGTCGGGCAAGGTGGTCAAGCAGGAAGTGAACTTCCGCGAGGGCATCGACAAGGACCTGGCGAAGAAGATCGTCGGCCTGATCAAGGAGCGCAAGCTCAAGGTCCAGGCCGCCATCCAGGGCGAGCAGGTGCGCGTCACCGGCAAGAAGCGCGACGATCTGCAGGAGGCCATCGCCCTGCTGCGCGGCGAATCCCTCGGCATGCCGCTGCAGTTCACCAACTTCCGCGATTGACGAGGTTTTTCGGAACCTCTCGCCATCCCGGGCATCGCAATAGGGAGTAGCGCCGCCGCGACCTCTCCCGCGTTGTCCGCCCCTGTCGGCGCAGCGTCGGTTCGTCCGCGCTGCGCCGATTCGTATCCAGGCCCGGGAACGTCGGCCCACGGCGTCCGGGCAGGAATCTGCAAGCCCGTTCCGTTTCCGTTGCGGAAGGGAGGGGTGTTTTTTCGAGAAATGGAGGTAATGCATGGAATTGAACTACGACCGACTGGTGCAGCAGACCGAGTCCTGGCTGCCGATCGTGCTGGAGTACAGCGGCAAGGTCGCCCTGGCGCTGCTGACCCTGGCGATCGGCTGGTGGCTGATCAACACCCTGACCGGCCGGGTCGGCGGCCTGCTCGCCAGGCGCAGCGTCGACCGGACCCTGCAGGGCTTCGTCGGCAGCCTGGTGAGCATCGTCCTGAAGATCCTGCTGGTGGTCAGCGTGGCTTCCATGATCGGCATCCAGACCACCAGCTTCGTCGCCGCCATCGGCGCCGCCGGCCTGGCCATCGGCCTGGCCCTGCAGGGCAGCCTGGCTAACTTCGCTGGCGGCGTGCTGATCCTGCTGTTCCGCCCGTTCAAGGTCGGCGACTGGATCGAGGCGCAGGGCGTGGCCGGTACCGTGGATTCGATCCTGATCTTCCACACCGTGCTGCGTAGCGGCGACAACAAGCGGATCATCGTGCCCAACGGGGCGCTGTCCAACGGAACGGTGACCAACTACTCCGCCGAGCCGCTGCGCAAGGTGATCTTCGACGTCGGCATCGACTACGACGCCGACCTGAAGAATGCGCAGAACATTCTCCTGGCCATGGCCGACGACCCGCGGGTTCTGAAGGACCCGGCACCGGTGGCGGTGGTTTCCAATCTCGGCGAAAGCGCGATTACCCTGTCCCTGCGGGTCTGGGTGAAGAACGCCGACTACTGGGACGTGATGTTCATGTTCAACGAAAAGGCCCGCGACGCGCTGGGCAAGGAAGGTATCGGCATTCCCTTCCCGCAGCGGGTGGTCAAGGTTGTGCAGGGCGCGATGGCCGACTGAGGCCCGCACGATCCACGAAAAAGGCCGGCGAATGCCGGCCTTTTTCATTCTTGCCTCAGTGCTGCTCGGCGTTCTGGTGGCCCGGCGCCGGCGTCTCGCTGGACGGCGCGCGGCGCAGCCACAACCAGCCGATCAGCAGCAGGGTGGGAATGCCCATCACCGCGGTGACGTAGAAGAAGTGCTCGTAGCCGAGGCTCTCGACCATGGTTCCGGAGTAGCCGCCGATGAAGCGCGGCAGCAGGAGCATGGTCGAGCTGAGCATGGCGTACTGGGTGGCGGAGAACTTCAGGTTGGTCAGGCTCGACAGGTAGGCGACGAAGGCCGAGGCGGCGAGGCCGCCGCTGAAGTTGTCGAGGGTGATGGTCATCACCAGCATCAGCACGTGCGGCTCGAGCGCCATCACCAGGCTGATCACGTCATGGCTGGGCAGGGCCTCGGCGTGCAGCGGGCCGAGCTGGGCGAGCATGGCGAACAGCAGGTTGGTGGCAGCCGAAGCGGCACCGCCGATGAACAGGATGGAGAGGATGCTGAAGCGGGCGATCAGCACCCCGCCGGCGGCGGCGCCGATCAGGGTCATGAGTACGCCGAAGACCTTGCTGACACTGGCGATGACTTCCTTGGAGAAGCCCATGTCGATGTAGAAGACCCCGGCCATCACCCCCATCACCGTGTCCGACAGGCGATAGGTGGAGATCAGGCCGAGCAGCAGCAGGGCCTGCCAGCGATAGCGCTGGACGAACTCGGTGATCGGCGTCAGCACCGGGGCCATCAGCAGGCGTCCGGGTGCCGACAGGCAGGACGCGGCGATCAGCAGGAACAGCGTGCCGCGCGGCCAGGCACCGGAGTAGTAGGCGCGGCACATGGCGGTGACGGTGACGAGGAGGATGATCAGCACCATCACCGAGACCGCCTGGTGGACGAAATCGAACAGCGGCACTTCCTTGCCGCGCGCCGCCACCAGCAGCGGCCTGCGCACGGTGGCGAGCAGTTCGCGGACCGGGCGGATCTGCTGGCGTCCCCACGGCGACAGGCAGATCCCCATGAGCAGCGCGTAGAGGCCGGCGCGCGGCCAGGCGCGGTCGAGGAGGGCGGTGATCATCGCCGGCAGCGAGATCAGCAGGATCAGCAGCAGGAGCACCGAGAGCAGTTGGTGGTTGAAGTCGAAACGCGACGGGTTGACGTGGATCGGCACGTCCACCGCCGGCTCGCGGATCAGCAGGCTGGTGACCAGCCCGGGCAGGATCAGCAGGGCGAACAACGCATAGGTCAGGCCCCAGGCCGACTGGCTGTAGTTGAGGCTGGTGGAGCCGAACCATTCGGCGAGAATCAGCGCGCCGGCGCTGGCCAGCAGGATTGCCGCGCGGTAGCCGGTCATGTAGCAGGCAGCGAGGGCGGCCTGGCGGCTATCCTCGGCGATTTCCAGGCGGTAGGCGTCGATCGCGATGTCCTGGGTGGCGGAGGCGAACGCCACCAGCAGGGCCAGGCCGATCAGCCAGGGCAGGTGGCTCTGCGGATTGCACAGGGCCATGCCGAGCAGTCCCAGGGCGATCAGCACCTGCGAGAACACCAGCCAGGAACGGCGCCGGCCGAGACGGCCGACGAAGGGCAGGCGCCACTGGTCGAGCATCGGCGACCAGACCCACTTGAAGGCGTACACCAGCCCCAGCCAACTGGCGAAACCGATGGTATCCCGCGCCACGCCGGCTTCGCGCAGCCACACCGACAGGGTGTTGAACACCAGCATGGTCGGCAGGCCGGCGGCGAAGCCGAGCAGCAGGAGGGCCAGGCTGGCGGGAGACTTGTAGGCGACCAGGGCCTCTCGCCAGGATTGCTGAGTCATGGGGTAACCGTTCCGCAAAAAATAACGCGCACTCTAACCGCTCTACTTCGCTGTAAGCCAGCCATGCCGACGTATGTCCACCCTGTCGTTGTGCAGGAGAACGCCTTCCTCGCGCAAGCGTGCGCGCTGTTCGCGACCGCCGGGACTGTCCGCCGGCAGACTGATGCGACCGCCGGCGCCGAGAACCCGATGCCAGGGCAGGCGGGTATCCACCGGCAACTGGCTGAGCGTCCTGCCGACCCAGCGGGCGGCGCGGCCTAGGCCGGCCAGTTCGGCCAGTTGCCCGTAGCTGACCACCTGCCCCGGCGGCACCTGCGCCAGCACCAGGTACAGGGCCTCGCGGCGCGCCTGGGCACTTGCCGGGTCGCTGCCGGCCCAGGCATGCTCATCGGTTTTCCCTTTCCTGTCCGCCTTGTGAACGCCCATGTCGCTCAGAGCCCTCTGTTCAATCGTCGTGATGCTCCTGGCCGGCCCCGCGCTGGCCGACACCGTATGGCTGGACAACGGCGACCGCCTGTCCGGCGAGATCGTGCTGATGGACGGCGGCAAGCTGGCGCTGAAGACCCGTTATGCCGGCCAGGTGCTGATCGATTGGAAGGATATCGACACCATCAGTTCCGACAAACCCCTGCTGATCAAGCAGCAGGGCGTATCCGGGCAGCGTAGCCGAACCCTGGAGGCGGCGGGCAAGGGCATGGTGCGGATCGTCGATGGCGGCAGCCATACCGTCCCGCTGGCCAGTATTCGCCAGATGGTGCCGCCGCGACCGCTGGTGGAGGACCTGGTCTGGGAGGGCAATCTCGACGTCAAGCTGGATAGCAAGCGCAACGACAGCGACAAGGACGAATGGAAGCTCAAGGGTGATACCCGGCTTCGCCACGGTGCCTGGCGCCACGTGCTGGCGGGGGAAGTGGAGCGGGAAAAGAAGGACGGGCGCAAGGTCGAGGACAACTGGGAGCTGGACTACGACCTCGATCGCTTCTTCGACGAACACTGGTTCTGGCGCGGCAGCTATTCGCAGAAGCACGATGCGATCGACAACCTGGAGCGCCAGAGCGCGCTGGGAACCGGCCCCGGCTACCAGTTCTGGGACGACGAACTCGGGCGTTTCGACCTGGTCGCCGAGATCAGTCGCTGGCAACTGGAGTGGCGCGATCAGCCGCGCGAGGATTTCACCTCCTATTCGCTGGAGTGGGACTACAAGCGGCTGCTCGCCGGCACCCGGCTGGAGCTGTACAGCAAGGGAACCGTGCTGGTTCCCGGCATCGAGCGGATCGACTACCTGCTCGACAGCGAATACGGCCTGCGCTATCGCCTGAACAGTTGGGCGCGTCTTTCGTTCCTCTATGAACTGGACCAGTTGCGCACCGAGGGGGGCACCCAGTCCGACCGGCACTACCTGATCGGGGTCGGCGTCGGCTGGTGACGCGGCTCACCTTTCGGTCGATCCGGCTGAACTTTACCGCCCGTGCCCCGGTCCTTGCTCTGCCGCCCGGCATTTGGATAATGCCGGCCTCTTCGAACCCAACTCAGTTGATTTGTGCTCATGTTGTCGAGAATCCTGCTGTGCCTCGCTGCCCTTGCAAGTTCCACCTCAGCCCTTGCCGATACGGTCTGGATGAAGAACGGTGACCGCCTTACCGGCAAGATCACCCTGTTCGACGGCGGCAAGCTGCTGCTGAAGACCGACTATGGCGGCGACATCACGCTCAAGTGGGACAAGATCTCCACCTTCGAGAGCGAGCAGAACCTGCTGGTCAAGCAGGATGCCGAGACCGGCGAGCATTCCAAGGGCATCAGGGCCGCCGGGCCGGGCCAGGTGACCCTGGTCAATGGCGAGCCGAAGACCGTGGAGCTGGCCAGCATCCAGCAGATGATGCCACCCAAGCCGATCCTCCAGGACTGGGTATGGAACGGCAACGTCGATTTCTCGCTGGACCGCAAGCAGGCCGAGAACGATGTGTCCGACTACGACATCGATTTCAAGACCAACGCCCGCCACGGACTCTGGCGCCACAACGTGCAGGGCGAGTACAACCGCGAGAAGAAGAACGGCCTGGTCAGCACCGACAATTATTCCGGCCAGTACGCGCTGGACCGCTTCATCGACGACCACTGGTTCTGGCAGGGCCAGGTCGCCTACAAGCGCGACATGATCGAGGACCTGGCGAAGAAGCGTACCGTCGGTACCGGCCCTGGCTACCAGTTCTGGGACAACGAGCTGGGCGCGTTCTCCATTGCCACCCTGGTCAACCGCAACGACTACGAGTTCGCCGACGGCGAGAAGGAACACTTCTATTCGTCGAGCTTCAAGTGGGACTACAACCGCTACCTGCTGGCCAAGCAGTTCGAGCTGTTCACCAACGGCGAGGTCAGCAAGCCGCTGCAATCCGGCCTGGACTACGAGCTGCAGACCGAGGCGGGGATCCGCTACAAGCTGACCAGTTGGGCTTCGCTGAGCATGAAGGCGGAATGGGACAAGTTCAGCGGCAACGACGGCAACGTCAACCAGCGCCGCTATACCTTCGGCCTCGGGGTCGGCTGGTAAGCCGGCCTGCACGAAAAAGCCCCGCGATAGCGGGGCTTTTTCCTTGCCGGGCCGGGGCCTACAGGCGCAGGCCGCCGTCCAGTTCGAGAACGCGGCCGGTGTAGTAGTCGTTCTCGAAGATGTAGGCCACCGAGTGGGCGATCTCCACCGGCTTGCCCATGCGCTTCAGAGGGATGCCGGCGGTCATCTTCTCCAGCGCCTCGGGTTTCATCCCGGCGGTCATCTCGGTCTCGATGAAGCCCGGCGCCACGCCGGCCACGCGGATGCCGTAGCGCGCCAGTTCCTTCGCCCAGACCACGGTATCCGCGGCGACCCCGGCCTTGGCTGCCGAGTAGTTGGCCTGGCCCATGTTGCCGGCGCGGGAGATCGAGGAAATGTTGACGATCGCGCCTTCGTTCTTCAGCTCGATCATCTTCGCCGCCACTTCGCGGGTGCAAAGGAACACACCGGTGAGGTTGACGTCGATCACCGATTGCCATTGGGCCAGGCTCATCTTGCTCAACTGGCCGTCCTTGACCTTGATGGTCAGGCCGTCGCGGAGGATGCCGGCGTTGTTGACCAGGCCGTTGATCGCGCCGAAGTCGCTGGCGACCTGGGCCACCATGTGGGTAACCTGTTCCTCGTCCGCCACGTTGCACACGTAGGCGCGAGCGTCGCCGCCGGCGGCCTTGCAGGCAGCGACGGCTTCGTCGAGACGTTCGCGGTTGAGATCGACCAGGGCCAGCCTGGCGCCCTTGCCGGCGAGATATTCGCCCATTGCCCGACCGAGCCCCTGGCAGCCGCCGGTGATGATGATGACCTTGTCTTTCAATTGCATTGCTTGGAACCCCACGAGCAGTTTCTGGAAGCGGACCTTGCCGGCACCTGCGAACGTACTTTGATATGCCCGTCCGTTTACGACGGATTCTATGCAAGGAGTCATAAATTGAGCGTTGAAGCTGCAAAGAATGCCCGAGAATTGCTGCTCAAGGAATACCGTGCGGTCCTTTCCACCCACTCGAAGAAATGGCCGGGCTTTCCCTTCGGCTCGGTGGTTCCCTATTGCCTGGATGCCGAAGGCCGGCCGCTGATCCTGATCAGCCGGATCGCCCAGCACACCCACAACCTGCAGGCGGACCCGCGCTGCTCGATGCTGGTAGGCGAGCGCGGCGCCGAGGATATCCAGGCTGTCGGCCGCCTCACCCTGCTGGCCGAGGCGCGGCAATTGGCGGAGGAGGAGGTCGCCGCGGCGGCCGAGCGCTATTACCGCTATTTCCCCGAGTCCGCCGACTACCATCGGGTCCACGATTTCGATTTCTGGGTGCTGCAGCCGGTCCAGTGGCGTTTCATCGGCGGTTTCGGCGCGATCCACTGGCTGGCCGCCGAGCGCGTGCCGCTGGCCAATCCGTTCGCCGGAGAAGCCGAGCGCGGCATGGTCGAGCACATGAACAACGACCACGCCGCCGCCATCGCCCACTATGTGGAACTGGCCGGACTGCCGGCGCATGCCGCGGCGCAGCTGGCGGGAATTGATACAGAAGGTTTCCACCTGCGCATCGGCCAGGGCCTGCACTGGCTGCCGTTCCCCGCCGCCTGCGGCAACCCCGGGGCCGTGCGCCAGGCGCTGGTGCAACTGGCCAGGGCCGAGCGCTGGCCGACCGTCGAGCCGGAGCAGGGTTGAATTCTTCCCCGGCTGGCGCCAACTACTGGTGGTACCGGGGGCAAACGGGCCCCGCCAAGGACTCTGAAATGCGCGCTTTCCTCTTTCTGCTGTTGCTCTTCCCGCTGGTCGAGCTGGCCGTCCTGATCAAGGTCGGCAGTGTCATCGGGGTCGGCTGGACCCTGTTCCTGATCGTCGCCAGCGCCTTCATCGGTGCCGCATTGTTGCGCGTGGCCGGTGTGGCCACCGCCTGGCGCGCCCGCGAACGACTGGCCCGTGGCGAACTGCCGGAGCAGGAAATGCTCGAAGGCCTGTTGATCGCCGTCGGCGGCGGCCTGCTGATGCTGCCGGGTTTCATCAGCGACATCTTCGGCATCCTCTGCCTGATTCCTTTCACCCGTCGCCTGATGCTCGGCGGCCTGCGCCGCCGCGTCGAACAGCAGGCGCTGCGCCGGCGCGCCTTCGCCGACGACCTGAACGCCCGCTACGGACAGGGTCCGTCGCGGCCGAACGTCATCGAGGGCGAGTACGAGCGCCGCGACGATTCGCGCAACTGAAAAAAATTTTCACTGCATGCCCTTGAAATGGCTTGTGGCGACCTTATGTAACGGTCACCGCAAGGTCCCTGCCACAAGGGCAGGCTGTCTTACGCGGCTCGCGCGTCGAGTCGCAACCCGGCAACGCCGGCTTCAACAAAACCCGCCGGACTTCGATCCGGCCGTTGGAAACCACTGTTTGGGAGAGTTACGACTATGAAGCTTCGTCCTCTGCATGATCGCGTCGTTATCCGTCGCAGCGAGGAAGAGACCAAGACCGCAGGCGGCATCGTGCTGCCGGGTTCCGCCGCCGAGAAGCCGAACCGCGGTGAAGTGGTAGCCGTAGGTACCGGTCGTGTACTGGACAACGGCGAAGTGCGCGCTCTGGCAGTGAAGGTGGGCGACAAGGTGGTCTTCGGGCCTTACTCCGGCAGCAACGCCATCAAGGTCGATGGCGAGGAACTGCTGGTGATGGGCGAGTCCGAAATCCTCGCCGTCCTGGAAGACTGATCGGTCTCACCACTCCGTTTTCACCGAATTCGATTTAGAGGAAAGAGAACATGGCTGCCAAAGAAGTTAAGTTCGGCGATTCCGCTCGCAAGAAAATGCTGGTCGGCGTGAACGTGCTGGCCGATGCCGTCAAGGCCACCCTCGGCCCGAAAGGCCGCAACGTGGTTCTGGACAAGTCCTTCGGCGCTCCGACCATCACCAAGGATGGCGTTTCCGTCGCCAAGGAAATCGAGCTGAAAGACAAGTTCGAGAACATGGGCGCGCAACTGGTGAAAGACGTTGCCTCCAAGGCCAACGATGCTGCCGGTGACGGCACCACCACCGCGACCGTCCTGGCCCAGGCCATCGTCAACGAAGGCCTGAAGGCCGTTGCCGCCGGCATGAACCCGATGGACCTGAAGCGTGGCATCGACAAGGCCACCGTGGCCATCGTCGCCCAGCTGAAAGAGCTGGCCAAGCCCTGCGCCGACACCAAGGCCATCGCCCAGGTAGGCACCATCTCCGCCAACTCCGACGAGTCCATCGGCCAGATCATTGCCGAAGCCATGGAAAAAGTCGGTAAAGAAGGCGTGATCACCGTCGAGGAAGGCTCGGGCCTGGAAAACGAACTGTCCGTCGTCGAAGGCATGCAGTTCGATCGCGGCTACCTGTCCCCCTACTTCGTGAACAAGCCGGACACCATGGCTGCCGAGCTGGATAGCCCGCTGCTGCTGCTGGTCGACAAGAAGATCTCCAACATCCGCGAAATGCTGCCGGTGCTGGAAGCCGTCGCCAAGGCCGGCCGTCCGCTGCTGATCGTCGCCGAGGACGTCGAGGGCGAAGCCCTGGCCACCCTGGTGGTGAACAACATGCGTGGCATCGTCAAGGTCGCGGCTGTCAAGGCTCCGGGCTTCGGCGATCGCCGCAAGGCCATGCTGCAGGACATCGCCATCCTCACCGGCGGTACCGTGATCAGCGAAGAAGTCGGCCTGAGCCTGGAAGGCGCTACCCTGGAGCACCTGGGCAACGCCAAGCGCGTCGTGATCAACAAGGAAAACACCACCATCATCGATGGCGCCGGTGTGCAGGCTGATATCGAAGCCCGCGTCCTGCAGATCCGCAAGCAGATCGAGGAAACCACTTCCGACTACGACCGCGAGAAGCTGCAAGAGCGCCTGGCCAAGCTGGCCGGCGGTGTTGCCGTGATCAAGGTAGGCGCTGCCACCGAAGTCGAGATGAAAGAGAAGAAAGCCCGCGTCGAAGACGCCCTGCACGCTACCCGTGCAGCGGTGGAAGAGGGCGTGGTTCCCGGCGGCGGCGTAGCCCTGGTTCGTGCCCTGCAAGCCATCGAAGGCCTGAAGGGTGACAACGAGGAGCAGAACGTCGGTATCGCCCTGCTGCGTCGCGCCGTCGAATCGCCGCTGCGCCAGATCGTGGCCAACGCCGGCGACGAGCCGAGCGTAGTGGTCGACAAGGTCAAGCAGGGTTCCGGCAACTACGGCTTCAACGCTGCTACCGGCGTGTACGGCGACATGATCGAGATGGGCATCCTGGACCCGGCCAAGGTCACTCGTTCCGCTCTGCAGGCTGCGGCCTCCATCGGCGGTCTGATGATCACCACCGAAGCCATGGTTGCCGAGATCGTGGAAGACAAGCCGGCCATGGGCGGCATGCCTGACATGGGCGGCATGGGCGGCATGGGCGGCATGATGTAAGCCGACCGGCCCCTGTGGTTGGAAAAGCCCCGCTTCGGCGGGGCTTTTTTATTCCTCAGTGCGGGCAGTCCTGGCGGTAGCCCGGCAGCTCCCTTGCCGCCGGTTCGCAGGCCAGGCGCAGTGCCTGCTTCAGGTCGTCGGGCAGAGTGGCGCGGCTGATCGGCCGCCAGTGCATGCGTTCGCCGAAATAGCGCGCCCAGTGGAATTCGATGAAATAGCTCTGCCGATCCTTGTCGAAGGCGTTCTCGTCCTCGGCGTAGCCGGCCAGGGCGCGGTAGGGATCGTCGCCAAGCCCGGCGAGAGCGTCCGGCAGGGCCTCGGGCGGGATCTCCGCGCCACGCGCATCGTGCAGCCAGACCCAGTGGTTTTCCTGCATCTTCTCCCAGAAGTCGCTGGCCTGGGGTAGCCGGCCGATCACCTTCACCGGCACGCCCTGTTTCGGGTCCAGGCGCCAGAGCGCGCTACTCAGGTGATGGCGATCGGTGAGGTAGAAGCGGCCGCCGGGGCCGATCACCACCGGAATCTCCTTCTTGCGCAAGTAGCGCTCGAGAGCCTTGGGCTTCTTCCCGGCGAGCTTGGCCTGGTCATCCTCGACCTGCAGCAGGCCGACATTCTGCTGGGTCGGGTGGAGAGCCGCGAGCGGCAGCTCGCACCAGCTACCGACAGAGGTTTGCGGCGAGCAATCCTCGGCCTGGGCGGTGGCGGACAGGAACAGGCAGCAAAGCAGCAGGGCTGGGCGCATGGGGGACTCCGGCGAAGGAAGGGGAAAGGTTCCCTAGACTGGCACGCTTCGGGCGATCCGGCGTACTCCGGCCTTTGATAGGTGCCTCGCTTTGTGCCAATCTTGCCGACAGGAGATGGCATTCCTCCTTCAACCGCCCCTGGGGCTGATGATGCCTACGCATGAACCTGGAAAGGCGCGTAGGCGCTCGCCTGCCGCCTGTCCGAATCGCTCCTACAAGGACAGGACTATGTGGAAATCCATTCTCGCCATCGCCCTCGGCGCCGCCCTGGGGGCGTTGCTGCGCTGGTTCCTCGGGCTAAAGCTGAACAGCCTGCTGCCCAGCATTCCCCCCGGCACGCTGCTGGCCAACCTGGTCGGCGGCTATGTCATCGGCGCGGCGATTGCCTATTTCGCCCAGGCGCCGGGCATCGCTCCGGAATGGCGGCTACTTATCATCACCGGGTTCTGCGGCGGCCTGACCACTTTCTCCACCTTTTCCGCCGAGGTCGTCAGCCTGCTTCAGGAGGGCCGCCTGGGCTGGGCCGCCGGGGCCATCGCGACGCACGTCAGCGGCTCGTTGCTGATGACTCTGCTGGGGTTGTTCTCGATGAACTGGATGCTGGGCAAATAGCGCAGCGGGAGGACCGACCATGCAAGGCTATCAACTGACCTTCATCACCCAGCAGGGGCGCTGCCACCAGGGCCAGCCGATCTGCGACTGGCTGCTGCAAGAGGCGCGCCGCCTGGGCGTGCGCGGTGCCACCGCGTTGGCTGCCAGCGAAGGCTTCGGCCAGAGCGGCCGGCTGCATTCGATGCATTTCTTCGAGCTGGCCGACCAGCCGCAGGAAATCCTCATGGCGGTCGATCCCGAGCAGGCAGAACGGCTGTTCGAGTCGATCCGCCAGGCCGGCGTGCGGCTGTTCTACATGAAGGTGCCCATCGAGTTCGGCGTGCTGGGAGCGGACGAACCGTCTCCCTGAACGCGGTTTTCGTCGGCGCCGCCGTTGCGCTGTCCTCGCTTCTCCGGTCGGTAGAGCATCAGGCGGTACAGGCCGAGGCAGATCAGCCAGTCGAACAGCATCGTCCACAGGTTGTGCGAGAGGAAGTGCGCACCTTGCAGCATGCGCGACAGCGACAGCAGGCAGCCCATGGCGAAGGCGAAGGCCAGGGCGTAGCGCGCCAGCCTGGGCTTGCGGTCGCGCAGGGCGAAGAACAGCGCGAACAGGACGAATCCGGACGATGCGTGCCCGCCCGGCCAGCAGCGTCCGGGGTGCTCGGTCGGCGGCCGCGGGCTGAGCAGCGAACTGTAGGTTTCCTCGCCGCCGAACTGCGCCAGGCTCCAGGGGCACTGCACGGCGGTGAGCGCCTTGAGCGGAGTGACTATGCTGGCTGCAAGGCTCATGGCGAGGAACGCATAGGCCAGCGGCCTGCTCAGTGCGCGCCATGGCCGGTGGAACAGTCCGGCGATGGAGACCAGCAGGCCGAGGACGCTGATGGCGATCACCAGTTGCTTGACCCGGTCGTGCAGGATGTTCTCCAGGAACCAGCTGTGCCGGCCGATGAAGCCGGCGCCCGGCTCGTACATCAGGTTGGCCAGGGCGAGGTCGAGGGTCACCGGCTCGAAGGCCAGCAGCAGTGCCGCCAGGCCCAGCGGCAGGGCGAGGAACAGCCAGGGGTTGAACGGACGGGAAGGGGAATGGACGGCGGCCTGGGTCATGCGATCTCCAACGCTGGCGTTGACGTTCTCTTGACTTCGACGCTGGTTAAATCCACCGCCGGGGTTCGTGCGCATCCGCAAAGCCGCTATGATCGGCGGCCATGGAAGACGCCATGCAGTCTCTGGTGGCGAGCGTAGAGCCGGTGTGAATCGCCGGTGAAGAATCCGTAAATGCGCGAGAGGCGCTCGATCGGTCTTCCTGCGAAGGAGTGGGACATGCGAATACTGGTGGTCGAAGACAACCGCGACATCCTGGCCAACCTGGCCGATTACCTGTCGCTCAAGGGCTATACCGTGGATTGCGCGCAGGACGGGCTGTCCGGCCTGCACCTGGCGGCCACCGAGCACTACGATCTGATCGTGCTCGACGTGATGCTGCCGGGAATCGACGGCTATGCCCTGTGCCGGCGCCTGCGCGAAGACGCACGGCGCGACACCCCGGTGATCATGCTCACCGCCCGCGACCAGTTGGACGACCGCCTGCAGGGGTTTCGTTCCGGCGCCGACGATTACCTGGTCAAGCCCTTCGCCCTTTCCGAACTTTCCGCACGCATCGAGGCGGTGCTGCGTCGCGCCCAGGGTGGCGGCCGCCGCGAGCTGAGCGTGGCCGATCTGAGCTATGACCTGGACACCCTGGAGGTCAAGCGCGCGGGCAAGTCGCTCAAGCTCAACCCGATCGGCCTCAAGCTGCTCGCCGTGCTGATGCAGAAGAGCCCCCATGTGGTGCGCCGGGATGCCCTGGAAGAAGCGGTCTGGGGCGACGACTGCCCGGACAGCGACAGCCTGCGCAGCCACGTCCATCAACTCCGTCAGGTGATCGACAAGCCATTCTCCGTGGCCTTGCTGCATACGGTGCATGGCGTTGGCTACCGCCTGGCGGAGGAGCCGAATGGAGTATAAGCAGAGCCTCGCCCGCCGGATCGTCATCGCCTTCATGTTGATGACGGTCGCTGTGGGAGGACTGTTCTCCGCCGGCATCGTCGGCGTGGTCCACATCATCGAGGAGCGCCTGATTTCCCGCGACCTGGGCGGCGAACTGGAGCGCATCCTGCGCGACGACCTGGCCCAGGGACGCAACCCGGTGCTCGATCCCGGCATGCGCTTCTTCATCAGCGACGGCCAGGGCTCCTACGCCATGCCGCCGGCGCTGGACCAACTGGATGTCGGTTTCCACGAAGTGTTCGAGGGCGACTTGTCGTTCCATGCGCTGGTGCGCGATATCGATGGTCGCCGTTTCGTCCTGCTGCAGGACCAGAGCGATTTCGAAGCGCGCGAGCAGGTGCTCTACGCCTCGGTGCTGACCGGCTACGTGCTGAGCATCGCCCTGGCCGGCCTGCTTGGCTGGATGCTCGCGCGCAAGGTGATGGAGCCGGTGGTGCGCCTGGCGCGCCAGGTGCGGCATCGCGAACAGTTACTCGGTCTGGCGCCGCCGTTGGCGCCGGACTACGCCAACGACGAGGTCGGCGAGCTGGCCGCTTCCTTCGACGAGACCCTTGGCCGCCTGCGCGACGCGCTCAAGCGCGAGCAATTGTTCACCAGCGACGTCAGTCATGAGTTGCGTACGCCGTTGATGGTCATCGCCACCTCGTGCGAACTGCTGGCCGAAGAACCCAGCCTCGGCCCGCGCGCCCGTGGCCAACTGGAGCGGATGACCAAGGCCACCGAGGAGATGCGCGACCTGGTGCAAACCTTCCTGTTGCTGGCGCGTGCGCAGAAGGGCGAGGAAAGCCTGGCGCCCCACGGTAGCCTGGAGAGCATCGCCGACGACCTGGTCCAGGTCTGGCGCGAACAGGTCGAGGCGCGAGGACTGACCCTGCACTACCGCAACGAAGGTGCCTGCGCCGGCCAGTTCAACGCGCCACTGCTGCGCGCGGTGATGGGCAACCTGTTACGCAACGCGACCCACTACACCGATGCCGGGAGCATCACGCTGACCCTCGACGAGCATGGTTTCAGCGTCGAGGACACCGGGGCGGGCGTCCCGGAAGAACAACGCGAACGCATCTTCATGCCCTTCGTTCGCGGCAGTTCCAGCTCCGGGCGCGGCGAAGGCCTTGGCCTCGGGCTCTCGCTGGTGAAGCGGATCTGCGCGGCCGAGGGCTGGAGCGTAACCCTCAGCGCGGTGGAGCCGCACGGCTGCCGGTTCGAAGTTTTACTCGATGTTGCTTGACGAAAAATTCACCACCCCTTGACCCGAGCTTGACGGCTGGATTCATACCGTTCGTCTCATGAATCCTGGAGTTCCCGTCATGAACAATCCGCCTGTCGACCTCGACTTTTCTCACAAGTATGATCGCGAGCATGCTGAGGCCTACCTGAAGAAGCATCAGGACGGCCTCGCCCGGAAACTTTCCCACCGGCGCGACGTCCAACTCGCCCGGCACGCGCTGAAGCTCGCAGGGCAGCCCAACCTGGTGCTCGACCTGCCCTGCGGCGCCGGACGCTTCTGGCCGCTGCTGGCGGAAAAGGACAACCGGGTGATCATCGGCGCCGACAATTCCGCGGACATGCTGGCGGTCGCCTGCGCCGGCCAGCCGGACGGTGTGGTGAAACGGGTACGGCCCTTGCAGACTTCCGCTTTCGCCATCGACCTGCCGGACAGCTCGGTGGACAATATCTTCTGCATGCGGCTGCTCCACCACATCGGCGAGGCGGATGATCGACGCGTCCTGCTCCGCGAGTTTCACCGGGTCACGCGGGACAGCGTGATTCTTTCCCTCTGGGTCGATGGCAATTTCAAGGCCTGGAAGCGTAGGCGCATGGAGGCACGGCGGGTAGCGAACGGGGAACAGACCGGCTACCAGAACCGCTTCGTGTTACCAGCCGAAACGGTCGAGCGCGAGTTCCGCGACGCCGGCTTCGTCGTCCAGAAGCATCTCGATTTCATCCCGCTGTATCACATGTGGCGGGTCTATATCTTGCGAAAGGAATAACGATGGCTCCCGATCTGGCATCCCTGCAACGTATCTCCGGCGACTCCGCCATCGACCAGTGGTTGCAGGTACCCGGCAGCTGGGTCGAGGAGCCCAACGAGCGGCGCGGCGGGGCCAGCGGCGTGCAGCGGGTGTACACCGGCGATGGACGGCTGCTCTATCGCAAGCAGCAGACCGGCCACGTCTACCGCGACTGGCAGCGCCCTTTCGGCTATCCCACCGCCATGCGCGAGCGCGATGCGCTACGGGCCTTCGAGTCGCTTGGTATTCGCGTGCCGCGCCTGGTCTATTCCGGCTGCCGCAAAGTCGACGGACAGTGGCAGGCGCTACTGGTGACCGAAGCCCTGGAGGGTTTCTCCAGCCTCGACGAGTGCTATGCGCGCGGTGACCAGGACCGCTGGGGCGAAGCGAAGCACCAAAGAATTCTGCAACAAATCGGCGCTACCATTGCCCGGATGAATCTCGCCCACTGGCAGCACGGTTGTCTCTATCCGAAGCACATCTTCGTCCGCGTCGAGGGCGAGGCCATCGAAGTAGCGCTGATCGACCTGGAGAAGAGCCGCCGCCGCCTTACGGTGAACAAGGCGTCCCAGCACGACCTGAAGCAGTTGAAGCGCCGTTCGTCGTGGACTGGCGCGCAGTGGCAAGCCTTCATCTATGGTTACCAGACGGCGTTTGGCAGCGCCATCAAAGGGTTGCAGACATGAAACTAGAAATCACTCGAGGTTTGTTGCTGGTCGGCGCTCTCGCCGTGGCTACAGCCGCGGCTGCCGCCTGGCACGAACCCGCGCCGAACGTGGTGCAGATGAGCGGCGGTCATGAGTACTGCCCGACGCCTTCGGCGCTCAAGGCCGAGCGGCCGACGCGCCAGGAGGTCCAGCCGAACAAGGACATCCTGCTGCTGATGTTCGGTCTTTCCCAGGGGGGAGCCAGCCTGTCGCGCTGAGTCTCCTTGTCGAAAAAGCCCCGCCTTGGCGGGGCTTTTTCATGGGCGATGAGATCGTCGGAGGCATGGGCCGAATAAGGACCAGGCCTCATGCGCCACCTTGCCGCAGCGCGCCAGGCTTGCTCTAGGCGACCTGGAACACGTGCTTGAGGTAGTGGATGAAGTCAGGGTCCCGGCATTGCGCCTTGCCGGGCGTATCGGAGATCTTCGCCACCGGATGGCCGTTGCAGGCGCTCATCTTCACCACGATGTTCATCGGCTCGACGCCCGGCAGGTCGCAGGTGAAATGCGTGCCTATGCCGAAGCTGACGTTGATCCGGCCCTGCAACGCGCGATAGATCTTCAGGGCCCGCGGCAGGTCGAGGCCGTCGGAGAACACCAGGGTCTTGGTCAGCGGGTCGATGCCCAGCTTGAGGTAGTGGGCGATGGTCTTTTCCGCCCACAGCAACGGGTCGCCCGAGTCGTGGCGGAGGCCGTCGAAGAGCTTGGCGAAATAGAGGTCGAAGTCGCGCAGGAAGGCATCGGTGGTGATGCAGTCGGTCAGCGCGATGCCGAGCAGCCCACGGTATTCGCGGACCCAGCAGTCCAACGCGGCACTCTGGCTGTCGATCAGGCGCGGACCGAGCTGCTGGTGGGCCATCAGCCATTCGTGGGCCATGGTGCCGAGGGGCTTGAGGTCGAGCTTGCGTGCCAGGTGGACGTTGCTGGTGCCGACGAAGCAGCCCGGAAAGTCCTCCTTCAGACCGCTCACCACCGCCNGGGGCTTGAGGTCGAGCTTGCGTGCCAGGTGGACGTTGCTGGTGCCGACGAAGCAGCCCGGAAAGTCCTCCTTCAGACCGCTCACCACCGCCTCGTGGACCCGATAGGAGAAGCGGCGGCGGGTACCGAAGTCGGCCATCTTGAAGCCGGCCAGTTCCTCGGCGCTGGCCTCCCGGCGCAGCCAATCGAACTTTTCCTGCAGGCGTTCGCGCGCCTGCTCGACGGTGGCGGCCGGGTAGCGGGCGCGGTTGCGCACCTCGCTGATCATCGCCAGCAGCGGCACTTCGAAGAGGATCACGTGCAGCCAGGGGCCTTTCAGGCGCAGGAAGAATTCGTCGTTCTCGATGCCGGTCTGCACGTAGCGCGGGTTGAAGCGGAACAACCCGAGGAAGCGGATGAAGTCCGGCGCGAGGAAGGGAATCCGTTCGAGGAAGGCCAGTTGCTCGTCGCTGATCGCCAGGCCCGCCAGGTATTCCAGTTGTTCGCGGATGGCCGGCAGGTACAGGCGCAGGTCTTCCTGGTTGCGGCAGCGGAACTCCCACTCCACCTCGGCGTTGGGATAGTTGTGCAGCACCGCCTGCATCATGGTCAGCTTGTAGAAGTCGGTATCCAGCAGGTTCTGCACGATACGTTCGGAAAAAGCGCTCTCGGCCATGCTCGTCTCACCACTGCGTTTCAGCGGGCAGTCTACTGGAGGCGGCTGCCGGCGGACATAGGATCGCGCCCGGAGGGCTGTGGGATGGGGCGACAGCACCGGCGGACAGCGCTGTTGTCGCTATCCGCCGTTTCCGATCAGTGTGCGTTTGCCGCTTGCGTCACGCCTGGCGGAGCATCCGGCCTGGCCACCAGGGTGTAGATGCACGGCAGGACGAACAGGGTGAACAGGGTGCCCACCGACATGCCGGTAGCGATCACGATGCCGATGTCGAAGCGACTGACCGCCCCGGCGCCGGTGGCGAGGATCAGCGGGATCACCCCGAGCACCATCGCCGCGGTGGTCATCAGTACTGGCCGCAGGCGGATCGCGGCGGCCTGCTCGATGGCCTCGCGACGCTCCAGCCCCTGTTCGTGGCGCAACTGGTTGGCGAACTCGACGATCAGGATGCCGTGTTTGCTGATCAGGCCGATCAGTGTCACCAGGCCGACCTGGGTATAGATGTTCAGGCTCGACACGCCGAGGAACAGCGGTATCAGCGCACCGCAGATCGACAGCGGCACGGTGACCATGATCACCAGCGGATCGCGGAAGCTTTCGAACTGTGCGGCGAGGACCAGGAAGATGATCGCCAGGGCCAGTCCGAAGGTGACCAGCAATGCGCTGCCTTCCTGCACGTATTGCCGGGAAGCGCCGGCGTAGTCGACGGCGAAGCCGCGCGGGGCTTCCTCGCGGGCGATCTGCTGAACTGTCTCGATGGCCTCGCCCATGCTGACGATGGGGAAGCCGGAGATGATCGCCGAGTTGAGCTGCTGGAACTGGTTCAGTTGCCGCGGCCGTGCCCGTTCGTGGGTCTCGATCAGGGTCGAGAGGGCGACCAGTTGGCCGTTGCGGCTCTTCACGTAGTAGCTGCCGAGCCAGCCGGGATTGTCGCGATAGGGGCGTTCGACCTGGGCGATGACCTTGTAGCTGCGCCCGTCGATGGTGAAGCGGTTGATCTCGCCCTCGCCGAGCAGGCTGGCCAGCGCCACCCCCAGGTCCTGCATGGAGACGCCCATCTGCGCGGCCTTCTCGCGGTCGATGTCGACCACCAGCTCGGGTTTGTCGAACGCCAGGTCGAGATCGAGGAAGGCGAACTTGCCGGACTCGCTGGCGCGCTGCTTCACCCGTTGCGCCACTTGCAGCAGCGACTCGTAGTCGTTGGCGGTGTTGAGCACGAACTGGAATGGCAGGCCCTCGCCGGTGCCCGGTAGCGACGGCAGGTTGAAGGCGAAGATCTGCACGCCGGGAATCTCGTTGAGCTTCGCCTGCACCGCATGGAGCAATTCCATCTGGCTCTTTTCGCGTTCGTCCCAGGGCTTGAGCAGCATGCCGCCGATGCCGGCCTGGACGCCGTTGTAGCCGTTGATCTGGAACGCCGAGTAATACTCCGGGAAGCTGCGGAAGATGCCTTCGAACTCGGCGGTGTAGCGATTCAGGTAGTCGAGGTTGGCGGTTTGCGGCGAGTTGGTCATGAGGAACACGATGCCCTGGTCCTCTTCCGGCGCCAGCTCCTTCTTGGTGAACATCAGCAGCACCGGGATCAGCGCCAGTACCAGCACGGCGAACACCAGGACCACCGGACGGGTGTCCAGGGTGCCGTGGAGGGCGCGCTGGTAGCGTCGCTTCAGGCCCTCGAAGATCAGGTCGAGGCGATGTGCCAGGCCCGAGGGATTCTCCTCGTGGCGCAACAGGCGCGAGCACATCATCGGCGACAGGGTCAGGGCGACGATCCCGGAAATGATCACCGCGCCGGCCAGGGTGAAGGCGAACTCCTTGAACAGGGCGCCGGTGAGGCCGGTGAGGAAGCCGATCGGCGCGTAGACCGCGGCGAGGGTGATGGTCATGCTGACCACCGGTACAGCGATCTCCCGCGCGCCCTCCAGGGCAGCCTCGAAGGGCGGCTTGCCCTCCTCGATGTGGCGGTGGATGTTTTCCACCACCACGATTGCGTCGTCCACCACCAGGCCGATGGCCAGGACCATCGCCAGCAGGGTCAGCAGGTTGATCGAGTAGCCCATGGCCTGCATGAAGAACAATACGCCGATCATCGACAGCGGAATGGTCACCACCGGGATCAGTACCGAACGGAACGCGCCGAGGAACAGGAACACCACCACGATGACGATCAGCACCGCCTCGCCGAGGGTCTTCACCACTTCATCGATGGAGGCCTGAATGAAGCGCGTGGCGTCGTAGGCGATGGACACCTTGAGGTTGGGCGGCAATTGCTCTTCCAGTTCGGGCATCTTCGCCCGCACTTCCTTGATCACGTCCAGCGGGTTGGCGCTGGGCGTGCCCTTGATGCCGATGTAGACCGAGGGAATCCCATTGAACGAACTGATCGCGTCGTAGCTGGCGGCGCCCAGTTCGACCCGTGCGACATCACCCATCAGCACCCGGCGGTCGCCGTCGGTCTTCACCGGGATGGCGGCGAAGGCCTGGGGCGACTTGAGGTCGGTGGAAGCATTGACGCTGGTGACCACCAACTGGCCCTTCACCTCGCCGGCGGCGGCGAGGAAGTTGTACTGCTGCACCGCCTGGTTGATCTCGCCGGCGGTGACGCCGAACGCGGCCATCTTCACCGGGTCCAGCCACAGGCGCATGGCGAACACCTGGTTGCCGAGGATCTCCGCCTCGGCGATACCGGGCAGGGTCGCCAGCTTGGGCTGGATCACCCGCGACAGGTAGTCGGTGATCTGCGGGTTGTTCATCTGCTCGCTGTAGAAGCTGATGTACATCAGCGCCGAGGCGTCCGCGGCCTCCTTCTGCAGCACCGGGTCCTCGGCGTCCGGCGGCAGTTGGCTCTTCACTTCGTTGGACTTGGCCAGCAGCTCGGTGACCAGGCGATCGGTATTGGCGCCGATCCGCGCGTAGATGGAGATGGTCGAATAGTTCTGCCGGCTCACCGAGGTCATGTAGTCGATGCCTTCGGCGCTGGCCAGGCTCTGCTGCAGCGGTTGGGTGATGTAGCCCTGGATGGTCTCCGCGTTGGCTCCGGCGTAGAGCGTGGTCACCGTGATCAGCGCGTTCTCCATTTGCGGATACTCGCGGATCACCAGCTTGCTGAAGGCCTGCATGCCGAGCAGGACGATCAGCAGGCTGACCACGCTCGCCAGGACCGGACGACGGATGAACGGATCGGTAAAAGCCATGTTTCAGTCCCTTGGCAAGCCTTCCGCCTTGGAGCGGGAAGGCGCGCGACTCAGTGCTCTTGCTGGAGGTCCCGCTCGGCGACGATGGCCACCGCGGCGCCGTTGTCGAGCTTCAGTTGCCCGGAAGTCACTACCTGCTCGCCGCCCTCCAGGCCTTCGAGCACCACCGCCAGGCCTTCGCGGCGTTCGCCGATCCTGACGAAGCGGCGCTCGACGACCCGTTGCGGCTGGCCCTTGTCATCCTTCGACACCTGGCCCTGCTCGTCCTTCTTCTGCCCGACGACGTAGATCGAGTCGCCGTAGAGGGTGAAGGTGATCGCCGTCTCCGGCACCACGACGCGTTGTTCCTCGCCAGGCAACATCACCTCGAGGTTGGCGAACATGCCCGGCAGCAGCTTGCCGTCCGGGTTCTCCAGGGCGGCGCGGACCTGCAGGTTGCGGGTCTCGTTGTCGACCTTGGGGTTGATGGCGGCGATCTCGGCGTCGAACACCTGGCCGGGGTAGGCGGCGACCCGGACCTTCACCAACTGGCCGCGGCTGAGCAGGGGGAAGTCCTGCTCGGGCAGGTGGAAATCCAGGAGCAGGGTGGAAAGGTCCTGCAAGGTGGCGATCGGCGTCCCGGGCGAGACGTAGTCGCCGACGTCCACCTGGCGGATGCCGATGGTCCCGGCGAAGGGCGCGAGCACGCGCTTCTTCGCCAGCGCCGCCTTCAGCTCGGCGACGGTGGCGCTGGTCTTGGCCCACTGCGCGGCGAGACGGTCGAATTCGCTTTTCGAGATGGCCTTGCTGCCGATCAGTTCGCGGCCGCGCTGGTACTCGGCCCTGGCCAGGCCGAGATCGGCCTCGGCAGTGCGCAGGGTGGCTTCCTCGACGTCGCTTTCCAGCTGGATCAGCGGTTGGTCCAGCTTCACCTGGTCGCCGGAAAGGAACAGTACGTCGCGTACCGTGCCGGAGACTTCGGCGGTGAGGGTCACGCCCTGGAATGCCTTGAGGCTGCCGATGGCTGGCAGGCGGCTCTGCCAGGGACGCTTTTCGGCCAGGCTGGCGGTCACGCTGATCGGCGGTTTCGGTGCGCTGAAAAGGGCGATCTGCTGACGGATGGAGTAGACCTTGTAGCCGGCGAGAATCGCCACCACGGCGATCACCGCGGCGAGCATGATCAACATGCGGCGGAGCAACATAATCCTGGTCCCTGGTATGCCGAGAGCGCCCCGTTTCGGGGCGAATCCGACACATTACGTGCAGCTTTCAAGGCTTGTCAAAGCACAGGATTGGCGAAAGATTTCAAGCGTGTTGCAGGTCGCTTCCGACTTTCGCGGACCGGTATGGCGAGAGGTTGATGCCGCGCTCTCAGGCCAGGTGCAAGTGGTTGTCCCAGAGGCCGGCAGGCAGCTCCAGCGGTTGCGCGGCAATGCGCTCGCCCTGGCAGTCGTAGAAGCGGCAACGGCCCTGTCCGGACGTGACGACGAAGCCGTTCTTCACCGCGCCCACGCCGGCGCAGTCCGGCAACGGCGCGTCGAGGCGTACGGCACCGCTGTCCAGGTCCCAGATGAAGAAACGGTTGCCGCGCGGGGCGGTCAGGGCCACCAGGCGCAGGTCGTCGTGGATCGCCACGCTGGCGGTGTACTGGGCCATCGCCAGGCGCTGCTCCTCGGCCACCGGGAAGGCTTCGAAGGGACAGCCGGGGCGCTTGATCGCCAGCAGGTCGGCATGTTCGTGGGCATCGCCCATGAACTGCTGGCCGGCGACGATGGTGCCGTCGCGACCGATCGCCAGGTGGCGGACGCTGTTCATCTGCTGCGCCAGGGTTTCCTTGGACAGCAGGTTGCCGTCGCGGCGCATCAGCACCAGGCTGGGCTCCATGGCGTCGAGGTTCATCTCGACCCGGCTTTCCGCCTCGGTGCGAATGCCGCCGTTGGCCACTACCAGGGTCTCGCCGTCGGGCATCCAGGAAACCTGGTGCGGCCCGAGGCCGTGAGTAGATATCTCGCCGCTGTGCTGCAGTCGCTCGCCGTCGAAACGGTAGACGCCGAGCACGCCGCGACCGGGATCGGTAGTGTCGTTCTCGGTGGCGTAGAGCCATTCGCCGCTCTGGTGGAACACGCCGTGGCCGTAGAAGTGGCGGTCTTTCTGCGAGACCAGGGTCTGCAGCAGGCGACCGTCGTTCAGGTCGATCAGGTAGCTTTCGGTGCCTGGCCGGCGGGCGACGAACAGCGCCAGCGGCAGGCTCGGGTGCTGGACGATGTCGTGGCAGCGCTGGGCCACGCGGGTGGCGAACTGGCACTTGCCGTCCAGGCGGTAGCCCACCGCGTAATGCTGGCCATCGGCGTCGTCGCGCGCCGACAGCACCAGCGGTTGGCTACCCTGGCGGCTGAAGCTCCAGCCGCCGAAGGACAAGGCGCCGAGCAGCAGGCTGCCCAGGCCGATCACATGACGTCGCAGCATGGTGCCGACCTCAGTCGCCATCGTTGGCGTTGAAGCCCAGTTGCACGCCGAGGGCGCGGGCCAGGTCGCCTTCGTGCAGGCGGTGGACCACGTTCAGGCTGTCATAGAGGGCGTTGAGCTGGTTGCGCCCGTCTTCGCTGGCGAGCAGTTCGGAGAGCGGTTTCTGTTCCAGCGCCGCCAGCTTCGCGTGGCTGTCGGCGTAGGCGGCGTCGATCTTGCCGGCCAGGGCCTTCTGTTCGGCCGGCAGCAGGGTCTTCAGGCCCTTGCCGTCGATACCTTCCCAGAGCGCCTGGGCGCCGCTCAGGCTGGCGTCCAGGCTGGCCAGCGAGGCGTTGCTGCGCCAGGCCTCGGCCTGGTAGGGCTGGGGAATGCCCTTGCTCTGCCGGCCCAGCGGAGTACCGAGTTTCTTCTTCAGCATGTCCAGGGCGGTGACCTGGACCCGCAGCAGCTCGGCGATCGCCTCGTGGGCGTCGGCGTAGCGGTCGTTGGGGAACTTGCTCATCTGGGTGAGCATGCCGCCGTCGTTTTTCCAGCGCGCCAGGATGTCCTGGGCCAGTTGCTGCTGGTGGGTGCCGATGGCTTCCAGCAACGGGCAATAGCGGGCCTTGGTGGCGGCGTCGGCGAGGTCGATCTTGCTGTCGAAGAGGATGTATTCGTAGGCGGAGAGCCCCTGCACCACCACGCTGGCCTTGGCCAGGGCCGTGGCGTCGACCTGCGGGTTGTTCTTCAGCAACTGTTCGACCTGGCGCCCGACCAGATCCTTCTTGTCCGGCCAGAACTGCACCTGCCAGGCGCGGTTGCCCTCGGCCAGCGGGCCGATCAGCAGCGGTTGCAGCTCGGCCCAGGCCTTCTGCGCGGCGTGGAACGCGTCGCGGGCCTTGGCCAGGTCTTCCTTGCCCTGGCAGTAGGCCAGGGCGCTGCTGGCCAGGGCCTGGTCGGCCTCCACCCAGCGACTGTAGGTCGGCAGGATCACCTGTTGCGCCAGGGCGGCACTGGTGACGGCCTGCGGGTCTTGCGGCGAACAGGCGCCGAGGGCGATGGCGAGGCTGGTCAAGAGCAGTCGTGGGCGGAACATGTGGGCTCCTCAGAGTGAATTCAGGAAGGCCAGCAGGGCGCTGCGCTGGTCGGCGTCGAAGCCGAGCACGTGCCGCTTGGCCGCTTCGGCTTCGCCGCCGTGCCAGAGGATCGCCTCCAGCAGATTGCGGGCGCGCCCGTCGTGGAGGAACTGGGTGTGGCCGTTGACCGTTTCGGTCAGGCCGATGCCCCATAGCGGCGGGGTTCGCCAGTCCCGCCCGCTGGCGAGAAATTCCGGGCGATTGTCCGCCAAGCCGTCGCCCATGTCATGCAGCAACAGGTCGGAATAGGGACGAATCCGTTGGTTGGCCAGCTCCGGCTCGCTGGCGTCGGAACCGGTAGTGAAGGCGGGAACGTGGCAGGCCACGCAGTTGGCCTGGGCGAACAGACGCTTGCCGGCCAGCACCTGCGGGTCGTCCACCTTGCGCCGCGCCGGGACCGCCAGGTTGCGGCTGTAGAACAGCACCTGGGCGAAGATGTTGTCGCTGACTTCCGGCTCGCCGCCGTCGGGCGCCCGGCGGCACTCGACCTGGGCGGCGCTGCAGTCGTCGTGGGGCAGCAGGCTGCTGGTCAGGCCCATGTCGTTGGCGAAGGCGTGCGCGTTCTGCTGCGGGATATCCGGCTGGCCGGCCTTCCAGCCGAAGCGGCCGAGCGCGGTGCGCTGCCGTGCGGCATCCCAGACCTGGTTGGCGCGCCCGCGGATACCGTCGCCGTTGCGGTCGTCCGGATCGGCATTGGCCAGGATCGCCTCTTCGGGAATCGCCTCGAGCAGGCCGAGGCCGATCATCGGCGGGGCGACGCGGGCGGAAAACATCGTCTGCGGATGCATCGGCCCATAGCCGAGCTGGCTGATACGCAGGATCGGCTTGCGCAGTTCGACCTCGGTGCCGTCCTCGAACCTCACCTTCAGTGGCTCGTAGTCCACCCGCACCTTGCCTTCCGGGGCGACGCCGGGAATGCCGACGTCCTGCAACTGGCCGCCGTAGGTCGGCTCGGGAATCACCCCCTGGTGCAACAGGGTCTTGCCGTCCGCAGGGCCGGCCGGGATCGACAGGCGTACCAGCATCGACACCGCGCTGACCGCGTCCGCTCCCGGCGGGTGGCCGCGACCGTCCTTCACATGGCAGTTCTGGCAGGCGTTGGTATTGAACAGCGGCCCCAGACCGTCGCGCGCGGTGGTGGAGGAAGGGGCGATGACCCAGGGGTTGCGGAAGAAACTGTTGCCCACGCTGAAGTCCAGGCGCCGGCTCGGGGCGAGGTTGGCGGAGGGTAGAGAGAAGGCGTTGCGGTCGCTTTGCAGCACCGTGGTCGCGCCCCCGGACAGGTGTTCGCCGGGCTCGGCGCGCAGCGGTTCGTCGTCGGCGCCGCATCCGCCCAGAAGGAGCGCCGTCAGGAGACAGGCGAGCGGCATGGAAGGTGACGGCAACGACATCGGCGAACATCCCGGACTGCGTAGAAACAGCCCGCAAGCTTACCAGTTGGAGCTAATCAAAATAAGAGGGATTTGCGTTTGTAAAGGCCCGTGAAGTCCGCTTTCGAGGCCCTGAAACGCAGCGTGCGGCCATGGGCCGCACGCTGTTGGCGCAGGAAGGAATCAGAACTCGTGGTCGGCGTTGTCCGGCTTCAGGTCCTGGATACCCAGCTTGCCCGCGGCCTGCTCGATGGCGCCGGTCTGCTTGACCAGGGCGGCGATGGCGTCGCGGATCTTCTGCTGGCCGTCCTTGTTGTCCGGAGCGATCATCTGGTCGAAGTGCACGCCATCCTTCTCGGCGCTGTCGACGATGGCCTGCAGCTTGGCCTCGGTGTCGGCCAGGTCGGCCTTCAGGGTGTCGTTGGCGGCGGCGTCGGCCTTGGCGACCAGGTCGGCCAGGCTCGGGCCCTTGACCACGCTGCCGTCGATGCGCTTGTACTCGCCGAGGTAGATGTTGCGGATGCTCTTGCCGTTGAAGAACAGGGTGTGGTGGGTGTCGTCGCTGAAGCAGTCGTGCTCGTCTTCGGTGGAGTTGGCCTCCAGCGCGACCTTCATGCGCTCGCCGGCCAGTTCGCCGAGGGACAGGCTGCCCATGCCGAAGAACATCTTGCGCAGGCCGGTATCCACCGGTTCGGCCTCCAGCTTGGCGCGGTAGTTGTCGGCGACGCCGGCTTTCCACTGTCCGGCCATGTATTCGAGGTCGCTGACCAGCAGGTCGGTGACGGCCTTCAGGTAGGCGGCGCGACGGTCGCAATGGCCGCCGGTGCAGTCCTTGCCCTGGGCATAGTCGGTGGCCGGACGATTGCCGGCGCCGGGACCGGTGCCGTTCAGGTCCTGGCCCCAGAGGAGGAACTCGATGGCGTGGTAGCCGGTGGCGACGTTGGCTTCGGAACCGCCCAGCTCGTTCAGGCTGGCCAGTTTCTCGCCGGTGATTTCCTTGACGTCGATCTTGTCTTCGCCGACCTGGATCTCGGTGTTGGCGACGATGTTGGCGGTGGCGCCGGGGTTGCCCAGGGCGTGCTGGTAGTCCTTGGCGACATAGTCGATCAGGCCTTCGTCCAGCGGCCAGGCGTTAACCTGTCCTTCCCAGTCGTCGATGATCGCGTTGCCGAAGCGGAAGGCTTCGCTCTGGGAGTAAGGGGTACGAGCGGCGAACCAGGCTTCCTTGGCGGCTTTCAGGGTCTCCGCGTCAGGCTTGGCGAGGAACGCGTCGATGGCTTTCTGCAGGTCCTTGGCGGTGCTCAGGGCATCGGCGAAGGTGGCTTCGGCGAGGTCCGCGTAGTTCTTGATCACTGCCTTGGCGGCGGCCTCGTCGACCTTGGCGGCCGGGGCGGCGGCGGGCGCGGCGGGCTGCGTGCTGGCCGCCGGTGTTGCGGGCGCTTCGGCTTTCTTGTCGTCGCCGCAGCCGGCGAGGGAGATGGCGAGGGCCAGCAGACTGGCGGTGGCCAGGGGCATACGAGTCATGGCGGATTCCTTTGCTTTATTGGTGGCGTGCCGAAGCGGCGTGCGCTTGTCGGAAACACCCGCGAGGGCGTTAAAAAACCGCCACATAATGCGAAAGATTTGCATTTTTGAAAAGGGCGCAGCGTGATCGCTGTCGTGCCTGGACATGTCGGGCGCAGCTAGAATGCCAGTATCTTCGTCCGGAGCTCCGTCCATGAGTCTGACCGCTATCGCTTTCTGGGTTGTCCTGCTGCTGCTCGCCGGCTACGCGGTGGTGCTCTACAACGGCCTGGTACGGCTGAAGCACGCCGTGGGCAAGGCCTGGGCCAACATCGACGTGCTCCTCAAGCAGCGCCATGACGAGCTGCCGAAGCTGGTCGAGGCCTGCAAGCAATACATGCAGCACGAGCGCGCCACCCTGGAGCGGGTCATCGCCGCCCGCAACGCCGTCGCCAGCGCCCGCGAGCGCGCCGACGTGAATGCCCTGGGCAAGGCCGAGAGCGGCCTGCGCGCCGGCCTGGGGCAGCTCTTCGCGCTGGCCGAGAACTACCCGCAGCTCAAGGCCAACGAAAGTTTCCAGTTCCTTTCCCAGCGCATCAGCGGCCTGGAGAACGGGATCGCCGATCGCCGCGAGCTGTACAACGAGGCGGTGAACCTGAACAACGTGCGCATCGAGCAATTTCCCGACCTGCTGATCGCTCGTGTCGCTGGCTTCAAGGCCGCCGAGCTGTTGCAGTTCAGCGAGGCGGAGAAGGTCGACGTCGATCTCAAGGCCCTGTTCGGCTGAGATGGACTTCGACCTGCGCTGGCTGTTCATCGCCGCCAGCCTGGGGCTCTGCGCCTGGGCCGGCTGGCAGTTCGTGCACCGCCTTGCCCGGGCGCGTCTGCTCGGCGACGTACCGACCTCGCGGATCCGTTCGGCGGCGCAGGGTTTCGTCGAACTCTACGGGGTGCTCGAGGAGGGCCCGGAAGGCCCGCTGCAGGCTCCCTTGACTGGCAAGCCGTGCCTGTGGTGGCGCTACCGCATCGAAGTCGAGGAAAAGCGCAGCGGCCGCGAGAAGGCCTGGCGCACCGTCGACAAAGGTGCCAGCGAGTCGCCATTCGGCTTGCGCGATGCCACCGATGCCTGCCTGGTCGACCCACGCGGCGCCGAGGTGCGACCCTTGACCCAGCAGCGCTGGGAGGCTTTTCGCGAAGCACCGATCGATACCCTGCGACTGCTGGAGAGCTTCGGCACCCTGGTCGGCGGAGAGCGGCTCTACCGCTACACCGAGGAGCGCCTGCATGCCGGCGAGCCGCTCTATGCGCTGGGCGAATTCCGCAGCAGCGGTGGCGGTCGCCAGGGACTCGATGCCGAACGGGAGCAGGGTGCGGTGATCCGTGAATGGAAGGGCGATTTCCACGGCCTGCTGGCGCGCTTCGACAGCGACGGCAACGGCGAGCTGGACGAGCGCGAATGGAACCGGGTGCGCCTGGCGGCACGGCTGGAGGCCGAGGATCGGCATCGGGCAAGCAGCGCCGCGCCGACCCGCCACCGGCTCGGCAAGCCGGGGGAGGCGCATCCCTTCATTCTCTCCAGCCAGGGCGAGGACGATCTCGCCGTGCAACTGCGCCGCCAGGCGGCGGGGGCCGCGTTGCTCTGCCTGGGCAGCGCGCTATTGGCGGGCTGGCTGTTCAGCCGCCTGTTCTGATCAGGGCCGTTCGCTGCTGGTGGCCTGGCTCAGGCGTCGCGCCTGCTTGAGGTACTGGGTCAGTTCCCTGGCCGGCAGCGGCTTGCTGTACAGGTAGCCCTGACCTTCGTTGCAACCTTCGGCGATGATGTACGCCTCCTGCTCGGCGGTTTCCACGCCCTCGGCAATCACCTGCATGCCCAGGCTCTTGCCGAGCTGGATGATGGCGCGAACGATGGTCGCGTCGTCCTCGTCCTGCAGCAGGTCCTGGACGAAACTCTTGTCGATCTTGATCTTGTCCAGCGGCAGGCTCTTCAGGTAGCTCAGCGAGGAATAGCCGGTGCCGAAATCGTCGATGGCGATCAGCGCGCCGGCGCGGCGCAGGCTGAGGAGGTGCTGGGCGGCAGTGGAGATGTCCTCCATCAGGCCGGTCTCGGTGACTTCCAGCTCCAGGCTGCGCGCCGGCAGGCGGTAGACCTGCAGCAGGTTGCTGACCACCCGTGGCAGGGCGTTGTGGTGGAGCTGCACGGTGGAAAGATTGACCGCCATGCGCAGGTCGTCGAAGCCCTGGTCGTGCCATTCGCGCAACTGCCGGCAGGCCTGGTCGAGCACCCACTCGCCGATGCTGAAGATGCTGCCGTTCTGTTCCGCCAGCGGGATGAACAGGTCCGGCGGGACGAAGCCGTGCAACGGATGTTGCCAGCGCAGCAGTGCCTCGACGCCGACCACGCGGTGGTCGCGGTAGTCCACCTGCGGCTGGTAGACGAGGTGCAGCTCGTGGCGCTGCAGGGCGTCGCGCAGGTCCTTTTCCAGTTCCCGGCGGCGACGCATTTCGCTGTCCACGCTGGCGATGTAGAACTGGTAGCGGTTGCGCGAGCGGGTCTTGGCCAGGGTCATGGTCTGCTCGGCCTTCTGCAGCAGTTTCTCCGTGGTCTCGCCGTCCTCGGGGAACAGGGTGATACCGATGGTGGCGCGCAGGCGCACCTCGTGCTGGTCGATCTCGAACGGCGCTTCCAGGCCGTCGAGGATGCTCTGCGCCAGTTCGGCCGCCTCGTAGGGTTGCTCGATGTCGGCCTGGACCAGGGCGAACTGGTCGCCGCCCAGGCGCGCCAGCGAACCGAGCCGCGCGCTGTGCCCGCGCAGGCGGTCGGCGAGGGCGATCAGCAGCTGGTCGCCGAGCTGGTAGGTGTACTGCTCGTTGATCCCCTTGAAATCGTCGAGGCCCAGGCACAGCACTGCCACCCGGCGCTGCTGGCGGCCGGCGCCGTCGAGGATCTGGTCGAGTTGCTGTTGCAGCAACTGGCGGTTCGGCAGGCCGGTGAGGAAGTCGTACTGGGAAATGCGCAGCAGGTTGTCTTCGGCCTCGCGACGCAGGTGGCTGTTGCTTTCGATCGAGGCGAGCAACTGGTTGGCGGTGGTCACCCAGAGCCCCAGCTCGTTGCGTTCGTGCCCCTTGAGCAGCGGCAACTGGTGCTGGCTGGGGCGGTCGGGATTGATGCTGACCAGGTGTTCGATGATCTTCGACAGCGGCTTGGTCAGCATCCAGTGGTAGACCAGGAACAGCACCAGGCCCATGGCCAGGGCGCGGAGAATGCCGGAGATGAAGATGATTTCCGAAGTGGTGACGAAGTTCTCGCCGTAGGGCGCGGTGTCCAGGGTGATCTTCAGGTCGCCGTAGTATTCGCTATAGGGCGGGCGGCCGATCAGTCGAATGCTGAAGGTGCGTTCCTGGCCGAGGATCGGGTCGGTCAGCCAGCGCGTCGGCAGGTCCAGCAGCGGCCTGGATTTCTCCGCCAGCATCGGCTCGCCGGGATGGCCGATGCTCGCCTGGCGCACCGCCTCGTGCTGGAACAGGCCTTCGAGGACCTGCATCGCCATTTCCCGGTCGAGGCTGTAGACCGCCTGGGTGGAAGGGTCGCGGACCATCGCGAGGATGCGTTGGGCGTCGCTGCTCACCGCCTGCTTGGCCTTGTAGGCGTCGAAGACGATCTGCGCGCAACTGAGCACTACGCCAACGGCCAGCGCCGCCAGTAGCACGACACGCAGCAGCTTGAGCGAGAGGCTGTGTCGGGAGTCCAGTTTCAAGGGGCCTTCCTTGTTCGTCGCCAGGGCGAAAGACAAGCCGGTAGGAAGAGCTTGTTTACCTCAAGAGGCTATCACGAGCGAAGGTCTACCAGTTCCTGAGGGTAGACGATGGCTCCTGGACCGCAGATTAAAACGAAAAAGCCCGGCGAATGCCGGGCTTTTTCGTGGTTCTGATCAGACTCAGGCAGCGAAATTCTTCGCTACGAAGTCCCAGTTGACCAGGTTCCAGAACGCCTCGACGTACTTCGGACGCAGGTTGCGGTAGTCGATGTAGTAGGCGTGTTCCCAGACGTCGCAGGTCAGCAGCGGGGTGTCGCCGCTGGTCAGCGGGTTGCCGGCACCGATGGTGCTGGCCAGGGCCAGGGAGCCGTCGGCCTTCTTCACCAGCCAGCCCCAGCCGGAACCGAAGGTGCCGACGGAAGTCTTGGTGAACTCTTCCTTGAACTTGTCGAAGGAGCCGAAGGCGGCGTTGATGGCGTCGGCCAGGGCGCCGGTGGGCTGGCCACCGCCGTTCGGGCTCAGGCAGTTCCAGTAGAAGGTGTGGTTCCACACCTGGGCGGCGTTGTTGAAGATGCCGCCGGAGGAGCTCTTGACGATCTCTTCGAGGCTCTTGCCTTCGAACTCGGTGCCCGGGATCAGGTTGTTCAGGTTCACCACGTAGGTGTTGTGGTGCTTGTCGTGGTGGTATTCCAGGGTTTCTGCGGAAATGTGCGGCTCAAGGGCGTTCTTTTCGTAAGGCAGCGGCGGCAATTCGAAAGCCATGGTGTCTCTCCTATTCTTCCTCAGGTCAGGACTGGCGCGGCTAGCGCGCGACCGGTTCACGGGGCCGGTCCGATGCCTGTCCGGGAGCCCGTCCTGGATCCCCGGGGGGACGTTCGGCGGAGCGCTCCGGAAAGGGCGCCGGGTGCGACTCGGAGCCTAGGCTCCCAGTGCCGCGAACTCCGGATCATAGCACTCGTGTCGGGGCATATCCACGCAGCAACTGTAGGGGCAAAGGCCGGCGGCGGCGCGCTGCGACGGGCTTCTGCAAGCTCGCCGGCGAACACCGCCGCATTCTCTCTGGACTGCCTGGCGGCGCGAGGGTTCGCTCGGGAAGACGGAAACCGCGTTATCCCCGGAACAGCAGTTGCGCGGCCATGCCCAGCATCATGGCCGCCACCATCAGGTCGAGCAGGCGCCAGGTGGCCGGGCGCGCCAGCCAGGGGGCCAGCCACGCCGCGCCGAGGGCGAGGGCGAAGAACCACATCAGCGAGGCGCTGGCCGCGCCGAGGGCATAGGCGCCCGGCGCGGCCTGCTGGGCGCCGAGCGAACCGATCAGAAGTACGGTATCGAGATAGACGTGGGGGTTGAGCAGGGTGACCGCCAGTGCCGCCAGAAGCACCGCCTTGCGCGAGCGTGGCCCGGTTTCCGCGACGTTGCCGAGAGCGTCCGGGCGCAACGCGCGAAGCAGCGCCTTGAGCCCATACCAGG
Organism: Pseudomonas sp. CP-1; assembly: GCF_021213715.1. Taxonomy (NCBI): domain Bacteria; kingdom Pseudomonadati; phylum Pseudomonadota; class Gammaproteobacteria; order Pseudomonadales; family Pseudomonadaceae; genus Pseudomonas; species Pseudomonas sp. CP-1. Next base: position 208,726 of record NZ_JAJQKY010000009.1, read on the forward strand.
TCAGGAAGGCGATCCCGCCCCAGCGGGCGATGGCCAGCAGCGTCGGGTTTTCCAGCAGCAGCTTGGCCAGGCCGAACACGCCGAGGCTGACCAGCACCGCGTCGCAGAACACGCAGAGCGCGGCCACCGAGAGGTGATGCTCGCGGCGCAGGCTCTGCGCGAGGACGAAGGCATTCTGCGCGCCGATGGCGATGATCAGGCCGGCAGCCACCAGGATGCCGTTGAGATAGCTCTGCCACATGTCAGTGTGCCTCCGCCGCCAGCCGCTGGAGCACGGCGAGGGCGCGCCGGCCCTCGTCGCGGGCGACGAACAGGTGGTCGTGGAAATAGCCGGCCATCACGTTGCAACTGATCCCGGCTTCGGCCAGCGCCGTGGCGAAGGCGGCGGTCAGGCCCACCGCCGCCAGCGAGGAGTGCACCGTCAGGGTGATCCAGGCCGCCACGTATTCGTAGGGCAGGCCCAGGCGTTCGGCCTGCCGGCGTTCGAGCACCAGGGTCAGGCCCTCGCGCTCGCGGAAGCTGGCGAGCGGCTCGGCGCCGTTCGGCAGCGCGCCATCGGCGCAGGTACAGAACACATAGTCGCCGGGATTGAGTTCGGGAGTGAGCGTGCGCAGCAGGGTGCGCAGCGAGGTTTCGCCAGCCATGGTCGGTCCGCGTCGGGTGAATCGGAAAAGTGCTGGCGAGTGTGGCCGCGGGCGGTTTATAAGGAAAACGAATCCTGCTGATCTCTCATTAGGAAAACTGATTTTGTTCGACTACAAGTTGCTCGCCGCGCTGGCCGCGGTGGTGGAGCAGGGCGGTTTCGAGCGCGCCGCACAGGCGCTGGGGCTGTCGCAATCGGCGGTATCGCAGCGGATCAAGCTGCTCGAGGCGCGGGTCGGCCAGCCGGTCCTGGTGCGCGAGACGCCGCCGCATCCCACCGATCTCGGGCGCCGCCTGCTCAACCATGTGCAGCAGGTGCGGCTGCTGGAGGGCGACCTGCAGCGCTGGGTGCCGAACCTGGATGAAGGCGGTGCCCCGGAGCGCCTGCGCATCGCTCTCAACGCCGATAGCCTGGCGACCTGGTGGGCCGCCGCGGTGGGCGATTTCTGCGCCGAGCGGCGGGTGCTGCTGGACCTTGTGGTGGAGGACCAGGAGGTCGGGCTCAAGCGCATGCGCGCGGGCGAAGTGGCGGGCTGCGTGTGCGGTAGCGCGCGGCCGGTGGCCGGCGCGCGTTCGCTGCTGCTCGGAGCCATGCGTTATCGCGGCCTGGCCAGCCCGGATTTCATTGCCCGGCACTTTCCCCGCGGGGTCGAGGCGGCCGCCCTGGCCGGCGTGCCGGCGATCGTGTTCGGCCCGGACGACCTGCTGCAACACCGCTTTCTCAAGGACCTCGGCGTCGAGGGCGGTTTCATCCACCACCTCTGCCCATCCTCGGAAGGTTTCGTCCGCCTCACCGCCGGCGGTCTCGGCTGGGGCCTGGTGCCGGAGCGCCAGGTGCAAGGCGAGCTGGCGCGCGGCGAACTGGTCGAGCTGCTGCCCGGCCAGGTCATCGACGTACCGTTGTACTGGCACTACTGGCGCAACGGCGGCGAACTGCTCGCGTCGCTCACCGAGCACCTGCTCGCCCGCGCCGGCGACGGCTTGGTGCGGGTGTCAGGTTGATCAGCCGATGACGGTGATTCGTCCGGAGCCGGGCAACGATTCGACGCAGCGCGCGCCGAGCAACCGCGATGGCGTGAAGTAACCGCCGGGACCCTGGTAGTCCAGCAGGTGGCGCACTGCCAGGAGCACGCCGTGCAGGGTCAGGTCGTACACGTTGGCCGTCTCCAGGCGCGCCGTGCGGCGTTCGCCGCGGGCGTTGCGCGCCTCGCCCCAGACCCAGGTGCGCAGGCGCTCGCGGGCCGCCTGGTCGGGGCCGGCGATGCGTTTGTCGACCTGCCCCTTGAGCCAGTCCTGGACCCGTTGCCGACCGAGCAGCGGACGCAGCGGATCAATCAGGCGCATGCCCAGGGCCAGCAGCGGCGGCGCCGGCAGGTAGACCTCGATGTCCGGGATGCCGGTGCTGTAGTAGGCGGTGGCCACGTCGCCCCAGGGAATCGTCACGGCGTGCCGCAGGCCGCGGCCGAAATCGATGTCGCGGCGCTTGTAGCCCAGCGGCACGTCGCGCAGGCGGCCATTCTCGCGGATCTTGCCGCCGAACTTGAGGCCTTCGACGCTGGTCTTCGCGGTTCCCGTCGACAGCCCGCTGCCGGTGTCGAAGCCCAGCGCCAGCCGTTGCGCGTCCGGCAGCGCCTCCTTCAGGCAGGCGGCCAGGCAATCGGTGGGGATCACATCGAAGCCCACGCCCGGGCAGACCACGATGCCGGCCTCGCGGGCCTCGGCGTCGCCGGCGTGGGCCTGCTCGAACACCGCGATCTCTCCAGTGATATCCACGTAGTGGGTGCCGGCGGCACGGCAGGCGGCGATCATCGGCGTGCTGGTGGCGGAGAACGGACCGGCGCAATGGGCCACCACCTTCACCTGGTCCAGGGCTTCGCGGCAGGCCTGCGGATCCCCCAGGTCGAAGACCCGGCACTCCAGCCCGAGCTGGCTGCCGAGCGCGTGCAGGGCGGCCGGGTTGCGTCCGCCGAGGAGCGGCGTCAGGCCCTCGCGCTGCGCCTGTTCGGCGACCAGCCGGCCGGTGTAGCCGTTGGCGCCGTAGATCATCCAGTGACTGGCCATGGTGTGTCTCCCAGCGTGCAGGTGGCTTTCAGGTTAGACCTTGTAGCGCGCAGCGCCGCTTCTGTCGCCCAACGCAAGTCGTGCCGGCGGCCCGCAAGGTCGTTGTTCTGGCATGCTGTGCCAGTGGTGGCGCGGCTCCGGGTTGCTAGAGTCGCGGCACAAGAAGGACAACGGGAGAAACGCAATGCGGATTCTGGTAACGGGGGCGACGGGCTTCATCGGCGGGCGTTTCGCTCGCTTCGCCCTGGAGCAGGGCCTGTCGGTACGGGTCAGCGGTCGTCGTGCGGACGCGGTGGAGCATCTGGTGGCGCGGGGCGCCGAGTTCGTTCCCGGCGACCTCGCCGACCCGGCGCTGGTCCTGCGCCTCTGCGAGGATGTCGAGGCGGTGGTGCATTGTGCCGGCGCGGTCGGAGTCTGGGGGCCGCGCGAACGCTTCCTGGCGGCCAACGTCGGGCTTGCCGAGAGCGTCGTCGAGGCCTGTATGCGGCAAAAGGTGCGGCGCCTGGTGCATCTGTCGTCGCCGTCGATCTATTTCGACGGGCGCGACCACCTGGACCTGAACGAAGAGTACGTACCCCGGCGTTTTTCCGACCATTACGGGGCGACCAAGTACCAGGCCGAGCAACTGGTGCTCAGCGCCCGCGACCTGGGCCTGGAAGTGTTGGCGCTGCGTCCGCGCTTCGTGGTCGGCGCCGGCGACACCAGCATCTTCCCGCGAATGATCCAGGCCCACCGCAAGGGACGCCTGCGGATCCTCGGCAACGGCCTGAACCGGGTCGACTTCACCAGCGTGCACAATCTCAACGACGCGCTGTTCAGTTGCCTGCTGGCCGGCGAGCCGGCGCTGGGCAAGGTCTACAACATCAGCAACGGGCAGCCGGTACCGTTCTGGGATGCGGTCAACTACGTGATGCGCCAGCTCGACCTGCCGCCGGTCGGCGGTCACCTGCCGTATGCCGTCGGCTATGGCCTGGCGGCGCTCAACGAAGGCGTCTGCCGGATCCTGCCGGGGCGCCCGGAGCCGGTGCTGTTCCGCCTGGGCATGGCGGTGATGGCGAAGAACTTCACCCTGGACATCAACCGCGCCCGCGAATACCTCGACTACGACCCGCGGGTCAGCCTGTGGACCGCGCTCGACGAGTTCTGCGCCTGGTGGCGCGCCCAGGGACTCTGATCAGCCGCGTAGCGGGCCGGCGTATTGTCGGCTCGGCGCCTGCGCGGGCAACAGGGAAGGTTCCGCCGGCGGCAGCGCAACCCCGCTGAGCCTGCCGAGGCGCTGTCCCAGCTCCCGCGTCGTCGCATCGCCGGAGCGGGCGCAGGCCGCCTGCATCGCGGCGATCGCATCGCGTTGCTGGAAGTGGATATCCAGCGCCTGTTCCTCGCGCAGGCGTCGGCGCACGGCGCGCATGCAATCCAGCAAGGATTTGTTCAACTCCATGCATCCTCCGGCTCTCGAATCTGCCCGGCAAAGCCCAGGCAAGCGACGTGCCATGCGGGCCGCGGACCAGCGCCGGCGTGCGAGGCGGGGAACCGCTGGCGGCCTGCGGCGGTCTGTGCCGGACAGCGTTCGCTCCGTCTTGGGGCGCACGGCTTCGCGGTGGAGCGCCCCGGTCCGGCAATTTGCTTCGAGCAGACGCTGAAGGGGCGGGGCCGAACCGATATAATGCGCCATTCGGCCCTTTCTCCAGGCCTCCGGCAGGATGCCGTTCCCCTTCACAGGTTTTCACCATGCGTAACGATGCTTTCGACGAACTCGACGATGTGCCCAGCCTGACCACCGATGCTGCCGACCGTGATGAATTCGGCCACCACCCGCGGCACGTCTACGAACCGGAGCAGCGCCGGGTCGTCGACACCAAGGAGCGCCGTCCGGCCTCTACCGGCCCGCTCTGGGCCCTGCTCGGGGCGATGCTGATCGCCCTCGCCGGGGTGGGTTGGTGGAGCCACCAGCAAATCAGCCTGATGGAACAGCAGTTGGTGGCGACCCAGGAAAGCTTCGTGAGGATCAGCGAGGAAGCCGCCGGGCGCCTTGACGACATTCGCGGCAAGGTGGTCGCCAGCGAGTCCAGCGTCACCAGCGAACGCGAGGCGCTGCGCCTGCAGGTCAAGCAACTGCAGGAGAAACTCGGCAGCCAGGAACGCCAGCAGGCCGATGTGAGCAACCAGTTCGGCGGCCAGGGCAAACGCCTCGATCAACTGGCCAGCGATCTCAAGGCCCAGCAGGAAAGCGCGGCGCAACTGGTCGCGCAACTGGACGGCAAGCTGCAGACACTGGCCGCCGAACAGGAGAAGCTGAAAGCCCTGCAGGTCGAACTGGGCAAGACCAACGAGCAACTCAAGGCCCTCGGCGGCGATGTCGCGGCGCTGAAGAAGCAGGGCAACCCGAGCCAGACGATCAAGGGTATCCAGGACGACCTGCTGGTGCTGCGCAGCCAGCTCGACAACCGCCCGGCCCAGGGCGGCAATACCGCCGAGTTCGACGCCTTCCGCACCCAGGTGATGCGCAACATCAACACCCTCCAGGCCCAGGTGCAGAACCTGCAGCAGCAGCTCAATACCCGCTGACCCCTTGCGCCGCCAGCCGCCCCGTCGCACCGGGCGCTGGCGGCGACAGTTCGCCGCGCCCGGCGAAAATCCCCGCTTCCATTGCTCTGGATCAGCGAATCCGCTGCTCCTCCGCTCCGATACTGCGTCCTTAAGCGAGCCTTAAGTGAGAGTCGTTTAGATTCTCGGTCACCGGCCAGGAAGGCCATTGGTCCCTTCCTCTGCCTGGAATCCGCCATGAGCGCATTGCAACCGTCCCGTTCCTACCGCATCACCGGTTATTCCCCCGCCATCAGCAATGGCTATCGCCAACGCCTGTTCTCCATGGGGCTTCTGCCCGGCGCGGCGCTGCGCGTGGTGCGCATCGCCCCGCTGGGCGACCCGATCCAGGTCGAGACCCGCCAGACCAGCCTGGCGCTGCGGCGCAAGGACCTCGCCCTGCTGACCCTCGTCCCGCTCGACTGACCCCGCCCGGAATCCCCATGACCGCATTGACCCTCGGCCTGATCGGCAATCCCAACTCCGGCAAGACCACCCTGTTCAACCAGCTCACCGGCTCGCGCCAGCGGGTCGGCAACTGGGCCGGCGTCACCGTGGAGCGCAAGGAGGGTGCGTTCCACACCGCCCGCCACGCGGTACGCCTGGTCGACCTGCCCGGCACCTATTCGCTGACCAGCGTTTCCGCCCAGGCCTCGCTGGACGAGCAGATCGCCTGCCGCTACATCGCCAGCGGCGAAGTCGACGTGCTGGTCAACGTGGTGGATGCGGCGAACCTGGAGCGCAACCTGTACCTCACGGTGCAGTTGCGGGAGATGGGCATCCCCTGCATCGTCGCGCTGAACATGCTCGACATCGCCCGTAGCCAGCGCATCCGCATCGATATCGACGGTCTGGCGCGGCGTCTCGGTTGCCCGGTGGTGCCGCTGGTGTCCACCCGCGCCGATGGCATCGACGAGCTGAAGGCGGCCATCGACGAGTTGCAGGTCCCGCAGGCGGCGCTGGCGGTGGACTACCCGCCGGCCATCCAGGCGCAGGTCGGCTACCTCCTGGAAACGCGCGCTCCGGCGGCCTCGGCCATCGAGCCGCGCTGGCTGGCGTTGCAGGCGCTGGAAGGCGACATCTTCAACGGCCCGGCGCTGGGCTTGCCGCCCGCCACCCTGGAACAGGCACGCCGGGGCTGCGGCGAGGAGCCCGAGCTGGCGATCGTCGATGCGCGCTACCGGCTGATCGGCGAGATCTGCGCGGCGGTCTGCGACCACCAGCAGGCGCAGCCGCACCGGCTGACCCAATGGCTCGACCGGATCGTCCTGAATCGCTGGCTGGGCCTGCCGATCTTCCTGCTGGTGATGTACCTGATGTTCTTCTTCGCCATCAACATCGGCGGGGCGCTGCAACCGATCTTCGACAAGGGCTCGTCGGCGATCTTCATCGATGGCATCCAGTGGCTGGGCATTCGCTTCGGCCTGCCCGACTGGCTCACGGCGTTCCTCGCCCAGGGCATCGGCGGCGGGGTCAACACGGTGCTGCCGCTGGTACCGCAGATCGGCTTGATGTACCTGTTCCTCTCGCTGCTCGAGGATTCCGGCTACATGGCCCGCGCGGCCTTCGTCATGGACCGCCTGATGCAGGCGCTGGGCCTGCCGGGCAAGTCGTTCGTGCCGCTGATCGTCGGCTTCGGCTGCAACGTGCCGTCGATCATGGGCGCGCGGACCCTGGACGCGCAGCGCGAGCGGCTGATTACCATCATGATGGCGCCGTTCATGTCCTGCGGCGCGCGCCTGGCGATCTTCGCCGTGTTCGCCGGGGCCTTCTTCGGCCAGGGCGGCGCGCTGGTGATCTTCTCCCTGTACCTGCTCGGCATCGTCGTGGCGATCCTCACCGGGCTGCTGCTCAAGCACACCCTGATGCGCGGCGAGGCCTCGCCGTTCGTCATGGAACTGCCGCTGTACCATGTGCCACACCTTAAGAGCCTGCTGCTGCAGACCTGGTCGCGCCTGCGCGGCTTCGTGGTGCGGGCCGGCAAGGTGATCATCCTGGTCAGCCTGGTGATCGGCGGCCTGAACAGCATCACCCTCGACGGCAAGCCGGTGCAGGGCGACATCGGCCATTCCGCCCTGGCCAGCGTCAGCCAGCGTCTCACTCCGCTGCTGGCGCCGCTCGGGGTGCAGCCGGACAACTGGCAGGCCACCGTCGGCCTGGTCACCGGGGCGATGGCCAAGGAAGTGGTGGTCGGCACCCTGAACACCCTCTACACCGCCGAGCAGATCCAGGGCGAGGCCTTCGACTACGAAGGCTACGACCTGCCCGGGCAACTGCGCGACGCCCTGGTCGAGACCTGGGACGGCCTGGTCGATACCTTCAGCCTCAGCGTGCTGGCCAACCCGGTGGAGGCGAGCATGGCCGACGGCGACATGGAGACCGGCTCGATGGGCACCATGGCGAGCAAGTTCGGCAGCCCCATCGCGGCCTACAGCTACCTGGTCTTCGTCCTGCTCTACGTGCCCTGCGTGACCGCCATGGGCGCGATCGCCCGGGAAAGCAGCAAGGGCTGGATGGCTTTCTCGGTGCTCTGGGGGCTGAACGTCGCCTACTCGCTGGCGACCCTCTGCTACCAGGTCGCCACCTTCGCCGCGCACCCCGAGCGTAGCGTCCTGACCATCGCCGTGGTGCTGCTCTTCAACCTGATCCTGATGACCTGCCTGCGTCTGTTCGGCCGTGAGCAGGTACTGCAACTGCCAGGCCGAATGGCCGATGCCCCGAGCGGGCAGGGAGGATGTCACTGATGGCGACACTCATGCAGATCCGCGCCGCCCTGGAAGACGGCCAGGCGCGTGGGCTGAAACAGCTCAGCCGCCAGGTGGACGCGCCGCCGGCGCTGGTGGAGGCGATCCTGGAGCGGCTGATCGCGCTCGGCAAGGTCGAGCGGGTGGCTGCGCAAAGCTCGGGCGGTTGCGGCGGCGGTTGCAAGGGCTGCGCCCAGCGCGATCCGTGCGCGGAGCCGGAGCCGTATTTCCGCCTGCGCTAGACGGGCGAAGCACAGAGCCCGCCACGGCAAGCGTGGCGGGCTCTTCCTGGCTGGCGCGATCAGGCCAGGGTCGGATAGTCCAGGTAGCCTTCGGTACCGCCGGTATAGAAGGTTTCCGGGCGCGGCGGGTTCAGTTCGGCGCCCTGGCGCAGGCGTTCGACCAGGTCCGGGTTGGCGATGAAGGGGACGCCGAAGGCCACCGCATCGGCGTCGCCCTTGGCCAGGATGGCGTTGGCGCTGTCGAGGGTGAACTTTTCGTTGGCGATGTAGGGTCCGCCGAAGGCTTTCTTCAGGGCTACGCCGATGCTGTCGTCGGCCTGCGCTTCGCGGGCGCAGATGAAGGCGATGCCGCGCTTGCCCAGCTCACGGGCGACATGGCTGAAGGTTTCCAGGCGGTTGGAATCGCCCATGTCGTGGGAGTCGGCACGCGGCGCCAGGTGTACGCCGACGCGCTGGGCGCCCCATACGGAGATCGCCGCGTCGGTGACTTCCAGCAGCAGGCGCGCGCGGTTCTCGATGGAGCCGCCGTAGCGGTCGGTGCGCTTGTTGGTGCTGTCCTGGAGGAACTGGTCGAGCAGGTAGCCGTTGGCGCCGTGGATCTCCACGCCGTCGAAGCCGGCGGCCTTGGCCCGCTCGGCGCCCTGGCGGTAGGCCTCGACGATGTCGGCGATCTCCTCGGTGTCCAGCGCGCGCGGGGTGACGTAGGGACGCTTCGGGCGCACCAGGCTGACGTGCCCCTCGGCGGCGATGGCGCTCGGCGCCACCGGCAGCTCGCCATTCAGGTAGAGCGGATCGGAAATCCGCCCGACGTGCCAGAGTTGCAGGAAGATGCGCCCGCCGGCGGCGTGCACCGCCTTGGTCACGTTGCTCCAGCCACGGACCTGGTCATCGGACCAGATGCCGGGGGTGTCGGGATAGCCTACGCCCATCGGCGTGACCGCGGTGGCCTCGCTGAGGATCAGGCCGGCATCGGCGCGCTGGGCGTAGTACTCGGCCATCAGGGCGTTGGGCACGCGGCCTTCATCGGCGCGGCAGCGGGTCAGCGGCGCCATGACGATGCGGTTGGGCAGCTCGAGGTCGCCGAGCATGATGGGATCGAACAGAGTAGCCATGGAACATCCTCCACTAGGGAATAGACGGACAGGGGATCAATCGAGGACCGGCTGCGCCTGGGCGCGGCCGTTTCCGGAAAAGGCGATCAGGGTGGCCAGCAGCGCCAGCGCGGCCAGCGCGGCGGCGGCCAGCGGCACGCGGGTCAGGCCCAGGCCGTGGTCGATGACGCTGCCGCCGACCCAGGCGCCGAGCGCGTTACCGACGTTGAACGCGCCGATGTTCAGGGTCGCCACCAGGTTCGGCGCGGCATGCCCGACGCGGACCACGTTGACCTGCAGCGCGGGCACCGCGGCGAAGGCGGCGGCGGCCCAGAAGAACAGGGTGATCTCCGCCGGCAGCAGGGCCTGGCTGGTCCAGCTGAACAGCGCCGAGACCAGCGCCATGGCGGCGAACACCGCGGCCATGGTGGTGCCCAGGCGCCAGTCGGCGAGGCGGCCGCCGATCACGTTGCCGACGGTCAGGCCGACGCCGATCAGCAGCAGGGTCCAGGTCACGCCGCGCGGGCTGACCCCGGTGACTTCGCCGAGCAGCGGCGCGACGTAGGTGAACAGGGCGAACATCGAGGCGGCGAACAGCACGGTGGTGCCCAGGGCCAGCCACAGCGACGGGTTCTTCAGCGCGGACATTTCCTGGCGCAGGTCGACCTTCTCTTCCTCGCGGTCGTTTGGCAGCACCCTGGCCAGGCCGACGAAGGCGACCACGCCGATCAGGGTCACCACCCAGAAGGTCGCGCGCCAGCCGGCTTCCTGGCCGAGCGCGGTACCCAGCGGCACGCCGAGCACGTTGGCCAGGGTCAGGCCGGTGAACATCAGGGCCACGGCGGAAGCGCGGCGGTTCGGCGCCACCAGGCTGGCGGCGACCACCGAGCCGATGCCGAAGAAGGCGCCATGGCAGAGCGCGGTGACGATCCGCGCCAGCATCAGCAGGCCGTAGTTGGCGGCCACCGCGCAGAGCAGGTTGCCGACGATGAAGATGCCCATCAGCGCGAGCAGGGCTTTCTTGCGTTCCAGGCGGGCGGTGGCCATGGCCATCAGCGGGGCGCCGAAGGCCACGGCGAAGGCGTAGCCGCTGATCAGCCAGCCGGCGCTGGGAATGGATACCCGCAGGTCGCCGGCGACCTGCGGCAGCAGGCCCATGATGACGAATTCGGTGGTACCGATGGCAAAGGCGGATAAAGCGAGGACGAGAAGAGACGCCGGCATCGGTCGAGCTCCTGGACTGCGAGGTGGTGGGGGGGAAGCGAGTGCTGCTTACAGCTCGTCGCCGAGTTGGTCGAGGAAGGCCTGGATGGTCTCCTCGTTGCGCTTGAAGAAATTCCACTGGCCGACCCGGCGGCTGGTCACCAGACCGGCGCGTTGCAGGGTGGCCAGGTGTACCGACACGGTGGACTGGGAGAGACCGGTACGCTGGTCGAACTTGCCGGCGCAGACGCCGATCTCGAACGGGTGGTCCTGCTCGACGAAGTACTTCTCCGGTTCCTTCAGCCAGCGCAGCATGTCGCGTCGCACCGGGTGGGAGAGAGCCTTGATGATTTCGTCGATGTCCAGTGGCATGGCGGTGGTCCGTTGGCCGTCCATATCGGGTTGGGACGAACTATATATCGGTGTGGGACGATATGGGGATCGATTGCGACGATAGTCGCTATCGACAGGGCTGATGACGATGATCGAAACGACCGTTCCGTCCCTGGGGTAAGCTAGCCCGCATGAACTACCTCGCGCATCTCCACCTCGGCGGCCCGCAACCGGCCCAACTGCTCGGCAGCCTGTACGGCGACTTCGTCAAGGGCCGCCTGCAGGGACAATGGCCGGTCGAGATCGAGCGGGCCATCCAGTTGCACCGGCGCATCGACGCCTTCACCGACAGCCACCCACTGGTGCATGCGGCCAAGCGGCGCTTCCCGCTGGAGCGCCGGCGTTTCGCCGGCGTCCTGCTGGACGTGTTCTTCGACCACTGCCTGGCGCGCGACTGGAACGACTACGCCGACGAACCGCTGCCGCAGTTCGTCGAGCGGGTCTACGGCACCCTGCGCACCGCCTCGCCGCTGCCGGAGCGCCTGGCGCGCATCGCGCCGCGGATGGCGGCCCAGGACTGGTTGGGCAGCTACCGCGAGTTCGCGGTCTTGCGCGAAGTGCTGGGCGGTATGTCGCGGAGGCTGTCGCGACCGCACCTGCTGGACGGCTCCTGGGAAGAACTGGCCCAGCGCTACGATGACCTGAGCGCGGATTTCCGCGCCTTCTACCCGCAACTCCAGGCTTTCGCCCTGAGCCAGCGCTGAGCCTGGCGCAGCGGCCATTGGCCCGGCCGGCGGAATCACCTATCAATTGTTTCAGTCCGAAGCATCCGCTTGATGCACATCAACCGGCAGCGGTCGCGTCGATCGTTCAATGGGGCCGACGTTCAACGCTCTGCCAATGGAGGTGGAAGATGAAACGAATCCTGGTGGCGACCGACCTGTCCTCGCGTTCCGAGCTGGCGGTCATGCGCGCCGCGGCGCTGGCCAAGGCGAGGAATGCCGAACTGACCGTGCTGAACGTGCTCGACGACGACCAGCCGCCGGTGCTGATCGCGCCGCAACGGCTGGCCATCGCCAACCTGCTGGAAGTGAACGGACAGGCCCTGAAGGAGCGCCTCGGCGTCGAGTCCAAGGCGATCGTGCGGGTCGGCGATCCGGTGGTGGTGATCAACGCGGTGGCCGAGGAGATCGGTGCCGACCTGCTGGTGATGGGCGCGCACCGGCACACGCCGCTGCGCGACCTGTTCATCGGCACCACCCTGGAGCGGGTGGTACGCAATGCGAAGATCCCGGTGCTGCGCGCGGCCGGTGCGCCGGAAGAGGAGTACCGCCGGGTGCTGCTGGCGCTGGACTTCTCGCCGACCTCGACGCGCGCGGTGCAGATGGCCGGCCAGCTCGGCTTCCTCGACGCCGCCAGCCTCACCGCGCTGCATGCCTTCGAGCCGTTCGCCAAGGGCATGATGCGTTATTCGGGGATCAAGGAAGACCGCGTCGAGCATTACGTCGACCAGGAGGAACTCAAGGCCAACGTCGAGCTGCGCGACTACGTCGCCGGCCTGGGGCTGGGCCGCGAGGACATCCAGTTGCGCGTCGGCGAAGGCTTGCCGATCAACGTGATCATGACCGAGGTACGCCGCCAGGCGCCGCAGTTGACGGTGCTCGGCACCCAGGGCCTGACCGGCTTCCGCCGCGCGCTGATCGGCAGCGTGGCCGAGGCGGCCCTCGGCGACCTGCCGTGCGACGTGCTGGCGGTGCCGCCCAAGCGCGACTAGGCGGCGCGCCGGGTTTGCGTAGGGGCGGCAGTGCCGAACAGCGCCAGGCGCACCGCCTGCTGGGCCTGGCGGGCCAGTTCGGCGCGGTCCAGGCCCTGGCTGGGGATCGGTTCCAGCAGCTGGATATGCACGCTGCCGCGCTCGCCGCGCAGCAGGCGGCCGAGGTGGCTGAGCAGGTCGTCGTCGCCGATGAACGGCGCCAGCGCATCGGGCACGCCGTCGCGGCGGTAGCTGATCGCCACCGGCTGCACCGCCACGCCGGCTTCCAGGGCGCTGGCCATCAGGCGACCGTGGAAGGTGCGCAGGCTTTCGCCGTTGGTGGTGGTGCCTTCCGGGAAGATCAGCAGGTTGCGCCCACGGTGCAGTTGTTCGGCCAATTGCTGGTTGATCAGCCGGCTGTCGCCCGAGCCGCGGCGGATGAACAGGGTGCCGGCCTTTTCCGCCAGCCAGCCGGCCAGCGGCCAGGCACGCACCTCGGCCTTGGACAGGAAGGTCAGCGGCGCCAGGGCGCCGAGCAGTGGGATATCGGTCCAGGACACATGGTTGGCTACCCACAGCATGGGTTGCCGGGGCGCTTCGCCGCTGACCCTGACCTCGAAGGGCAGGGCCGCGCAGAGGCGCGCCAGCCACCAGCGGGTCAGGCGCTGGCGCAGCGGCGTGACGTCGGCGCCGGGCAGCCGCTCGCGCAGGCTGACCCAAGCGGCCAGGCCCAGTCCGAGCGCGACCAGCCCGAGCAGGCGGGCGCTGCGCAGCAGCAGGCGCAGCCGCGCCATCAGACCGCCGCCTTGAAGTGGCGGGCGTAGCGCGGGCAGAGTTCGTCGCGCTTGAGCAGGATGAACACGTCGGCGACCTGGAAATCCGGGTCCCAGCAGGGCTCGCCGCAGATCTTCGCGCCCAGGCGCATGTAGGCCTTGAGCAGCGGCGGCAGCTCGGCGGTGAGGTTTTCCGGGACGTCCAGCGGCGGCAGCGGGTTCTTCGGCTCGGCCTGCAGGTAGTCGGTGCACAGGTAGCGTTCGCGCAGCCGCTGCATCACCGCCTTGGCCTGCATACCGCCGTCGCGCATGGGAATGCTGGCGCAGCCCATCAGGTAGCGGTAGCCGCCCTCGTTGAGGACCTCGGCGAGTTCGCCCCAGAGTACCGCGATGGTGGCGCCGTTGCGGTATTCGGGAGCGACGCAGGTGCGGCCGATCTCCAGGACCGGGCCGTGCAGGGCGTCGAGGCCGGAGAGGTGGAACTCCTCTTCGCTGTAGAAGCGCCCGAGGCGTTCGGCGGCGCGATGGTCGAGCAGCCGGGTGGTGGCCACCAGGGCGCCGCTGTCGAGGTCGCGGACGCCGATGTGTGCGCAGTGACGGTCGTAGTCGTCGCGGTCGAGGCCGTCTTCGGCGCCTTCGAGCTTGGCGTCGAACTCGGCGCTGAATACGCGGTAGCGCAGGGCCTGGGCCTCGCGCAGGGCGCGGGCGCCGTTCAGGCGCTCGGCCTTCAGGCGGCGTCCGGCGACGGGTTCGCGGGTAATGGCGGTCTGGGTCATGCCTGGGCCTCCTTGGGCCGGCGCCGCGGGTTGCGGCCGCTCGGCTTTGTTGTGCAAGCTCAGGCTAGGAAGGCGCGGTGTCACCCCTGTGACAGGGGCGTGATGCTTGTATGACATTGTCGCCGGATGTAACGCGCCGTTGTTCAACGCTGGCACCCTCGGCAGGATGCCGGTTCCGACACATTCCACACTGGAGTCCGCCATGTCCTGGCAACGCTTGCTCGGCCCGCTCGACCGCCTGCCCACCGAAGGCTCCCTGGAAGACTGGCACGCCGCCGCCCTGGCGCGCGCCGACGGTCTTGGCACCCTGGAGCGGGCGGTGCTCGGCGGACGATTGGCGGCGAGTCCGGGCCTGGCCTTCCTCGCCGGCTACCAGGCGGCCCTGCGCGCGCTCTGGCCGGCGGCGCCGGAAGGTCTCGGCGCGCTGTGCGTGACCGAGAAGCGCAGCGTGCGCCCGGCGGACCTGCAGACCCGCCTGGAGGGGCTGGTCCTGCATGGACAAAAGGATTTCGTCACCGCTGGCGACAGCGCCTCCTGGTGGCTGGTGGCCGCCCGCGACGAGGCACCGGGGCAGCCGCCGCGACTGTCGATGACGGTGGTCCTGGCCGGCGCCCCGGGGGCGCGCCTGGAGGCGTTGCCGGCGCTGCCGCTGATGCCGGATGTGCCGCATTCCCGCCTGTTGCTCGACGGTGCCCATTGCGAGCGCCTGCCCGGCGATGGTTGGGACGACTACGTCAGGCCGTTCCGCCTGCTGGAGGATGTCCATGTGCTGGCGGCGCTGGTCGGCTGGCTCTATGGGGTCGGCCATGAATGCGGCTGGCCCTCGCCGCTGCTGCTGCGCCTGGCCGGCATCCTCGGCGGCTGCGCCGAGGTCGCGCGGCATCCGGTCGCCTGCGTCGGCACCCAGGCGGTACTGGCTGGGCTGTTCGAACAGTTCTCGGCGCTGGAGGGGCAACTGGATGCCGCCTTCGCCGCCAACGCCTCGACCTGGGAGGCATTGTGGCAACGCGATCGCGGCTTGCTGGCGATTGCCAACGGGGCCCGCAAAGTTCGCCTGGAGAAGGCCTTGACCCGCCTCGGGCTTGACCCAGGTCAGTGAGGCGCCGCGCCGCAGGCGCTTACCCTGCGCAGCATCCGGCGAGGAATGCTCCTCGGCGCCTGCACAGAGTAGATTTCACCGACCATGCGACGCGAACCGATCGTGCTGTTCGACAACGGCAGCCACCAGTGCCTGTGTTTCGATGACCTCGTCAGCGGCGAAGGGGTCCAGTCCAACCAGTTCCTGATCGTCGACAACGGCCAGTACCTGCTGCTCGATCCCGGCGGCGACCTGACCTACACGCCGCTCTCGCTGGAATTGTCGAAACGCTTTCCGCTGCAGGAGCTGGACTACATCTTCGCTTCGCACCAGGACCCGGACATCATCGCCGCCCTCGACAAGTGGCTGCTGCACACCCGCGCCCGGGTGATCTGCTCCAAGCTGTGGGCGCGCTTCCTGCCGCACCTGACGGCCAACTACCTGGCGGTCAGCCATGGCATCAACACCTACGACCGGGTCATGCCGTTGCCCGACCGCGGCCAGGCGATCGCTCTCGGCGACTGCTCGTTGAAGGCGATCCCCGCGCATTTCCTGCATTCGGTGGGCAACTTCCAGCTCTACGACCCGGTGAGCAAGATCCTTTTCTCGGGCGACATGGGCGCCTCGCTGGTGGACGACGCCGCGCCGGTCAGCGATTTCGCCGCGCATATCCAGTACATGGACGGATTCCATCGCCGCTACATGGCGGCGAACAAGATCTGCCGCCTGTGGGCGCGGATGGTCCGGGACATGGATGTGGAGATGATCGTGCCGCAACACGGGCGGCCCTTCGTCGGCAAGGAAATGATCAGCGCCTTCCTCTACTGGATCGAGAACCTCGAGTGCGGCATCGACCTGCTCGGTCCGGACGACTACCGCATGCCCGGCTGAGTCCGCGCTTCCTGGCGTCATCGACGCCATGCTAGGGTTGCCCCTCGACCGTCGAGAGGGCCCGCCGATGCCCGCTTTGCCGTTGTCCCGCCGCGCCCTCGCCGCGCTGGCTCTGGTATTCGCCCTCCCTGCCCTGGCCGAAGACTGGCCCGACACCGACTGGCCCCGTGCCCAACAGCCCGCGGGGCCGGCGCTGGAGGCATTCGAGCGCTATGTCTTCGGCCGTCGCGACGATGTTCGTCGCAAAGGCATCCGCACCGACGCGGTAGTGGTGATCCGCGACGGTCGCCTGCTCTATGAGCGCTACGCCGGCCCGAGCCGTGCCGAGACCCCGCACCTTACCTGGTCGGTGAGCAAGAGCCTGCTCGCCACGCTGCTTGGCGTCGCCGAGGGCGAAGGGCGCTTCCAGCTCGACGACCCGGTGGCGCGCTACTACCCGCCGTTCGCCCGTCATCCCCAGGTGACGTTACGCCACCTGCTGAACTGGTCTTCCGGGCTGGACTGGCAGGAGGACTACGAGTTCGCGCCATTGAAATCCTCCGTGGTGGCGATGCTTTACACCCGTGGGCGTGACGACATGGCCGGCTTCGTCGCCGAGACCCCGCAGGCCCGGCCGCCGGGCCGGCGTTTCCGCTACTCCAGCGGCGACAGCAACGTGCTGGCGGCGGCCCTCCACGGCATGCTCGGCGCGGACTATGCCGAGTACCCCTGGCGCGCGCTGTTCGAGCCGCTGGGCATCCGTTCGGCGGTATGGGAGCGAGACGCCGCCGGCACGTTCGTCGGCTCGTCGTACGTCTACATGAGCGCCCGCGACCTGGCGCGCGTCGGCCTGCTGATGCAGCGCCACGGGCGCTGGCGCGAGCGGCAACTGCTGCCGCTGGCATGGGTCGAGTTCAACCTGACGCCCTTCGCCCGCTACCGGCCGAGCGCGGAAGAGGAGGGCGAGGCGGTGCCGGGCGGCCAGTGGTGGTTGAACCGTGCGGTGAAAGGCGCGCGGGCGCCCTGGCCGGACGTCGCCGAGACCGCCTTCGCCGCGCTCGGCCACTGGGGCCAGGCGCTCTACGTGCTGCCCGAGGAGAAGCTGGTGATCGTGCGCTACGCCGACGACCGCGACGGGCGTTTCCGTCACAACGAATTCCTGCGCCTGGCGCAGGCGGCGTTCGTCGGGGAGGCGCGGCCATGATCCGTCGCCATCCCTTGCTCTTCCTGTTCGTCCTGGGGCTGCTCGCCGCCCTCGCGTGGGCCTGGCAGAACCGCATCCACCTGGCGGCCTTTCCCGCCATCATCGGCGCCTACACGGCCAAGGAGTACTGCTCCTGCCGCTACGTGATGGGGAACTCCGCGGACTATTGCCGGGCCTATACCCAACAGTACGTGCCGATCAGCGGCTTCTTCGACGACGAAGCCCGCCGCCGGGTGACCGCCCGCGGCCTCGGCAGTACGCAGACGGCCGCCTGGCTGGGCCCGCGCGAGGGATGCCGGCTCATGCCCGAGGCGGACAGGCTGCCGGACTGACCGGCGGCGCATGTCGGGGCGCGGGGCGAGGGACGGCGCCGGCCCGAAGCCGGAGGTGGAATGCCTGTTGTATTGTGTGTCCTGTTGTTGCTCCTCAGCCCGCTGCTGTCGGCGGCGGAATGGCAACTGGAGCCGGATTACTCGCGGATCAGCTTCGTTTCCGTGAAACGCGCGAAGATGGCCGAGGTGCAGCGCTTCGACCGTCTCAGCGGCCAGATCGACAAGCAGGGCGTCGCGCGCATCGTGGTGCCGCTGGGCACCCTGGACAGCGGCCTGGCCCTGCGCGACGAGCGAATGAAGGACAACTTCTTCGAAACCTCGCGCTTCCCCGAGGCCACCGTGGAGAGCCGCCTGGACATGGCCGGCTTCGACGACCTGCGGGTCGGTCAGTCGCGGGTCGAGAAGCTCGACTTCACCCTCGACCTGCACGGCCAGCAGCGCCGCCTGAAGGCCGACGTGCTGGTCACCCGCCAGGGCGAAGGGCTGGTCCAGGTGGCGACCCTGGAGCCGGTGCTGCTGAAGCTGCTCGACTTCGACCTGGAAGAGAAGCTCAAGCCCTTGAAGGACATGGCCAATATTCCCTCGATCACTCCCGAGGTACCGGTGTTCGCCGTGCTGAACTTCCGCGAAGTGCCGCCGGAACAGTTCTGACGCGCCGGCGCAGGGCGGCGCGGGCCTTGGGTTCCACCCAGTGGAACCGCCTTCCGTTGTCCTTCGCCGCGCGCCGCGCTTAGCTGTGACCACGCCCGGCCGGCCTTGCGTCCGGGCCTCCCGCCAACAAGACCGGAGCGCAATCCGGCCAGAGGAGAGACGGCATGGCTCGACATCGACACATCGTGGCCTGGCTCGAGGAGGTCGCCGACGACCTGCGTAGCCTGCGCCAGGACATCCACGCCCATCCCGAACTGGGCTTCGAGGAGCGACGCACCGCCGCGCTGGTCGCCGAGTGCCTGCGCGGCTGGGGCTACGAAGTGCACGAAGGGATCGGCCGCACCGGCGTGGTCGGCGTCCTCCGCCAGGGCGACGGTACGCGGCGGCTCGGCCTGCGGGCGGACATGGATGCGCTGCCGATCGTCGAGGCCACGGGGCTCGGCTACAGCAGCTGCCACGGCGGGCGCATGCACGCCTGCGGCCACGACGGACACACCGCGATGCTGCTCGGCGCGGCACGCTACCTGGCGGCGACGCGGCGTTTCGACGGCACCCTGGTACTGATTTTCCAGCCCGCCGAGGAAGGCCAGGGCGGCGCCGAGGCGATGCTAGCCGACGGGCTGCTGGAGCGCTTTCCCTGCGATGCGCTGTTCGGCATGCACAACATGCCGGGACTGGAGGCCGGGCACCTGGGCTTCCGCGCGGGACCGATGATGGCTTCCCAGGACCTGCTGAGCGTCACCCTGGAGGGCGTCGGTGGCCACGGTTCGATGCCGCACTTGAGCGTCGATCCGCTGCTCGCCGCGTCGAGCGCGGTGATGGCCCTGCAGAGCGTGGTGGCGCGCAACGTCGATCCGCAGAAGGCCGCGGTGGTCACGGTCGGTGCATTGCAGGCCGGCGAGGCGGCCAACGTCATACCCCAGCGCGCCGTGCTGCGCCTGAGCCTGCGGGCGCTCGACGGCCAGGTGCGCGAGCAGGTGCTGCAGCGGGTTCGCCAGATCATCGAGTTGCAGGCCGCCAGCTATGGGTGCCAGGCCAGCATCGAGCACTACCCGGCCTATCCGGTGCTGGTCAACAGCGTCGAGGAAACCGAGTTCGCCCGCCAGGTCGGGGTCGAGCTGGCCGGCGCGGAGCAGGTCGACGGCGACACGCCGAAGCTGATGGGCAGCGAGGACTTCGCCTGGATGCTACAGCGCTGCCCCGGCAGCTACCTGTTCATCGGCAACGGCAGAGGACGGCCGATGGTGCACAACCCGGCCTATGACTTCAACGACGACATCCTGGTCCGGGGCGCGGCCTATTGGGGCGCGCTCGCCGAGACCTGGCTGGCCGCCCCCGCGGCGTCCGGCCTTCGACTGACTGCCGCCAATAACGGCGCGGCCTGAGTCGCGCCGGCATTCCCCCGGTTACCAGGAGATTCCCATGCACGCTTGCCCGAGCGGTACCTCGCGTACCCGCCAGGTGGCGGCTGCCGTGATCGGCAACGCCCTGGAGTGGTACGACTTCATCGTCTACGGCTTCCTTTCCAGCCTGATCGCCAGGCTGTTCTTCCCTTCCGGCGACGAGTACACCTCGCTGTTGATGGCCCTGGCCACCTTCGGTGTCGGTTTCTTCATGCGTCCGGTCGGTGGGGTCCTGCTCGGCCTGTATGCCGACCGCAGGGGACGCAAGGCGGCGATGCAACTGATCATCCTGCTGATGACGCTGTCCATCGCGATGATCGCCTTCGCCCCGACCTACGCGGCGATCGGCGTCGGCGCACCGTTGCTGATCGTGATCGCGCGAATGCTGCAGGGTTTCGCCACCGGCGGCGAGTACGCCAGCGCCACGGCTTTCCTGGTGGAAAGCGCGCCACCGCACCGGCGCGGTCTCTACGGTTCCTGGCAATTGTTCGGCCAGTGCCTGGCGGTGTTCGCCGGTGCGGGGATGGGCGCGCTGGTCACCCATTGCCTGGACGCCGAGGCCCTGGAGAGCTGGGGCTGGCGGGTGCCGTTCCTGTTCGGTCTGCTGATCGGTCCGGTGGGATTGTGGATCCGCCGCTACATGGGCGAGACCGAGGCCTTCCTCGAAGCCATCCGGGAGCCCGGCGAGCGCCAGGGGCTGCTCGGCGTGCTGCGCGAATACCGGCGCAGCGTGCTGGTGAGCATGGGCCTGACGGTGATCGGCACGGTGTCCTTCTACGTGGTGCTGGTGAATATGCCGACCTTCGCCCACAAGCAGTTGGGCCTGCCGCTGGACGAGGTGTTCATGGTGCAGATGGCTGCGGTGGCGCTGATGACCCTGGTAATCCCGTTGGCTGGGGGACTCTCCGACCGGGTCGGGCGGCGCCCGGTGCTGTTGGTCGCGACCCTGGCCTTCATGTTCATGGTCTATCCGCTGTTCGCTTGGGTCGCCGCGGCGCCGAGCCTGGGGCGCCTGCTGCTGATGCAACTGTTGCTGTGCACGGCGATCGGCGGCTTCTTCGGCCCGGCGCCGACCGCGGTGGCCGAGCAGTTTCCGGTGCGGGTGCGTTCCACCGGCCTGGCGGTGGCGTATAACCTGGCGGTGATGCTGTTCGGCGGTTTCGCTCCGTTCATCGTCACCTGGCTCACCGAGGTCGGCGGCTCGCCAGTGGCGCCGGCGTTCTACGTGCTCGGCGCGGCCTTCCTCGGGCTGCTCGCCACCCTCTATCTGCGGGAGGGCGCGACGCCCGCCCCGCGCCCCCGTGAACCGGCCCTGGGCAAGCCGGCAAGGAGTCTGTGAATGAGCGCCACCCGCCATCGAAGCGACGGCCACGAGGAAATCGTCGCGCTTGACGCGCTGCCGCTGTCCGCGGCGATCCGCCGACGCGAACTATCCTGCCGCGAGGTCATGCAGGCCTACCTGGCGCAGATCGAACGGTTCAACCCGCGGGTCAACGCCATCGTCTCGCTGCAGGCGGAAAGCCGTCTGCTCGCCCAGGCCGACGAGCGCGACCGGCAACTGGCGCGCGGCGAACGGCTGGGCTGGATGCACGGCATGCCGCAGGCGATCAAGGACCTCGCCGCCACCTCCGGCATTCCTACCACCCTGGGTTCGCCGCTGTTCGCCGGGCAGGTGCCGGAGCACGACGCAATCGTCGTCGAGCGGGTGAAGAGCAGCGGTGCGATCGTCATCGGCAAGACCAACGTACCGGAGTTCGGGCTCGGCTCGCAGACCTACAACCCGCTGTTCGGCACCACCCGCAATGCCTACGATCCGGCGCGGATCGCCGGCGGCAGCAGCGGTGGGGCGGCGGTGGCGCTGGCGCTGCGCATGCTGCCGGTGGCCGACGGCAGCGACATGATGGGTTCGCTGCGCAACCCCGCCGCCTACAACAACGTCTACGGCTTCCGCCCGTCCCAGGGACGGGTGCCGCACGGCCCGCAAGCGGAACTGTTCGTTCAGCAACTGGCCACCGAAGGCCCGATGGGGCGCAGCGTGGCCGACCTGGCCCGGCTGCTGGCCACCCAGGCCGGCTACGATCCGCGCTGTCCGCTGTCGTTGCGCGACGATCCGCGCAGGTTCGCCGACGACCTCGGGCGCGACTTCCGCGGAGCCCGGCTCGGCTGGCTCGGCGACTACGCCGGCTACCTGCCGATGGAGGAGGGCGTGCTGGAGCTTTGCGAAGCCGCGCTGGGCGATTTCGCCGAGCTGGGCTGCGACGTCGAGGCGTGCCTGCCGGACTATCCCCTGGAGCGCCTGTGGCGCACCTGGCTGGTCCATCGCCAGTGGCTGGTGCAGGGCTCGCTTGGCGAGCTTTACGCCGATCCCGCACGGCGCGTCCGACTCAAGCCGGAGGCGCAGTGGGAAGTGGAGTCCGGGCTCGGCCTCGGCGCCGCCGAGGTCTATCGCGCCTCGCTGGATCGCAGCGACTGGTATCGGGCGCTGGCGCGTCTGTTCGAACGTTACGATTTCCTCTTGCTGCCCAGCGCCCAGGTGTTTCCTTTCGATGCAGAAACGGCGTGGCCGCGGCAGGTCGCCGGGCGGCCGATGGACACCTATCACCGCTGGATGGAGGTGGTGATCGGCCCGACCCTGGCCGGTTTGCCGGCGATCAGCGTACCTATCGGCTTCGGCGCGGCGGGCCTGCCGATGGGATTGCAGATCATCGGCCCGGCGCAGGCCGACCTGGCGGTGCTGCAACTGGCCCATGCCCACGAGGGCCTGACCCGTTGGGTCAGCCGCCGTCCGCCGGCGATGCTCGAGGCTCCAGGGGGAATCGACTAGGCCGCGGAGCAATGCTGCCGTATTCGCAGATTCTTCCTACATGACCTGGGCCTGCATCTTGCTTTGCCATAACGGTCTGTCGACGGTGGAGGTGTCGTCATGCCGGAAAGAGAAGAGGCGGGAACCGTGCGTTCGGTGGAGCGGGCGCTGGCGATCCTCGATCTGCTGGGCCAGCACCAGGCGCTGGGGCTCGAGGAACTGCATTACCTGACTGAGCTGCCCAAGGCCACGGTGTCGCGGCTGCTGCATACCCTGCTGGAGCAGGGCTGGCTGTACCGCGGCTTGACCGACCGGCGCTACCGGCTGCGTTCCACCCGCCTCTACGGTGACGCCGCCGAGCGCTTCCGCTGCCAGGTGGTGGAGCGTTCCGCGCCGCTGCTGGTGGAGTTGAGCGAGCGCACCGGGCTGGTCGCCGATTTGTCGATTCTCGACGGCGACCGCCTGCTGGTGGCGGAAAGCTCGGTGCCCGGCGTCCTGCGCAAGCGCTACCCGGCCAACCGGCTGGTGGTCGGCCAGCACGCCAGCCTGTTCCATTCGGCCATGGGCAAGGCCTGCCTGGGCGAACTGGCAGACAGCGAGGTGCGCCGCCTGGCGCGCCAGCACCAGGTAGACGAGGACCTCTGGCTGCGCACCCGCGAGCAGGCCCACGGCCAGGGCTACGGCGAGCGTACCGAGGGACACTGGGAGTATCCGGTGCGCCTGCCGTTCCTGATCCGCGCGGTGGCCTTGCCGGTACGCGCCCAGGGTCGCCTGCTCGGCAGCGTGGCGCTGCACTGGCCGCGCGACCAGGATTGCGTCGAACGGGTGCGCCGCCGGCATCTGGGAACCCTGGCCGATACCGTCAGTCAGTTGCAGCACGCGCTCGACTGACGCGGGAGTTTGCCTGCTCCCAGGCGGCCGGTTTAAGGTGGCGCCGGACGCAAAGGGAACCCTCATGCACAAGTTGATCTGCCTCGGCCTGGCCCTCCTGGCCTTGCCGGTCCAGGCCGCCTGGTACCTGGACTACGAGTCGTCGCGACTCAGTTTCATCTCCACCAAGAACGCTACCCTTTCGGAAGTCGGCCGCTTCCTGGTCATGCACGGCAAGGTCGACGACAAGGGGCAGGCGCGCCTGCGCGTCGAGCTGGACTCGGTGAGCACCGACATCCCGCTGCGCGACGAACGCATCCGCGAGCATCTGTTCGAGACCAAGCGCTTCGCCGAGGCGGAGATCACCGCCCAGCTCGACCTGGCGCCGATCGTCGAGCTGGCCGACGGCGTGCAACTGGAAATGCGCCAGCCGGTGACCGTCAGCCTGCACGGCAAGCGCAAGAGCTACGCCAGCGACCTGTTGGTGACCCGCCTGGACGAGCATCGCTTCCAGGTGGTGACCCTGTCGCCGCTGGTGCTGGACGCCGCCGACTTCGACCTCGCCCCCGGCATCGAGACCCTGCGCAAGCTGGCCGGCGCCGGCAGCATCGGGCTCTCGGTGCCGGTCGGCGCCGTGCTGATCTTCACTTCGCGGTGAGCGGCCCGGTCTTTCCCTGGCGCAGCGACAACCGCTTCGCCCTGCTCAATGACGGCGTGCGGTTCTTCCCGCGCATGCTGCTGGCCATCGAGGCGGCGCAGCGGAGCATCGAGCTGGAGCTGTACCTGGTGGAAGACGGGCATTGCGCCGAACTGTTTCTCGTCGCCCTGCTGGATGCCCGCCGCCGGGGCGTCGCCGTGCGCTGCCTGTTCGACGGCTTCGGCTGCCTAGGCCTGGGCAGCGCCTGGATCCAGCGCCTGCGCGAGGCCGGCGGCGAACTGCGGCTGTACAACCCGCTGCGCTGGAAGCTGACTGGCGGCAATCTCTACCGCGACCATCGCAAGCTGCTGCTGGTGGACGGGCGCCTCGGTTATGTCGGCGGCGCCGGGATCACCGACGAATTCTGGGAACCGGTCAGCGACGTCAGCGCCTGGCGCGAGGTGATGGTCGAGATGGACGGCCCGGTGGTGGCGGACTGGGCGGCGCTGTTCGAGCGGCAATGGCTGGCCTGTCTCGAAGAGAAAGCCTGGAAGCCCCGCGAGGGCATGACCCTTACCCGCCTTCCGCCGCAGCCGGGGGCGGCCCGTGGGTTGGGCCGGGTGGCCTACGCCGACGCCCGCCAGCACCGCGACATCCTGCAATCGCTGGTCCGCGCGCTGAACGGCTCGCGCCGACGGATCTGGCTGGCGACGCCGTACTTCCTGCCGACCTGGAAGGTTCGCCGGGCCCTGCGCAAGGCCGCCCAGCGCGGCGTGGAGGTGCGCCTGCTGCTGGCCGGGCGGCTCACCGACCACGCCCCGGTGCGCTATGCCGGGCAGCGCTACTACCCGCGCCTGCTGCGCGCCGGCGTGCGCATCCACGAATACCAGCCGCGCTTCCTGCACCTGAAGATGGTCATGGTCGACGATTGGGTGAGCGTCGGCTCCTGCAACTTCGATCATTGGAATCTACGCTTCAACCTCGACGCCAATCTCGAGGCCCTCGACCCGGACTTCACCAATGAGGCGGCGGCGAGCCTGCTGGCGGACTTCGCCGACAGCCGCGAGGTGACCCTGGCGATGTGGCGCGCGCGACCCCTGTGGATGCGCCTGCACCAGCGCCTGTGGGGTTGGCTGGACCGGGTAGTGGTGAATTTCCTCGACCGCCGGCGCTAGGGCGCGGCCGTTCGTAGCCGCTGGCCGGCCCGGTGAAACTTGCCGGGGAGCTTGCGGGTCTACCCCGGACCGCCCATTACAATGACAAAGGAGAGATGCG
The DNA here is from genome assembly GCF_021213715.1 of Pseudomonas sp. CP-1. Taxonomy (NCBI): domain Bacteria; kingdom Pseudomonadati; phylum Pseudomonadota; class Gammaproteobacteria; order Pseudomonadales; family Pseudomonadaceae; genus Pseudomonas; species Pseudomonas sp. CP-1. The sequence continues at coordinate 234,050 of NZ_JAJQKY010000009.1, forward strand.
TGGCAACGCCCGACTCCAAGGAACGTTTCATCGGACTGGAATGGTTGCGCTTCCTGCTCGGCCTGTACGTGGTGGTGTACCACACCCTGCATACCTATCCGAAAGAGCAGAAGTTTCCCGGTCTCGACGAACTGACCAGCCTGGGGTTCTTCGCCACCAGTACCTTCTTCGTGCTTTCCGGCTTCCTCCTGGCCCATGTCTACGCACGCAGCGGCCGGTTGCGCGAAAGCGCCCGCAGCTTCTGGACCAAGCGACTGTCCAATCTCTATCCGCTGCACCTGTTCTCCCTGCTGCTGTCGATCCTGGTGCTGCTGGCCCTCAGCCACCTGGGAATCGGTCCCGAGCTGGACAAGGCCACCCCGCGCTTCGTCATCTACGACACCAACGAAGTGCTCGGCCGCACCCACCCGGAACTCTTCCTGCACTGGATGAGCAACACCGAACTGTTCGTCAACAGCATCCTGCAGATCCTCCTGCTGCAGGCCTGGAATCCCTATTACCTGACCTTCAACGCGCCGTTGTGGTCGCTGTCGACGCTGATGTTCTTCTACCTGGCGTTTCCCTTCGTCGCCCCGCGGCTGATGCGCAGCCGGCACAAGTGGAAGGTGCTGGCGCTGGTCTGGCTGGTCTACCTGATCCCGCCGGCGCTGGTAGTGGCCAGCGAGAGCTACGGGATCCCCTGGACCGGCCTGCTGCACCGCAATCCGTTGCTGCGCCTGCCGGAATTCCTTGGCGGCATCCTGGCCTACGGGTTGTTCCGCGGCTACCGCGACCGCGGCATGGTGCCGGGACGTGGCCTGCTGGCCGCGCTGGTGGCGCTGGTGGTGGCGGCCTTCCTGGTGGCCGACTACCTGTTCACCCAGGGCGCCAAGCATTGGTACTTCCTGCTGCACAACGGCCTGCTGCTGCCGGCCCAGTTGCTGCTGGTGTGCCTTTGCGCGCTGCCCGCCGACCCGAAGAGCGCTTTCGTCCGCCACTGGTCGCCGCGCCTGGGGGCCGCCTCGCTGTCGCTGTTCGCCCTGCATGTGCCGATGTTCACCCTGTTCTCCCGTAGCGAGCGCCTTATCGCCGTGCCGGGGCGTTGTCTCGACGACTGGCGCGCCTGCACCGAGGCGGCGGCCGCGCTGCCATCGTCGCTGCTCTACTACCCGCTGTTCCTGGTCCTGCTGGTGGCGTTCTGCGTACTGTTCCAGGAGCGCGGCGTGGTGCCGGTGCGCAAGTGGCTGGTGCGCCGGCTGATGCCGACGCCGGCGCTGGCCAAGGTGCCGCGCCCGGCCTGAGGCCGTTCTCCCGGAGAACCGGACTTTCGACGGGTGGCAGGCCCGACCCGGCTGGTTATGCTGCGCGGATAACCATAAGAAGAGGGATGGAGCATGCTGCGCAGCCTGTCGCTGGCCCTGTCGATCGTCGCGAGCCTGGTCGGCTGCAGCACGCCCGGCGCGTTCTTCGGTGCGGTGGACGGACCGGCCTTCGTCGCCCATCCGAGCGCCGATGCCAGCCACGCCACCGTCTACCTCTACCGTCCGCGGAGCCAGTGGGCGGACGAGGAACTCGAGGCGCCGGGGATCTTCCTCAACAACGAACTGATCGGCAGCCTGCCGAGCAACGGCTACCTGGCGTTCGAGTTCGAGACCGGCAGCTACAAGCTGGAAATGCGCCGGCCGCTGGCGGGCAGCTTCTGGACCCTGTTCGCCGACGGTCCGATGGATTTCACCCGCATCGCCAGCTTCATGCTCGAGGCCAGGGCCGGCTCGGTCTACTACCTGCGCTACGACGAACTCAACCCGCCACCGAAGAGCGAGAACCCGGCGGGTGAGGGCGATGGCCCGCTGCAATTGGTGGCGGCCGATCTCGGCGCTGCGGAAATCGGCGCTACCCACCAGGTCCAGGAGCCCATGCAGTTCGCCGCCAGCGGCTACCGGAAACGCGTGCAGCGCTCGTTCTGGGAAGGCGTCGGGCGGGCCCTGGACAAGATCGGCATCTGAACCCGGCACGCGTGTAGTAACCGTCTATTACCCGCGTCCCCCTGCGGATTGGCTACCTTAGGTGCATCCCCGGTATGACCGGGCCCTGCCCGAAGGAGTGCGCGTGATGGCTGCGAAGAAGATCCTGATGCTGGTCGGCGACTATGCCGAAGACTACGAAACCATGGTCCCGTTCCAGGCCCTGCAGATGGTGGGCCACCAGGTGCATGCGGTGTGTCCGGACAAGCGGGCCGGGCAAAGCGTGCGCACCGCCATCCACGATTTCGAAGGCGACCAGACCTACAGTGAGAAGCCGGGCCACAACTTCACCCTCAATGCCGACTTTGCCCAGGCCCGCGCCGAGGATTACGATGCCCTGCTGATCCCCGGCGGCCGCGCCCCCGAATACCTGCGCCTGAACGAGCAGGTGCTGGCTCTGGTGCGTGCCTTCGACGCCGCGCGCAAGCCGATCGCCGCGGTCTGCCATGGCGCCCAGCTGCTGGCCGCCGCCGGCGTCCTGCAAGGGCGGGCGTGCAGCGCCTATCCGGCCTGCGCCCCGGAGGTGCGGCTGGCCGGCGGCGAGTACGTCGACATTCCGTCGGACCAGGCCCACGTCGACGGCCACCTGGTCACTGCGCCGGCCTGGCCGGCGCATCCGGCGTGGCTGGCGCGCTTCCTTGAGGTGCTCGGCACCCGTATCAGCCACTGAGACCCAGGAGACCCCCGCGCATGTGCGAACTCTATGTGAAAGCCGACCCGATCCTCTATGAATCGCGCTCGCGTTCCTTGCGCATCCGCGGGGTGGTGACCACCCTGCGCCTGGAGAACCAGTTCTGGGACATCCTCCGGGAAATCGCCGAAGGCGAGGGCCTGAGCACCAACCAGTTGATCACCAAGCTCTACGAGGAAGTGATGGACTATCGCGGCGAGGTGCTCAACTTCGCCTCCTTCCTGCGTGTCAGTTGCACCCGCTACCTGGCGCAGCGGCGCGAGAAGGTCGCCGAGCTGAGCCTGGTCGGCCAGCGCGCCCAGGCCTGAGGGGAGGGAAGACGCGACCGGGGTGAAACGTTTAGGCTGGTCGCACTTCCTCCCCGATCCGGCGTCGCCTCGTGAAATACTCCCTGCCCACCACGGCCACCGCGCCGTTCTGTCCCTCGGCGGTCAGCCACAGCGTGGCGGTGCCGGCCGACGCCTCGCCGCTGCGCAAGCTGGCGCTGTTCGTCGGCCCCGGCCTGCTGGTCTCGGTCGGCTACATGGACCCCGGCAACTGGGCCACCGCCATCGAGGCGGGCTCGCGCTTCGGCTACGCGCTGCTGTTCGTGGTGGTGCTGGCGAGCTTTTCCGGGATGCTCCTGCAAAGCCTCTGTTCGCGCCTGGGGATCGCCACCGGCCGCGACCTCGCGCAGCTCTCCCGGGAGCGCTATCGCCCTGGCGTGGCGCGTGGCCAATGGCTGCTGGCGGAACTGTCGATCGTCGCCACCGACCTTGCCGAGGTGCTCGGCGCGGCGCTGGCCTTCCACCTGCTGCTGGGCGTCTCGATTACCACCGGGGTGGTCCTCACCGCCTTCGATACCCTGATCGTGCTGGCCCTGCAGGGCGCCAACTTCCGCCGCCTGGAGGCCATAGTGCTGGGGCTGATCGCGACCATCGGCGCGTGTTTCTTCGTCGAACTGGTGCTGATCGGCCCCTACTGGCCGGATGTCGCCGCCGGCCTGCGGCCATCCTGGGACACCCTGAGCAGCCAGGAGCCGCTGTACCTGGCGATCGGCATCCTCGGCGCGACGGTGATGCCGCACAACCTCTACCTGCATTCGTCCGTGGTGCAGACCCGGGTCAGCGGCGACGACGCGGCGAGCAAACGCTCGGCGATCCGCTTTTCCCGGCTCGACACCATCGGCTCGCTGTCCCTGGCGCTGCTGGTCAATGCGGCGATCCTGATCCTCGCCGCCGCGGCTTTCCACGGCAGCGGCCACACCGAGGTGGTGGAGATCCAGGACGCCTACCACCTGCTCGACCCGCTGGTGGGCGGCGCCCTGGCCAGCTTCCTGTTCGGCTTCGCCCTGCTGGCGGCGGGGCAAAGCTCGACCTTCACCGGCACCATTGCCGGGCAGGTGGTGATGGAGGGTTTCCTCCGGGCGAAGATTCCCTGCTGGCAGCGGCGCCTGATCACCCGCGGCCTGGCCCTGGTGCCGGCCTTGATCGGCGTGCTCTGGCTGGGCGAAGGCGCGGTAGGCAAGCTGCTGGTGCTCAGCCAGGTGGTGCTCAGCCTGCAATTGCCGTTCGCCCTGTGGCCGCTGATTCGCTTCAGCAGCGACCGGAACCTGATGGGGGAGTTCGTCAACCCGCGCTGGGTCAGCGCGCTGGCCTGGTCGTTGTTCGGCCTGATCTCGGCGGCGAACCTGACCTTGCTGTATTTCTGGTTCGGCTGAACCAAGGCGCCTGCGGCGCTGCCAGTCCAGGCTCCGGCCAGTGGCCGTACGAAAAAGCCCGGCGCGGGGCCGGGCTTTTCCAGGGACGGAGCAGGCTTACTTGACCTCGACCGCCAGGCTTTCGGCGATCTTCTTCTGCCAGACCGCCGGGCCGGTGATGTGCACCGACTCGCCGTTGGTGTCAACCGCGACGGTGACCGGCATGTCCTTCACCTCGAACTCGTAGATCGCTTCCATGCCCAGTTCGGCGAAGGCCAGCACCTTGGACTTCTTGATTGCCTGGGCGACCAGGTAGGCGGCGCCGCCGACGGCCATCAGATATACCGCCTTGTTGTCCTTGATCGCCTCGATGGCGATGGGACCGCGCTCGGACTTGCCGATCATGCCCAGCAGGCCGGTCTGTTCGAGGATCTGGCGGGTGAACTTGTCCATCCGGGTGGCGGTGGTGGGACCGGCCGGGCCGACCACCTCGTCGCCGACCGGATCGACCGGGCCGACGTAATAGATGAAGCGGCCTTTCAGGTCCACCGGCAGCGTTTCGCCCTTGTTCAGCATGTCGACCATGCGCTTGTGCGCGGCGTCGCGGCCGGTGAGCATCTTGCCGTTGAGCAGCAGGGTCTCGCCCGGTTTCCAGCTTTGCACCTCTTCCGGGGTGATCTTGTCCAGGTCGACGCGGCGCGCGGACGGGCCGGCTTCCCAGACGATCTCCGGGTAGGCGTCGAGCGACGGCGCTTCCAGTTCGGCGGGGCCGGAGCCGTCGAGCACGAAGTGGGCGTGGCGGGTCGCGGCGCAGTTGGGGATCATGCACACCGGCAGCGAGGCGGCGTGGGTCGGGTAGTCCATGATCTTGACGTCGAGCACGGTGGTCAGGCCGCCCAGACCCTGGGCACCGATGCCCAGCTGGTTGACCTTCTCGAACAGCTCCAGGCGCAGTTCCTCGATGCGGTTCTGCGGGCCGCGGGCCTTCAGTTCGTGGATGTCGATCGGGTCCATGAGGACTTCCTTCGCCATCACTGCTGCTTTCTCCGCGGTGCCGCCGATGCCGATGCCGAGCATGCCCGGCGGGCACCAGCCGGCGCCCATGGTCGGTACGGTCTTCAGCACCCAGTCGACGATCGAGTCGGACGGGTTGAGCATGGCCATCTTCGACTTGTTCTCCGAGCCGCCGCCCTTGGCCGCGACATCGACTTCGACCTTGTCGCCGGGAACGATGGAGTAGTGGATCACCGCCGGCGTGTTGTCCTTGGTGTTCTTCCGCGCGCCGGCCGGGTCGGCCAGGATCGAGGCGCGCAGGACGTTCTCCGGCAGGTTGTAGGCGCGGCGCACGCCTTCGTTGATCATATCGTCGACGCTCATGGTAGCGCCGTCCCAGCGCACGTCCATGCCGACCCGGACGAACACCGTGACGATCCCGGTGTCCTGGCAGATCGGGCGGTGGCCGGTGGCGCACATGCGCGAGTTGATCAGGATCTGCGCCATGGAGTCGCGGGCAGCCGGCGATTCTTCGCGCAGGTAGGCCTCATGCATGGCCTGGATGAAATCGACCGGGTGGTAGTAGGAGATGAACTGCAGGGCATCGGCGACGCTCTGGATCAGGTCGTCTTGCTTGATCACGGCCATGGAGCACGGTCCTCTTCAGGCGGGTAATTCGGATGCGGGGCAGGGTCACGGAGCCGGCCGCAGCCGAGGAGCGCGCCGGTCAGGCACCGGCGCAAAAAAGGCGCGACAGTATAGCCGTTCCGGCGAGACGGGCGCACGCGCCGACGATCAGACCTTGGTCGGCCAGCCGGCTGGTCGGCCGATAAATCCGCGGTCCGCTAGCTGGCAGTTCGTTCGACTAGGCAACCCGCAGGGGGCAGGGTACATTGCGGCCAGGTGCCATTACGGGACGGAGCCCATGCGCACAGACAAGCCTCCTCTGAAACAGCGTGCGCTGCAAAAGCTCTTGCTCCGCCGGTTCGGCATGGCCGCAGGCACCTACCTGCTCGGCCTGGTCCTGCTCTGGCTGGCGCTACTCAGCGGCTTCTACCGCGCAGCGCCGACCACCGCGGCAGCCAGCACCACCCTGGTGGTGGCTTGCCAACTGGCCTTCCTCTGGCTGTTCGCCAGCGGTCGCAACCTGCGTTACGCCGATCCCAGCCTGACCGAGCCGCAGGTGCTGGTGGCGATCGCCTGGCTGACCTATTTCCTCTATCACGTCGACAGCCTGCGCGGCACCTTCATGGTGTTCTACGTGCTGGCCCTGCTGTTCGGCGTGTTCCAACTGCCGCCGCGGGTCTTCGCCCGCTGTGCGGCGCTGGCGTTCATCGCTTTTTCCGGCATCTACCTGGTAGAGGCCTTGCAGCAGCGTCTCGAGCTGCCGGGCCGGGCTGCATTGCAGGTGCTCGTGATGTTCATCGTAATGGTCTGGCTGAGCCTGTTCGCCAGCTACATACAGGCGATGCGGCAACGCATGCGCCAGCGCCGCTATGCCTTGCAGGCGCACCAGGACACGCTGCGCGGCATGATGCGCCAACTGGAAGACCTGGTGGCCACCGACGAACTCACCGGGCTGTTCAACCGCCGGCATTTCATGCGCCTGGCCAGTCGGGCGCTGGAAGACCTGCTGCCGAACCGGCAGCACGGCCTGGCGCTGATCGACCTCGATCACTTCAAGCGGATCAACGACCGCCACGGCCACGCCGCCGGCGATCGGGTCCTGCAGACCTTCGCCGCGGTGGCGCGTTCCTGTCTGCGCGATGGCGACGTCCTGGCCCGTTACGGCGGCGAGGAGTTCGTCCTGCTGCTGCCCCACGCCGACGCGGAACAGCTGGAAAGCTGTTGCGAACGCCTGCGCCTGGCGTTCGAACAGGCGGAACCGGTCGGGGTCACGGTGGATACCCTGAGCCTTTCGGTGGGCATGACCCTGCTGTATGCCGACGACGATCTCGACGAGGCCTTGCAGCGGGCCGACCAGGCGCTCTACCGTGCCAAGCGTGGCGGACGAAACCGCTGCGACGCCACCTGGGAGGTCACCAGTGCCTGACATACGGGTCGGCGAGCGACGCCTTGCCGTCGCCGCCGGCAGCAACCTGCTGGATGCGCTGCTCGCCGGCGGCATCGCCGTGCCCCATAGCTGCCGCGCCGGCAGTTGCCACGCCTGCCTGGTGCATTGCCTGCAGGGCGAGGTGGAAGACACCCTCCCGGAGGCGCTCGATCCGGTACGGCGCGAAGCGGGCTGGCGGCTGGCCTGTCAGTGCCGGGTGCTCGGCGACCTCATGTTGCAGCCTTTCGATCCTGAGCGCGACGGGCTGCCGGCCAGGGTCGTCGCCTGCCACTGGCTGGGCGATGTGCTGCGCCTGCGCCTGGAGCCGGAGCGGCCCTTGCGCTATCGCGCCGGGCAGCACCTGCTGCTGTGGAGCGACGATGGCGTGGCGCGTCCCTATTCGCTGGCCAGCCTGCCTCACGAGGACCCATGGCTGGAGTTCCACATCGACTGTAGCGCTCCCGGCGCGTTCTGCGACCGCGCCCGGCGCCTGGCGCCTGGCGCGCTCCTGCGTCTGGGCGAGTTGCGCGGCGGGGCGTTGCGCTACGAGCCGGACTGGCAGGAGCGACCGCTGTTGCTGATGGCCGCCGGCACCGGGCTGGCGCCGCTCTGGGGGATACTTCGCGAAGCCTTGCGCGCGGAACACCAGGCGCCGATCCAGCTGCTGCACCTGGCGCGCGACCACTACCTGGCGAGCGAGTTGGCGGAGTTGGCCGGGCGTCATCCGCAACTGCGCGTCAACCTGGTGTCGGCGGCGCAGTTGCCCTCTGCCTTGGCCGATCTCCGCCTTGTTCCGCGGCGCAGCATGGCCTTACTCTGCGGCCAACCCGTCAGCGTCGAACGCTTCGCCCGGCATCTCTACCTGGCCGGCGTACCGCGTAGCCAGACCCTGGCGGACCTGTTCCTGCCCCACGCCTGACGCGGCGCCGGTGGCGGTGCCTTGCAGTCATTGCCGCGGCCTTGCGCCGCATCCCTGGAGTGACGATGAGCGAGCTGATTCGGGTCGAACGCGAAACAGGGCTGCTGACCCTGCGCCTGGACCGCCAGGACAAGAAGAACGCGCTGACCCGCGCGATGTACAGCCGGATGGCCGAGGCGCTGCTGGAGGCGCAGGCCGATACGGCTGTGCGGGTAGTGCTGATCACTGGCGGCGATGCCTGCTTCACCAGCGGCAACGACATCCTCGACTTCCTCGAACAACCGCCATCCCTGCGCGACAGCCCGGTCGGCCGCTTCATGAGCGCCCTGCTGGAATTCCCCAAGCCGGTGATCGCCGCGGTGAACGGACCGGCGGTGGGTATCGGCACCACCCTGCTGCTGCATTGCGATCTGGTCTTCGTTGGTCGCAACGCGCGATTGAAGATGCCGTTCGTCAACCTCGGCCTGACACCGGAGTTCGGCTCGAGCCTGATCCTGCCGCGCATGCTCGGTCATGCCAGGGCTGCGGAATTGCTGATGCTTGGCCAGGACTTCAGCGGCGAGCAGGCGGCGGCCTGGGGCCTGGCCAATGCGGCGCTGGAGGATGGCGCCACGGTGCTGGAGCACGCCCGCGATGCGGCCCGGCGCTTCCTGCACCTGGCGCCCTCGGCGGTAGTGGAGAGCAAGCGCCTGATGAAAGCGCCGTTTATCGAGGAGCTTCGCCGGGTGATCGCCGAGGAAGGCGATATCTTCAGTACCCGACTGCGCTCGCCCGAGGCGATCGAGGCGCTCAGCGCCTTCATGCACCGGCGCCAGCCGGATTTCTCCAGGTTCGCCTGAGCACACCGCTGTTGGGCCAGCGGAGCGACGATCCGTAGGGCGGATAACGCCCCAGGCGTTATTCGCCGCGATGCGGCTGAAACGGCGGATAACCGCGTAGCGGTTATTCGCCCTACACCACGTTGAGTTAGCGGAGCGCCGGTCCGTAGGGCGGATAACGCCACGGGCGTTATCCGCCGCGACGTGCGCTTATACCAGCAGGTCGCCGACGTGCAGCACCTTCATGGTGTTGGTGCCGCCCTGGGCGGTGTAGCTGTCGCCCTTGGTCAGGATCACCCAGTCGCCCTTGGTCACCACGCCGCGCTTGAGCAACTCGTCGACCGCGGCCTGGCTGACCTTCTCCGCCGGCAGCGCCGCCGGGTCGAAGGGGATGGTTTCCACGCCGCGGAACATCGCCACGCGAGCCTGGGTCTCGCGGTGCGGGGAGTAGGCGTAGATCGGTACCGACGAGCGGATGCGCGACATGATCAGCGGGGTGAAGCCGCTTTCGGTCAGGCAGATGATCGCCTTGATCCCCGGGAAGTGGTTGGCCGTGTACATCGACGCCAGGGCGATGCTCTCGTCGCAGCGGTCGAAGGTCTGGCCGAGGCGGTGGCTGGATTTCTGGCTGGTCGGGTGCTTCTCGGCGCCCTGGCAGACGCGGGCCATGGCTTTCACCGCTTCCACCGGGTACTCGCCGGCGGCGCTTTCCGCCGAGAGCATCACCGCGTCGGTGTAGTCGAGCACGGCGTTGGCCACGTCGGAGACTTCCGCGCGGGTCGGCATCGGGCTGTGGATCATCGACTCCATCATCTGGGTCGCGGTGATCACCACTTTATTGTTGCGGCGAGCGTGCAGGATGATCTTCTTCTGGATGCCGACCAGCTCGGCATCGCCGATTTCCACGCCGAGGTCGCCACGGGCCACCATCACCGCGTCGCTGGCACGAATCAGGCCGTCGAGGGCGTCGTCGTCGGCGACCGCCTCGGCGCGCTCGATCTTGGCCACCAGCCAGGCCTTGCCTCCGGCCTCGGTGAGCAGGCGGCGGGCGTATTCCATGTCCTTGGCGTCGCGCGGGAAGGAAACGGCCACGTAGTCCAGGTCCATGTCCGCGGCCAGCTTGATGTCGGCCTTGTCCTTGTCGGTCAGCGCCGGCGCGGTGAGACCGCCGCCGCGGCGGTTGATGCCCTTGTGGTCGGACAGCGGGCCGCCGATCAGCACCCGGCAGCGCAGTTCGTCGGCGGCGACTTCCTCGACCACCATCACCACCCGGCCGTCGTCCAGCAGCAGTTCATCGCCGACCCCGCAGTCCTTCACCAGGTCCGGGTAGTCGATGCCGACCACTTCCTGGGTACCGGCGTCGCGGGCGTGGCTGGTGGAGAAGCGGAACTTGTCGCCGACCTGCAATTCGATGCGCTTGTTGGCGAACTTGGCGATGCGGATCTTCGGTCCTTGCAGGTCGCCGAGCAGGGCGACGAAGCGGCCGTGCTTGGCCGCCAGTTCGCGCACCAGCCTGGCGCGGGCGCGGTGTTCATCGGGGGTGCCGTGGGAGAAGTTGAGGCGGGCGACGTCGATCCCGGCCAGGATCAGTTGCTCCAGCACTTCCGGGGAATTGCTGGCTGGGCCGAGGGTGGCGACGATTTTGGTGCGGCGAACGGACATGCAAAGGACTCCTTGGATAACGCTGGCGTGCAGGCTACCACCGGCGAGGCTCGGCGGCGACTGCGGAGTCATACTATCTGCATCAGATGTCATTTGTCGGTTTGAGCACCAGCAGGTCGCATTCCACCTCCTCCAGGACGCGTTCGGCGGTTTGCCCGATCAGCGCGTTGTCCAGGTGCCCCCGGGCGACCGCGCCCATCAGCAGCAGGTCGATGTCGTTGGCCCGGACGAAGTCGGGGATCGCCTGCTCGGCATAGCCGGCCAGCAGGTGGCGGCGCTCCGCGGCGATCTCCGGGTAGGCTGCCAGCAGGTCGTCGAAGGCCTGGCGGTGACGTTCCTCATGTTGCAGCACGAAACGCTCGTAGCCGGCGAGCATTTCCGCGTCGAACAGCAGGCTGCGCGGCATCGCCGCGTGGGTATGCAGGTAGTCGGCGCGCAGCCCCAGGCTGGCTTCGAGCTGGCGGGCGGCGGCGATCAGCCGGTGATCGAGGGCGGCCGGCTTGTCGCTGGCATGCAGCGGGTCGAGCGCCGCGCACAGGCGCTGGCCGCGCCAGGCGTCGTGATGGACCAGCCAGAGCGGCTGCGGGCAGTGGCGGATCAATTGCCAGTCGCTGTTGCCCAGTAGCAGGCGGCGCAGCAGGTTGTGCTTGCGGGTGCTCTTGAGGACCAGGTCGGGCCGGGTTTCGCCGACCCGTTGCAGGACCATCCGGTCCAGCGGCTTGCCCCACTGGGCCTCGACCTGAGTGCGGATGCCGGCCTGCTGCAGCGGCATGGAAAGCTGCTCCAGCCAGGTGACCCGTTCGTCCAGGTAAAGGTCGCGGGCACGCTGCAGCGAGTGACTGTCGAAGAACAGCCCGCCGTCCAGCGCCGGGTTGAAGTCGCACAGCAGCAACTCGACGCTGGCGCCGCTGCGTTCGGCGATCCACTGGGCACGGGTAAGGGCCGGCTGTTCGTCGCTGCTCGGGTCGACGACCACCAGCAGGTTATGCAGGTTCATGGCAACGCTCCTGGCACTGGGCGGGAATGCCATTGCAGACCAGGCGCCGCGACGGGCGCTTGATCTGGGTCAGTCCGGCGGGGATCAGCGAGGTTGCACGTTGAGCGCCTGGTCGAGGTGCCGGCTGGCCTTGTTCGACAATTCGCCTTCAGGATAGTCGAGCAACTGGCGGCGCAGGTATTCGATGGCCTTGTCGCGGTTCGGGTGCGGGTTGTCCGGCGCCAGGTACATCAGGCCGAGCTGGTAGAGGGCCTTTTCCTTTATACCGGCAGGAATCGCCGGATCGTTGACCGCCAGCAGGTAGAGCTCGGCGGCTTCGTCGACGCGATCCTTGAGCACCGCGCGGCGCGACAGCAGGGTCATGTCCGGGTCGAGGCTGGTCTTGTAGAGGTCGAGGTTCTGCTGCGGCTTCCAGGTGGCGAGCAATTCGCGGGCGCTCTTCTGCACCGGCTCCCTGGCTCGCTGGCGCATCGCCAGCAGGCGCGCCTGGGCATGCTCGGCGGCGTGGGTGCCGGGGAACTCGCGGACCACGCGCTGGAAGTAGTCGGTGGCCTTGGCGTCGTCGCGCTGGTCGTTGTAGCGGCTCATGTAGATCAGGCCGATCTGGTACAGCGAGATACCGCGCACCTCGGCGCTGTAGCGGCTATTGTCGTAGCCGGTGAGGTAGAGCTTCTCCGCCTCGGCGCTCCTGTTGTCGCGGATCGCCATGGCGCTGTAGGTCAGCAGGTCGCCTTCCTCCTCGATGGCGGCGGTCATGCGGTTGCTCTTCATCTGCTTGTATTCGGCGACTTCGCCAGTGGTCACCTGGGCGACGAACAGCGGCGTGGTCGGCGAACAGGCGGCCAGCAGCGACAACAATGGGAGCAGGACGAGACGGCGGGCGAAGCGCATGGCATCTCCTTGGCGCCAGGGCGAGAGCCACCCCAGTCTAGTCAGGCCCTTCAGTCACGCCAATACGCGCCGATACAGTTCCCAACGGAGGATATGCCTATGCGAAGCTTGATCGTTGCCTGCCTGGCGCTGAGTGCCACCGGTTGTAACAGCTGGTCGCTGAACAGCGACCTGAACGGGGCCTACCGCGCCTACGACAAAGGCGATTGCGCACAGGTGATGCTCGACCTGTCGCGGGCCGAACGGCGGATTCGCGCGCGGCCCTACCTGCAGCCGGAAATCTCGCTGCTGCGCGGCCAGTGCCTGGAACGCCAGAGCCTGTTCGTCGACGCGGCGCAGACCTACCACTTCATCATCGCCCGTTACCCCACCAGCGAATATGCCTACCGTGCCAAGGCGCGGCTGGAGACCTTGCGCCAGCTGGGCCGGCTGAATGAGACGCCGGCCTCGGCCAGCGCCGTGCCGACCCGCCTGTAGGCGGCCGGGAGACTGGACGGGCGTTCAGGCTGACCGTCGGTCGCATGGGACCCCGGTCGATCCGGTAAGCTTCGTCCTGGATTTCACGGAGGAGGTTCGCATGCGTGCCCTGTGGTTCTGTGTCGCCCTGATGCCCGTGCTGGCACAGGCGGACATCTATCGCTGGACCGATGCCCAGGGCAAGGTACACTTCTCCGCCACGCCACCGGCCGGCGCGCAACGCGTCGAAGTCAGGCCGCAGGTGGTGGAACGTGACGCCGCGACCCGCCAGCGCGAGCAGCGCACCCAGGAGTATTTCGATGCTCGTCGCGAGGAACGCACCGCCGCCGCCGAACGTGCCGGCCAGCGCCAGGCTGCGCTGGCCGAGGAATGCGGGCGCTTGCGGCAACAGTTGTCCCAGCTCGAACGCGGCGGCCGCTTCTATCGGCAGGACGCCGGCGGCGGGCCGGTTTACCTGAGCGATGCCGAGCTGGACGCCATTCGTCGCGAACTGGCCTCGCGGGAGTCCGAACGCTGCCGCTGAGCTTGTTCCCCGAGCGCCGGCATCGTCATACTGGACTGCAAATCATAGCGAAATGCCATTATGGGTCTTCAACGACATATCCAGCGCCATCAGTTGCCCAGCTACCTGAAGGTGTTCAATCGCATCACCGACAAGCCGATGGGCTACATCGGCAACGTCTCCGAGGACGGCCTGCTGCTGATCAGCCAACTGCCGATGCTGGTCGGCGCGCGTTTCGAACTGCGCCTGAAGGTTCCGGGACTGGGCGGTCGCCCGCAATGCATCGATTTTTCCGCCGACTGCCGGTGGACCTGCGAGGACGTCACGCCCGGTCATTTCGATTCCGGCTTCCACCTGCTGGCGCCGCCCGCCGAATTCCTCGAACTGGTGGAGGCGCTGCGCCGCTACTTCAGCTTCCCCCGCCAGCCGCAGTCGGTCTGATCCGTCAAAGCACGCCGGCGCGCTTCCAGCCCAGGTAGCGGCTGATCAGCTCCGGCCCGAGTTCGCTGGGACGCGCATCGAGCACTGGCACGCCGTGGGCCGCGAGCTTCTCGTGGAGGCCGTTGCGCGCATTCAGGTAGTCGATGGTGCCGGTGTAGGCGAGCGCCTGCTCGTAGCGGGCGACCGGCTCCTGGCGCAGGGTGTCGAGCACTTCCTCGCGCAGGCTGGCGACCAGCACCCGGTGTTGGCGGCCCAGGCGTTTCACCGCGCCGAGCAGTTCTTCGTCGTCCTCGTCGCGCAGGTTGGTCACCAGGATCACCAGGGCCCGCCGCCGCTGGCGGGACAGCACCGCCTGCACGGCTTCCGGGAAGTCGGCGGGACGCTGGCTGGTCTGCAGGTCGTAGACGGTGTTGAGCAGCGCGCCGAGCTGGGCGCTGCCCTTGCCCGGCGGGAGGTGCCGGCGGTCGTCGCCGGCGAAGGTCATGGCGCCCACCGCATCGCCCTGGCGCAGGGCCACGTAGGCCAGCAGCAGGCTGGCGTTGAGGGCATGGTCGAAGTGCGACAGGTCGCCGTCCTGGCTGCGCATGCGGCGGCCGCAGTCGAGCAGGAAGAGGATCTGCTGGTCGCGTTCGTCCTGGTATTCGCGGGCGATCGGCGTGCGTTTGCGAGCGGTGGCCTTCCAGTCGATCTGGCGCAGGGTGTCGCCGTCGCGGAATTCGCGCAACTGGTGGAACTCCAGGCCGAGGCCGCGGCGCTGGCCGCCGCGTACGCCGATCTGGTTGAGCCAGTGGTCGACCGCCATCAGTTCGGCGCCGTAGAGGCGGGCGAAGTCCGGGTAGACGCGGGTCTCGCCACGTGCTTCCAGGTAGCGGCGCTGCCGCCACAGGCGCAGCGGGCTGGGCAGTTCCAGCTCGCAGCGGGGAAACACGAAGTGACCGCGGTTGAGCGGCCGCACCCGGTAGCCGACCTCGGTGCTTTCGCCCGGGCGCAGTTCGACCTCCTGCGGCAGGTACTCGAAATCCATGCCGGCCGGCAGGTGATCGAACAGGGTCAGGCGAACCGGACGCCGATAGGTGTGCTGCAGATGCAGGCGCACTTCGCTCCAGCGCCCCAGCGGCAGGTTGCCGCTGAGCTGGCGGCTCAGCTTCGGCACCGCCTGGCGGCGCGCCCACAGGGCGTCCAGCAGGCCGAGCAGGAGCAGCGCGGCGAGCACCGCCCACCAGAATGTATGCAGTTGCGCAGGCAACCGCTGGCCGAGCGCCGACAGGCTGCCCAGGCCGATGGCCAGCAGCAGGAGCGCGGCGAACAGCGCCAGCAGGGCGCGCGATGGCTTCATACGCGGGGGGCCGGTACCTGGTCGAGCAACTGTTGCAGGACCTGGTCCACCGACAGCCCCTCGATGTCCAGCTCCGGAGACAGCCGGACCCGATGGCGCAGGACCGCCAGGGCACAGCCCTTGATGTCGTCCGGCACCACGAACTCGCCGCCGCGCAACAGCGCCCGCGCCCGGCCGCAACGGACCAGGGCGATCGACGCGCGAGGTCCGGCGCCGAGGGCCAGGCCCGGCCAGTTGCGGGTGGTGCGGGCCAGGCGCACGGCATAGTCGAGGACCTGGTCGTCGATCGGCAGGTCGCTGGCGATCCGCTGCAGGGCGAGAACGTCTTTGTCCTTCAGCAGCGGCCGCAGGTTGGCCACGTCGAGCATGTCGCTGCGCGCGGAGCGGGTCACCTGGCGCACCAGGGTCTGTTCCTCGGCTTCGGCCGGGTAATCGATGCGCAGCTTGAGCATGAAGCGGTCGAGTTCGGCTTCCGGCAGCGGATAGGTGCCTTCCTGCTCGATCGGGTTCTGCGTCGCCAGCACCATGAACGGCTGCGGCACCGGCAGGGCGCGTCCTTCCAGGGTGACCTGGCGCTCCTGCATCACTTCCAGGAGGGCGGCCTGGGTCTTGGCCGGCGCGCGGTTGATCTCGTCCGCCAGCAGCAGGTGGGTGAACACCGGCCCCTTGCGCAGCTTGAACTGCTCGCTGGCGAGGTCGTATACGGCGTGGCCGGTGACGTCGCTGGGCATCAGGTCGGGGGTGAACTGGATGCGCGCGAAGCCGCCGTCGAAGCAGCGCGCCAGGGCGCGTACCAGCAGGGTCTTGCCGAGCCCCGGCACGCCTTCCACCAACACGTGGCCGCCGGCGAGCAACGCGGTGAGCACATCGTCGATCACCGCGCCCTGGCCAATCAGGGCTTTCTGCAGTTCGCTGCGCAGGGCCTGGGCCAGCTGGCTGGCGCGCTGGCGCTGGAGCGCCGGGTTGGGCGCGGTGCTCGGTTGTTCGGGCGTCTGTTCGCTCATAGGGCATTCCTGAGGCTTTGCAGGTGGGCGACCTGGCGGGTGAAGTCGGCAGCGGAAAGGCGCTGCGCCGGATATGGGCGCATGGCCTGGCTGATGGCGCTGGGTGGCAGGCGGGTCATGCGACCGAGGATCTGCCATTGCTCGGCGACGCCGAGCTGTTCGAAACCGGGGTGGCGACGCCGCGCCCTGCGCAGGATGTCGCGTTGCAGACCGTGCAGCAAGGCGACGTGGCCGCGCTGGCGGAGGAGGAAGTCGGCGCCGGCGCGCAGGTGTTCCTCCAGTTGCCGGCGCGAACGGCTGGCCACCGGCTGCAAGGGACCCTGGCGCAGCCCTGCGCGCCACAGGCCAGCGAGCAACAGCAGCAGCGCTGCCGCCAGGGCCTCGGGGAAGTGGCGGGCGAGCAGGGTGGCGAGGCTGTCGCGTTCGGCGCGGTAGAGCAGGGTCACCTGGTTGTCCTGGGTCAGGTACCAGAGCAGCCAGGCGTTGTCGTACTGCTCGATGTTGCGGTTCTGCCAGATCCAGGCGTCGGTGAGCACCGTGACCAGGCCCTTGCCGTGCTGCATCTGCAACAGGTGGGTGGCGTCGCCGCTGTTGGCCCAGGCGTAGGCGTGGTTCTGCGGATCGTAGAGGTGGTAGTCGGGATCGAAGCCGATGTAGGCCGGCGAGCGCTCGTTTTCCAGGTACAGGCGGGTCAGTGCGGAATAGTCCGGCACGCTGTCGGCGGGCTCTTCTTCCTCGCCGGCGGCTTCCTCCGGCGGCGCTTCGGTCGCATGGTCGTCGACGCTACCTTCGTCGGCGTCGGCGTCGGCGTCGGCGGTTTCCTCTCTGGCCCGGTCCTGGCTGTCGTCGAAGTCCTCGGTCAGGTACTGGCGGATATCCAGGCTGTCGAGCAGCAGGTCGCCGCTCTTCTTCTCGTCCTCGTCCCACAGGCGTTCGGCGATCAGCACCAGATGCCCGCCCTGCTCGCTCCATTGCAGCAGGCGGCGCGCCTGGCCGGGAGTCATGCCGGAGCGGCTGCCGAGCAGGAGCAGGGTATGCCCGGAGGGCGGCAGTTCCTTGAGGACCTCAAGGCCGTCGGCGCGGCTCACCGTGACCCCCTGCTTGCGCAGGAACAGTTCGGCGGCCAGGTAGGGATTGCGCCGGGCCTCCGGCGATGGGCCGAGGTCGATCGTCTCCGTATAGGGTTGCAGGCGGCTGGCCAGGAAGATCGCCAGCAGCCCGGCCAGCAGCAGGAGCACGGCAAGCAACAGGAAGCGCGCGCGCCGGCTCATCATGGCTTGGCTCCCGCGGCGAAAAGGCTGCGCCAGCCATCGCAGAGGCGCTGGCGAGCGTCGTCGGCCGGCAGCCGGTGGCCGTAGGCGAGCGCCTGCCATTGGGCGGTCAGCAGTTGGCTGTAGTGCAGCAGCGGCCGTTGTTGCTCCAGTCCTTCGACCAGGCGCAGGACCTCGCCCTCGGTATGGGAGCCCTTCAACGGCAGGCGGTAGTCATGCAGCAGTCGGCTGAGCAGCCCGCGGTAGAGCAGGCCGAGGGCTTCCCGTGGTTTCTCGTTCCAGAGCCGTTCGGCGTTGCCGGCGATGTCGTCGGGCAGGCTTTCCGGACTGAGATCGAGGCCGAACATCACCGTCGGCGCTTCGCGGCGGGCCCGTTGCGGCAAGCCCAGGTTGCCGACGAACAGGCGCAGCCATTCTCGGTAGCGCCAGACCAGCAGGAACACCGCGCTGAACAGCAGAGCCCAGAGCAGCACTTCGATGACCTGCGCCGCGTGACGGAACGGCACCCAGTTGGCCAGGGCCTCGAAGAATGCCTTGAGCCGCTCTTCGTCCTCCTTGCGGCTGTCCTTTTTCTCGGTCTTGTCGCCGAAGCGCCAGCCCGTAACGGTCTCGCTGTTCTTGAACGGCGCGCCGTCGACGATCGCCCGGATCTGCTTGCCGGCCTGTTCGCTGTTGAGTTTCTGCCGCAGCAGGCGGGCCTGCTCGGGCGGCAGCTCGGCGTCGCCGGCGCTGGCGGCGCTGGCGGCGGCCGCCGGCTCGGCGTAGGCGGAAGGGGCGGGCAGCCAGGCCAGCGAAGCGGCCAGGCCGAGCAGCAGGACATAGGCGCTGCCGACCAGACGCTGGCGCAGGCGGCGGAACACCAGCTCGATGTCCCAGGCCTCCAGTTCGGTGCGCCGGTTCAGGTAGAGGGTGAAGCCGCAGGCCACGTAGATCGGCTCCCAGACTACCAGCACCAGGACGTAGAGCAGGTTCGAGAGGTGCTCCAGCCAGAGCCACTCGCCGGCTTCCGGGTCGAGCAGGCTCTGCCAGTTCCAGTCGATCTCGTTCTGCGCCGGGATCAGCAGGTAGAGAAGCATGGCGAAGCCGGCCCAGAGCGCCATTTCCAGGTGCACGCCGACCACGGTCAGCCAGGTCGCGCCGCCGGCGTTGCGCTGGGACAATACGATCAGGCGCTGGCTGCGGGGCTCCCCGGCGAGCCCTTCCAGTTGCAGGACCGGCAGGTCGAAGCTGCGCGTCGGACTGAAGCGGCGCCACAGCAGGCTGGCCGGCAACTGTTTCCTCAGCAGGGCGGGATAGGCGCGCAGGGCCTGCTTCAGGGTTGGCGTATCGCCGAACAGGGCGTGCGAGAGAATGTACAGCGGCAGTCGTTCGAAGGCCGGCTTGAGCCACCAGAAGATCAGGATCGCCAGGGTCGGATGCTGCCACAGCAGGAGGCTGAGCACGGCGAACAGCGGCAGGGTCAGCAACGCCCAACTGCCCATCAGCAGGCGCGCATGGCGATGCGCCAGGAGGATGCCGAGGTCGAGCGCTTCCCAGGCGCTGCGCGGTCGAATCGCCACGCTGGCGTCAGTCAGGCGCATGGCGGCTCCGTCCGGCGAACAGGAAGTAGCTGCCGACCAGCAGCCAGAGGACCGCGCCGACCGCGTACTTCACCCGCGGCTCGAAATGACTGATGGAAGACCAATAGGCCTCGGTGAAGGCCGCCAGCAGCAACAGCACGATCACCCCGGCGATCAGTTGCACGCTGCGCCGGGCCGCCAGCCGCAGGGCTTCGCCGCGGGTCAGGCGACCTGGCGCGAGCAGCGCCCAGCCGAGCTTAAGGCCGGCGGCGCCGGCGAAGGTGATGGCGGTCAGTTCGAACGCGCCGTGGCCGATGACGAACGGCCAGAAGGTCTGCACGTAGCCGATCTGCGTCAGGTGGCCGGCCACCGAACCGATCATCAGGCCATTGAACAGCAGGAAGAACAGGCTGCCGAGTCCCAGCAGCACGCCGCTGGCGAAGGTCTGAAAGGCGATGCCGATGTTGTTCATGATGTAGAAGCCGAACATTTCCCAGTCGTCGCTGGTGTCGCGTGCCCCCAACGGACCCAGGCGGGTGGTTTCCGGGGCGTACATAGACTCCATCTCGCTGACCTTGTCCGGGCTGACCACGCTGTAGATCAGGTCGGGAAAGTGATAGACCAGCAGCCCCATGAGCAGGGCGCTGCCGTAGAACAGCAGGCTGGCCACGGCGATGCTGCGCCATTCCTCGCGGACCAGGCGCGGCAGGCCGGCGAGCAGGAAGCCGAGGGTGCGGCTGCCGAGCTGGCTGCGGTGCCGGTAGAACTGCTGGTGGCCGCGCATCGCCAGTTGCTGCAACTGGTCGATCAGGTGACTGCTGTAGCCGCGCTCCTGGGCCAGCGCCAGTTGCTGGCAGAGGCGCCGGTAATCGGCGGCGAAGTCGTCGCTGGAGCCTTCCAGCTTCTTGCCTTTCTCGAGAAAGGCGAGGCGTTTGTCGAAGCGTTGCCAGGCGGCCTGGTGGCGCTGTTCGAAGAGGCTCTGTTTCATGCGCTCTCCTGACGCAGGCCGAGAAAGCCGCGGGCGATGCCGTTGATCTCGGCCTGGGCGCGTACCGGCTCGACGCCCAGCGGTTCGGCGAGAATGCCCGCCAGTTCCTCGCGGCGTGCCGAGGAAAGCGCCGCGCCGCGTTCGGCGAAACCGAGGAAGGCGCGCTGTTCTTCCAGGCTCATGGGGAAGGGCGGCAGTTGCGGCTCGACGTCAGGCAGGCTGGGCCGGCTCAGTTCGGGTTCGCGGTAGACCACCAGGGTGCCGGCGGCGATGTCGCCCAGGCGCTTGAAGGCCGGATGGTTCAGGCAACAGAGCAGACCGAGGGCGTAGCCGAAGGGCAGGATGTCGGCGAAGCGCAGCAGGTTGCGCAGCAGCGACGCGGCCCAGCCCACCGGAGTGCCGTCGTCGTGGACGACGCGCAGTCCCATCATCTGCTTGCCGGGCGAGCGGCCCTGGTTGAGCACCTCGAAGAGGACCATGTACCACCAGGTCATGACGAAGGTCAGCAGCAGGCCGAGGCCGGCGCCGAGCTTGCCGAGGAACGCCAGGCCGAGCATCAGCACCAGCATGATCAGGCCGCGGATGCAGAGGTCGATGGTATAGGCCAGGGCCCGGGGGACGACGCCGGCGGGACGCAGGAGCAGGTCGATGCCTTCCGGCGTTTCCACGTGGTAGTGGGTGTCGAGGACCTCGGCGCCTGGCCGGGGGGCGGGCGCGACGAGGCGGGCGGCTGCGTTCGGTGGCATCGGGGGGCCGTGTCGGGGAAAGTCAGATGCTAGCCAGCGTGGCGTCATCAGGCAACCGGGCCGCCGCGACGGCCCGGTCTGCACCTCAGTTGCCCAGCGGGCGAACGCCGAAGATGGTGCGGTAGAGAATACCCATGGAAACGACGAACAGCGGGCCGGTCCAGATCAGGCCGATGAACAGCGGGATCATGCTCACCAGCATCAGCAGGCTCAGCACCAGCAGCAGGCCGAACACCTTGAACCAGTGGCGGCTGATGGCCTTGCGCGAGGTTTCCAGGGCCTGCCAGGGCGTCAGGCCGCGCTCGGCCACCAGCGGCAGGGCGAGCATGTAGGCGACGCTCAGGTAGAGGCCGGGGATGATCAGCAGGAAGAAGCCGACGTAGACCATCAGCATCATCAGCAGGCCGGTGAGCAGCAGCGGCACCAGCATGCCGAAGTAGTTGAACATTTCGTTGAAGGTCGCCGGCTGGTCGGCGGCGCGGCGGATGCCGATCATGGTCAGGCCGGTGAAGAACGGGTAGCCCACCGCCGTGGCGACCAGGCTGGCGATCATCTGGCCGACCGCGAAGGCGATGGGATCGGCCTCGCTCATCAGGCCGATACCGCCGAAGAGCAGGGTGAGGATGAAGGTGATGGTCTGGATCACCACGCTGTAGACCACGAAGGCGCCGATCAGGATGCCTTTGACGCCCTTGATCTTGGCCCAGGCTTCGCTGATCACGTCGCCGATGCGGAAGTCGTAGTCGCCGATGACCGGCGGCACCGCCTGGGTCGGTTGCAGGGCGCTGGCGGGGGTGGCGTAGGGATTGCTGGTGTCGTTCATGGTGCTGTCCTTGTCAGTGAAACGGGCATCCGTGCGAGCGGAATGCTAGCGAGGGCGGAGGGGACAACGCAAGGTTCGGATGGCAGATATGCGCACTGACGCGCCCTGGCGGGCTGTGCCTACGGCGCTTTCCGTGAGTTCGTTGGAAAACCTGGAAATCCCCGAAGTGGGTCGCGAGCTTCGCGGCAGTCACTGGTAGACTGCCCGGTGCCGCCAGAAAGGGAATGACCGTGAACGCGAGTATTTTTTGGTACGACTACGAAACCACCGGCATCGACCCTCGCCGCGACCGGCCGTTGCAGATCGCCGGGATCCGCACGGACGAGGCGCTGAACGAGATCGGCGAGCCGATGAACCTGTATTGCCGTCCCAGCGACGATATCCTGCCTCACCCTATGGCTTGCCTGATCACCGGCATCACTCCCCAGCGGCTGGCCGAGCGGGGGCTGTCCGAGGCCGACTTCATGACCCGGGTACACGCCCAGCTGGCGCAGCCGGCGACCTGCGTGGCCGGCTACAACTCCCTGCGCTTCGACGACGAAGTGACGCGCTACAGCCTGTACCGCAACTTCTTCGATCCCTACGCCCGCGAGTGGCAAGGCGGCAATAGCCGCTGGGACCTGATCGACATGGTCCGTACCGCCTATGCCCTGCGCCCGGAGGGCATCCAGTGGCCGCAGCTGGACGGCCGGCTGTCGCTGAAGCTGGAAATGCTCACCGCGGCAAACGGCCTGGAGCATGGCCAGGCCCACGACGCGCTTTCCGATGTCCGCGCCACCATTGCCCTGGCCCGCCTGATCCGTCAGCGCCAGCCGCGCCTGTACGATTACCTCTACCAATTGCGCAGCAAGCACAAGGTGCTCGACCAGGTGCGCCTGCTGCAGCCGCTGGTGCATGTCTCCGGACGCTTTTCCGCGGAGCGCCATTTCCTCTCGGTGGTCCTGCCGCTGGCCTGGCACCCGCGCAACCGCAATGCCCTGATCGTCTGCGACCTCTGCGCCGATCCCGCGCCGCTGCTGGAGTTGTCGGCCGAAGACTTGCGCAGGCGCCTGTATACCCGTCGCGACGAACTGGCCGAGGGCGAGTTGCCGGTGCCGCTGAAGCAGATCCAGGTCAACCGTTGCCCGGTGGTGGCGCCGCTGTCGGTATTGCGCGCCGAGGATCGCCAGCGAACCGGCATCGAACTCGAGGAGTGCCAGCGAAAAGCCGAGCTGTTGCGCCAGCATCAAACCGTCTGGGCGGACAAACTGACAGCGCTATATGGCGAAGAAAGTTTCTCCGCCAGCGACGACCCCGAGCAACAGTTGTATGACGGATTTATTGGCGATCGAGATCGACGCCTTTGTGAACAGCTGCGCCTTGCCGAACCGGAGCAATTGGCCAAAGAACAATGGCCCTTCGACGATGCCCGTTTGCAGGAGTTGTTCTTCCGCTATCGTGCGCGAAATTTCCCGGAAACTTTAAATGTGGACGAGCGCCAACAATGGGAAAGCTTCTGCCGCAATCGTTTGTCCCATGAAGAATACGGCGCACCGAATACTTTGCCGGCCTTCGAGGCGGCGCTGGAGGCTTGTCGGCAAGAGCAGGGCGGCACATTGCCGGCGGTACTTGCGGCCTGGCGCGATTACGCCGCGGAACTGCGTCAACGCTATTCGCTGGAGACTTGAGGACGCAGGCAGAGGAGTCGGTACGATCCGGCGGAAATGAAAAACGCCAGCACTGGGCTGGCGTTCTTCGTGGAACTGACTGGTTTAGCCGAGCAGGGTGGCCCAGCTCTCGACGGCCTCGGGGCCCCACTTGGCTTTCCACTCTTTCAAAGTCTTGTGGTTGCCGCCCTTGGTCTCGATGACTTCGCCGGTGTGCGGGTTCTTGTACTGCTTGACCTTGCGCGCGCGCTTGCCGGCAGGCGCCTTGGCGGTGCGGGTGCTCTTGCCGATCTTGGCGTCCGGATCGAGCAGGGAAATCACGTCACGCAGGGACTTCTGGTAAGTGCCCATCAGCGTGCGCAGCTTCTCTTCGAATTCCAGTTCTTTTTTCAGTTTGTCGTCTTGTTCCAGGGACTTCAGGCGCTCCTGAAGTTCCTTGATGGCTTCTTCCGTGGCGCGATATTCGTTGATCAGGGACATGTCAGGTACCTTGTCTGTGCTGAGTGGCGGTGGCGGGCATGTAAGTAGATTCAATAATAGTCAGGGCGAAACTGTAAGTAAACCGCGATGAAAACTTTTCTCGATGAAATTCAAAGTAATTAATTCCGCATCGGGATTGCCCTGTTGTGCGGGTTTATTCTCTCGCGCAACAGCCTGTCGAAAGGCCTTCGCCGAGGCTGAACTTTTCCCGCCATGCCGCTAGAATGGCGGCCTTTCGCGATGTTTCTGGAGTATACCCATGCGCACTTTTCGGCTGGTGATCGCCTGTCCCGACGGGGTCGGGATCGTTGCCAAGGTGAGTAACTTCCTGGCCACCTACAATGGCTGGATCACCGAAGCCAGCCATCATTCCGACAACGATAACGGCTGGTTCTTCATGCGCCACGAGATCCGTGCCGACTCTCTGCCGTTCGACCTGGATGGCTTCCGCCAGGCTTTCGCCCCGATCGCCCGCGAATTCTCCATGGAATGGCGGATCACCGATTCCGAGGTGAAGAAGCGCGTGGTGCTGATGGCCAGCAAGGAGTCCCATTGCCTGGCCGATCTGCTGCACCGCTGGCACAGCGGCGAACTGGACTGCGAGATTCCCTGCGTGATCGCCAACCACGACGACCTGCGCAGCATGGTCGAGTGGCACGGTATCCCGTATTTCCACGTTCCCGTCGATCCGCAGGACAAGCAGCCGGCTTTCGATGAAGTTTCCCGGCTGATCGACGAACATGGCGCCGACTGCATCGTCCTGGCTCGCTACATGCAGATCCTGCCGCCGGACCTGTGCCGCAAGTACGCCCACCAGGTGATCAACATCCACCACAGCTTCCTGCCGTCCTTCATCGGCGCCAAGCCGTATCACCAGGCGTCGAAGCGCGGGGTCAAGCTGATCGGCGCGACCAGCCATTACGTGACCGAGGAACTGGATGCCGGTCCGATCATCGAGCAGGACGTGGTGCGGGTCACTCACCGCGACAACGTCGAAGACATGGTGCGGCTGGGCAAGGATGTGGAAAAACTGGTGCTCGCGCGCGGACTGCGCTATCACCTGGAAGACCGCGTACTGGTACACGGCAACAAGACGGTGGTGTTCGACTGAGTCGGCTTCCCTGGAATGCCGGCCGGGGCCGGCACCCGGAGGAACGAACATGAGCGATCCCAGGTCGGCGGGCACCGCCAGCCCGCCACCGACCCTCGGCGAGGGTTGCACAAGCCGTTACGACATCGACGCCCTCGGCGACGAGGACGGAACCGAGTTTCCCGGCGCGGCCGAACTCTGGCGGCGTATCCAGGAGAGCGCCAGCGAGACGGGCGAGGCTGACGCCGAGGATACGCTCAGGAAGAAGCCTCGCGACTGCTGATCAGCTTCTTCAGCAGCGGGCGTCCGGCGAGCACTGCGAACACCGGGCCGCCGGCGACGAGGTAGAAATAGAAGGTCACCGCTCGCCAGATGACGATGGCCGCCGCCGCCGTCGACTTGCCGATCATGGGGGCCAGCAGGGCCGCCGAGGTCAGCTCGGTGCCGCCGGCGCCGCCGGGGATCAGCGAGAGCTGTCCGGCGCTGAGCGAGACCATCTGGATCAGGAAGGTCCAGGCCCACTGGATATCCACTCCCAGGCCGCGCAGGGTCAGATCGAGCACGCTGAAGCGCAGTAGCCAGTGCGTACTGCTGAGAAGGAAGACCGCCAGCAGGCGTCGTTTCGGCAGGCGCAGGCTGTCGTGCAGGGCAATGCGGAAATGCAGGATCTTGCGGCCCCAGTGCAGGCGCTTGCGCGATGACACGCCGAGCCGCGCCAGAACCCGCCCGTTGAAGCGGATCACCTGGTGCAGGTAGCGGATCAGCATTACCGCGCCGACGAACAGGCCGACCAGGAATACCGCGCTGAAGATCAGGCTCGATTCCATGTTCGGGCTCAGCGAATGGCTGAGGGCATAGATCAGGATCGCGCCGAGGGCGCAGAGGAAGAACGTCAGGTCGGCCAACTGGTCGACCGCGAACACCGCGCTGGTCTGTGCCGGGCGCAGGCCGCGCCGGGCCAGCAGCGCCATCAGGGTCAACGGCCCGCCGCTGCCGCCCGGAGTGGCGCAGAAAGCGAATTCGCTGGCCATGATGATGCCGACGCTCTGCAACTGCCCGAGCTTGCCGGCGCGCCCGGCGAGCAGCAGCCGCAGGCGCAGGCCGTTGATGAACCAGCAGACCACGATCATGCCGAACATCAGCAGCAGGCTGTCCAGCGGGAAGGCGCGCAAGCGCGAGAACATGTCGCTGCCGCCGAGCACCAGCGGAATCAGCGAGGCACCGATCAAACCGAACAGCAGTAACCAGCCTCGACTCATGCCGCGTGGTCCAGGGCGAGGCGGCGCTCCAGCCAGTCGATCTTGGTCAGCGGCTGGCGCCCCTCGGACAGCAGGGTGCGCAGGGTACGCAGCCAGTATTCGCGGGAAAAGCGATGGCGCATGTCGACCGGATGGAGTCCGAGGCGGATCACCGGCGCTGCGCGCCAGGCCCGCCGGCGCTGCTCGCTGAGCGCCCAGGAGAGGCCGCGACGCCAGGCACTGCGCGCGCTCCAGACCAGACCGGGGGCCTCGATCGGTTGCAGGTGGGGAAGCCGATACAGGTTGGACGGGTCGCTGGTGTAGCGCAGTCCGCTCTCGCCGAGCGCCTGGCGGGTGCCGGCGCTCATCAGCCAGGCCGGCGCGACGAAACCGTGCAGCGGCCATCCGCGGCGGCGGAACAGTTCGATGCCGGCGGCCAGGCGGGCCTTGGCCTCGGCGTGGTCGAGGGCATAGAACTCTCCCTCCCAGGTGTAGATGCGACGCATGAAGTATTGCCCTGGAGTACGCGGTGGTGGGGCGTCATCGTAGTGATAGAAGCCGTGGAGAGCCAGTTCGTCACCCCGGGCCACCCGCCGCGAGAGCAGTTCGCAGAACTTTTCGTCGGCTTCCAACGGGTTGCGATGGTGGAAATCGGGCACTACCAGCCAGGTCATGGGGACCTGGCCGAGCGCGTCCACGGCCTCGACGAAGGGCCGGTAGTCCGGCCAGGTTTCCGGGGCCACGTCGTGCAACACCAGCAGCAGGCTGCGTTCAGCCATAGCGCGGGAACCTCGCCTCGCTGTCGCCGAGTACCGCGTGGTAGTGCAGGAGCAGGCCGGCGACCACCGCGTCCCAGGCATGCTGGCGCTCGACGTGACGGCGGGCGCGCTGGCCGCGCAGCTCGACGTCGTGGCTGAACAGTTCGCGCACCGCGCAGGCCATGGCGTCGCCGTTGTTCGGCGCGCAGAGCACGCCGCAACGCTCCGGGACTATTTCCGCCAGTGCCCCGGCGCGCACCGCCACCACCGGAATGCCGCTGGCCATCGCTTCGAGTGCGACCAGGCCGAAGGTCTCCTGGTCGCCGGCGTGCAGCAGCGCGTCGCTGCTCGCCAGCAGGCGGGCGACTTCGCGGCTGTCGCAGAAATGGTCGACCACGCTGGTGTTGCGCGGTACCCGGGTCGGCATGTTGGAACCCACCAGCAACAGGTGATAGCCGTCGCCGAGGCGCTGGATGGCGTCGAGCAGTACCGGCAGGTTCTTTTCCCGCGAACCGCGCCCGGCGAACACCAGCAGGCGGGTTTCCTCGTCCAGGCCGAGTTCCTGGCGCAGCCCCGGATCTCGGTTGCTCGGATGGAAGGTGACGAGGTCGACGCCCAGCGGTTGTACATGCACGTCGGCGACGCCCAGGCGCATCAGCTTTTCCGCCATCACCCGGCTGGGGGCCAGGACCCGGTCGAAGTGGCCGTACAGCTTGCTGACGTAGTTGTCCGCGTTGGTGCCGAGCCAGGCGCCCATGCGATTGCTCACCAGCAGCGGCAGGTCGGAGTGGTAGAAACCGATCACCGGCACGTCCAGCCGACGCCGTGCGTCGAGCGCCGCCCAGGCGGTGAGGTAGGGGTCGCCGACCTCGATCAGGTCCGGTTGCAGATTGCGCAGCACCTTGCGCCAGGGGCCGCGACGGAGAGGGAAGCGGTAGCCATTGCCGAATGGCAGCGGCGGCGCCGGCACCTCGTGGATGCCGTTCGCCTGGCGATAGCCGGCGCCAGGAACCAGCACGCTGTGGCGAATGCCGGGATAGTGCCAGAGATGGCGATGCTTGGCTTCGAGATAGGTGCGTACCCCCCCGCTGGCAGGCGCGTAGAACATGGTCATATCGGCGATGTGCACGATGGGCCTTCCTCCGTTGAGCTTGTTCCTTCTGCCACTCAGTGGACCACCGGCGCCGGCAGTCGTTCGAACGGTGTGCGGGAGCCATGGGTAGCTTCAAGTCTAGGAAAGAAAGCGCGAGCCGGCGCGTTCGGGGCAGCCAGCGCGGGAATAGGTCGCAGAGGGAGCGGGCGGAGAGGAAGGCATGCCTCGGGAGGCATCCTGGCAGGATAAGGGTGAACAACGCCGTTGGCGTTGTTCACCCTACGAATGGCCGGGGGCAGGGCGGATAGCCGCGGCGCGATTATCCGCCGGTTCGGCTACGGCTCGGGCAGTGCTCAGATCTTGAAGCTGTCCACCAGCTGGCGCAGGCGCCCGGCCTGGGTTTCCAGCTCGCCGCAGGCGCGCAGGGTGGCCTGGAGGTTCTCCACGCCTTCCTGGTTGAGGGTGTTGATCACGGTGATGTCCATGTTCAGCGAAACGACCACCGCGGTCTGCTCCTCGGTGGCGGTGGCCACCGACTGGTTCATCCCGGCGATCTCGGCGATCCGTCCGGTGACACTGCTCCGGCGTTCGCCGGCACGGTTGGCGATCTCCACGCTCTCCAGGCTGTAGCGCTGACTCTCGGTCATGGTGCTGACCGCTTCCTGGGCGCCGATCTGCAGTTCCTCGATCATCTTCTGGATCTGCTGGGCCGACTCCTGGGCGCGGTGGGCCAGGTTGCGCACCTCGTCGGCGACCACCGCGAAGCCGCGT